>JBFJXC010000104.1:0-10197 GCA_041623325.1 Lentisphaeria bacterium | reverse complement strand
GGGGGCTCTGGGAGTTTCCCGGCGGCAAACAGGAGGCGGGCGAGACCCTGAACCAGACGACCATCCGGGAAGTGCGCGAAGAAACGGGCCTGGACGTGGAGATCACTCAACAACTCTGCCGGGTCAGGCATGCCTACAGCCATTTCCGGATCACCCTGACGGCCTACCTGTGCCGGGTCGTCTCCGGCCACGCCCGGCATCACCGGGGCCAACCCCTCAAGTGGGTTCCCCTGGCCAAACTCCGCGACTATCCCTTCCCCAAAGCCAATCTCGAGGTGCTTAAAGCCCTCCAGGCCCACCACGTCCAACCCCGTTGACTGAGGAAATCTCCGCCGCCGCCGGCCGAGGCGGGCCTCGGCGTAACAAAGCGGTCCCTGGCGACCGCACTCCAGAGCGGCTGCGCCGCAGGCCCTTCATCCGGAAAACCGCCGCCGACCGCCATTGAGTTCAGGCAATCGTTGCGTCGTCTCGCGTCATCGTGCCCCGTAATCGTCTTGCGTTTCGTCAGTCGGCACACAAAGGCGGCCCCCCGCCGCCGACCGAGGCGGGCCTCGGCGTCACAAAGCGGTCCCTGGCGACCGCACTCCAGAGCGGCTGCGCCGCAGGCCCTTCATCCGGGAAACCGCCGCCGGCCGCCATTGAGTTCAGGCAATCGTTGCGTCGTCTCGCGTCATCGTGCCCCGTAATCGTCTTGCGTTTCGTCAGTCGGCACACAAAGGCGCCCCCCCCCCCGCCGCCGGCCGAGGCGGGCCTCGGCGTAACAAAACGGTCCCTGGCGACCGCACTCCAAGTAAATGACCATGACCTGCTCACCTCCCGACTGAGCGAGGTGAACTACTATCGGCTGAGCGCCTATTGGCATCCATTCCGCCAGCCCTGCAGCGACCATTTGCAACCGGGAACCTGTTTCGAAACCGTATGGGACCGCTACGTCTTCGACCGACAGCTCCGGGTTCTCACAATGGACGCGATTGAACGCGTTGAAATTTCAATCCGGACCCGCCTAGTCAACCGATTCATCCTGCAGCACGGAGCCTTTGGGCACATTGACAGAAACAACCTTCCGAACCTTTCAGGGAGTGACCACCGTACCTTCTTGGCAAAATCCGGAGCGAGGAATACCCTAGTAAGGAAGATTTCGTCAGGCACTTTCATGCCAAATACACATCGGAAACCGACCTCGAAGAACATCACCAGCTATATCCTGACAAACTCATGGCGCTGCGTGATTAATTTCGGCAACGGCCTCGGCAGCACAGGCAACCCGGCGGCATGATCGACCGGCTCTTGAAGGCCGCCATATCGGCTTGAAACTTGGTAGACAAGATGTGGGGAGCACCGCTGTGAAGCGGAGAATTCGGGATTTCGCGATTGCGCTCTGTTTGGCCTGGTCGGGCGTCTGGGTCCTGGCCGAGCCGATCGAGATCCGCATTCTGTACACGGCCGATCTGCACGGGCACATCCGGCACGGCTCGGCCGGCCAGGACTCCGGCGGCTGGTTGAGACTGGCGACCCTGATCAAGCAGCAGCGACGGCAGGCCGGCGGCGATCGAACCGTTTTGGTCGACTGCGGAGATACCGCGCAGGGAACTCTGGAGGCCAGTTTGTCCAGAGGGCAGGTCGCCGTGGAGATGCTCAACCTGCTCGATTACGATGTCTGGGTCCCGGGCAACCATGAATTCGACTACGGCCTGGCCCAGTTCCGCGCGCTGTGCGCCGGCGCCGGCGGCAAGGTGCTCTGCGGCAACGTCCGCATCGATTTGCCAGAAGGGAAGACTCCCGGCCCGGACGGCGTCGCTTATCCCGCCTGGCGTCTGTTCGAGCGCGCGGGAGCCCGCCTTGCCGTCATTGGGGCGACCGCTGGCTATCTTCACAACTGGTTCTGGGGAGAGGCCTATGCCAAGCTCCAGGTGGAGACGGCCATGGCCATGCTCGAGCGGATCATCCCCGAGGTGCACCGGGCCAGGCCGGACGCGATTATCCTGGCCGCCCACCAGGGCTGGCTCTATCAGGACGGCCGTGGCGTCAACGAAATCCGGGACATTGTGCGGCGCTTTCCCGAGATCGACCTGGTGTTGGGGGGGCATACGCACCGGGATTTCCCCGGCTTGAAGATCGGCAGCAAAACCTGGTACGTCCAGACTGCCAGTGGGGCATGTCACTTGGGGGTGGTGCGCCTGCTGGTTGATCCCGACCAGGATTCGGTTCTGGACATTAGCTCCGAACTGCTCCTCGCTGACGCTACCATTGCCCTTGACCAGACGGTGGGCAGCCGCCTTGCTCTCCGGCTGGCAGCCGCAGACGATTTCCGCCGACGAACCGTAGGCCGCTTGCCTCGCCCGATCTCCCCGGATGGCGTTCCGGGCAAGAGCTGCCAAACCAGCGAACTGATCTGCCAGGCGCTCGCGGCCGCCGTGGGCGCGGATGTCGTCCTGCATGGGCGACTTTCCGGAGCCGGTCTGCCCAGGGGCATCGTGACCGAGGCCGACCTTTTCGGACTTGTTCCCTATGAGAACCGGATCGGCTATGCATTTCTGACTCCGGCCGAGCTGCGGGCCGTGATCGGCGAACAGCTCCGCCAGCAGAATTCCAGCGCCTATTGCGGGGTCTGGGGAATCCGAGTCCTCACGGGGCCGGACCATGCCGTGGAGCGGCTGCTGGCCGCCGATGGCACGGCCTTGCCGGAGGCTGGGCGTCTGAAAGTGGCGTTTAACAGCTACACCATGGCCGGTGGCGGCGGGCGCTTTCCGGTACTCAGGCAAATCCTGACTCGGCCCCAGGCGGGCGCAACCGACAGCGGCATCGACAGCCGGGATGCCGTCCGCCGATTCCTGGAGGCCCGCCGTGGCTTCAACCTTGAGATGACCGCCTGGATTCGGCCGGTCGACTAGCCCGCCCGGGCGAGTGGGGCTTGGGGCCGGATGGAGACGTTCAGGGCCGCCAAGAGCCTGGCCACTGGACAGGCCGCTCTTACCCAAAAAAAACGGGCCGCCCGGTTTGGGCGGCCCGCGTGAACAGAAGCGTCTGGACGGCCTACATGACCAGCTCGAAGCTTTCCTCAGGGGCGTCGCGGTCCTTGCGGTCCATGAGGGCGGAGAGGATCTTCTCCAGCAGGTGCATGGCGCCGCGGTAGCCCAGGGTCGGGAAGTACTGGTGCCCGACCCGGTCCATGATGGGGAAACCCATGCGGATCAGCGGAATGTCCTCGTCGCGGGCGATGTACTTGCCGTAGGTGTTGCCCATGAGCAGGTCGACCTTTTCGTTCTTGATCCACTGGTGCATCAGGAACATGTCGGCGCACTTGCCGTTCTTGAACTTGGAGTCGGGCACGAGCTGTTCCATGCGGCTCATGAACTTCTTGCCGGGGGTCCCGCTGACGATGAACTTGGGAACCATGTTCAAGTCCAGCAGGAACTCGGTCAGCGGAATCAACTGATCCGGGTCGCCATAGAGGGCCACGGTCTTGCCGTACAGGTACTGGTACATGTCGGTCATCATGTCCAGCAGCCGTCCGCGATCGGCGGTCAGGCTGGCCGGCACCGGCTTGCCGGTGACGGTGCGGACCCGGTCCAGGAAGCGGTCGGTCGCCGACAGGCCGATGGGCAGGTCCATCACCTCGACGGGGATGTTGAACTTGGCGTTCAGCTTGGTGGCCGCGCTGGTGCTGGCCCAGTCCCCGAGGGCGAAGGTGAAGGCGCTGTCGCCCATGCTGCGAATCTGCTCCAGGGTCGTGCCGCCGGCCGGATACATGCCGCCTTTGCCGGTCATGGGGGCGTCGAGCACGTCGGAGGTGTCCGGCAGCATGACCACGTCCAGCCCCATTTCGGCCAGCATGCGCTTGAGTATGCGCATGTCCGAGGGTTCCACCCAGCCGGGCAGCAGGTTGATCCGTTTGCTTTTTACGCCGCTGCTTTCGGCGAACTGATCCACGAAGCTCTCGCACATGTTGGCGAAGCCGGTGACATGACTGCCGGTGTAGGACGGGGTGTGGGCGTAGGCCACATTCTTGCCCGCCGGGATTTTGCCGTCCTCCATGGCCTTGGTGATGATCTGCTTGAGATCGTCGCCAATGGTCTCCGACAGGCAGGTGCTGTGGATGGCGATAATATCGGGATTGTAGACGGTGAACATGGTGTCGATGGCTTGGAGCAGGTTGGCCTGTCCCCCGAAGACCGACGAGCCTTCGGTGAAGGAACTGGTGCCGGCCAGGACCGGCTCCTTGTAGTGGCGGGTCAGGGTGCTGCGATGGTAGGAGCAGCACCCCTGGGAGCCGTGGCTGTGGGGCAGGCAGTTGTGCACTCCCAGCGCCGCGTACATGGCCCCGATGGGCTGACAGGTCTTAGCCGGGTTGACCGTGAGGGCCTCACGGTCGGCGACTGTCTTGGTGGTATGTCTCAGGAGCATGATCTCCTCCTTCGGAACTAGTGGGTGGTAATATTCCAGGCGTTGGCTAGCCGATGTAGTCGGCATCCAGCTGGGGCCCGGTCTCCTGCCAGGGGGCTTTCAGCAGGGACCACATGCGGTTGGCCACCATCTGCTGAATATCCTGGTAGAACTTGACGGCGCCTTTGAAGCCCGCATAGGGACCGCTGTAGTCGTAGCTGTGCAGCTGTTTCATGGGCACTCCGAGCTTCTGGACGCAGTACTTTTCCTTGATGCCCGCGCAGAAGACGGCCGGCTTGTAGAACTCGATCAGCTTCTCCATCTCGTAGTGGGAGATGTCGTCGATGACCAGAGCGTTGGTCTTCATGGCCGGCATCATGCCCTCGTAGTCCCGGAAGGTCAGGCCCTTGCCGGCCAGCTTGGCCAGCTCGGCCTCGGACTTTCGGGGGCTGTAGCGCTCGGGGTCGGCCTCGACCTCGAGTTCCTCGATGTTGCGGCTGTCCGCGTCGACCTTGATGGTGGGCAGCACCTCGCGGCCCTCGTAGTCGTCGCGGTGGCCGAATTCGTAGCCGGCGCTGACCGTGACCATGCCCAGCTCGTTGAACAGCTCCTGGTAGTGATGGGCTCGGGAACCGCCCACGAACATCATGGCGCGCTTGCCCTGGGTGGTCGGACGGATGGCCGAGACCGCCTTCTCGACCGTGGCCATCTCCTCGGCGATCACCTTCTCGACCTGCTCGGTCAGCTTGGCGTCGTCGAAGTACTGGGCGATCTTGCGCAGGCTCTTGGCGCTGGCATCGGCCCCGATGAAGTTGACCTTGATCCAGGGCAGCCCGAACTTGGTCTCCATCATTTCGGCCACATAGTTGATGGAGCGGTGGCACATGATGCAGTTCAGGTCGGCCGTGTGGGCGTTCTCGAACTGCTTGAGCGTCGAGTTGCCCGAAAAGGTGGCCACCAGTTCGATGCCGCAGCGTTCCAGCAGCTCCTCGATCACGAAGGCGTCCCCGCCGATGTTGTACTCGCCCAGCATGTTGATGCGGAACTTGCCCGCGCTGACCGAGTCGTCGTTGCCGACCAGGTGCTTGAACAGCTGGTTGTTGGCGATGTGATGGCCGGCGGACTGGGAAACGCCCTTGTAGCCTTCGCAGCTAAAGGCGAACACGTTGCAGTCGCCGAACTTGGTCTTCATCTCCTTGCAGACGGCGTGGATGTCGTCGCCGATCAGACCGACCGGGCAGGTGGCAAAGACGGCGATGCCGCGGGGGTGGAACAGGTCGTAGGCCTCCTGGATGGCCTGCTTGAGCTTCTTCTCGCCGCCGAAGACCACGTTGGACTCCTCCATGTCGGTGGAGAAGCTGTAGGGCATGTAGTTTTCGTGGTCGAGGGTTTCCGGACGGGTCTGGTTGCGGCGGGTCAGCCAGCTGTAGAAGCCGCAGCCGATGGGTCCGTGGGTGATGTTCACGATGTCCCGGGTCGGGCCCAGAACCACGCCCTTGCAGCCGGCGTAGCAGCAGCCCCGTTGGGTGATCAGCCCCGGAACGGTCCGCACGTTGGCCTGGACGGCCGGGCGGGTTTCCGGGTCGTTGGCGACCATGGACTTCTTGCGCTTGCGCGCCACCTTGGTCGGGTACTTCGCCAGGATCGCCTCCTTGAGCGGCCCCGGATCGGGCAATTTGATCTCTTCAGACATGGGTATTCTCCTTCAATGCCCCGCGTGGCGGGGGGATCGGCTTGGGAATGGGGCGATCAGGCGCCGGAGGAGTCCAGGACGCTGGCGGCCTCCGGTCCCGTGGCCGTTTCGGCGGTACGGACCCGGGTGGTCTCGCTGACCGGCAAGATGAAGATCTTGCCGTCGCCGGCGTTTCCGGTCTGGTTGGTGTCGATAATCGCTTTGACGGTGCGCTCCACGAAACTGTCGGAGACCACGACGCTCAGCAGGCGCTTGGGAACCAGGCGCGGCCCCTGCCCCAGCTGGGCGATCGCCTCCTGGTGGCCTTCGGTGGCCCCTTGGATGATCCGAAAGTCCACGTTGCCCTTGCCGCGTCCCATGACGCGGCCGGTGGCGGTAAACGAGGTGATTCCCGCCTCGGCCAGGGCCCGTTTGGTCTTGTTGATCATGTTCATGCGGATGATGGCCATGACTTCTTTCATTGCAAAACCCTTTCTCAGCTCTCCTTGACGCCCGAGCTGACGGTGTAGACTTCCTCGACCGGGGAGATGAAGATCTTGCCGTCGCCGAAGTTGCCCGAGCCGGTGCGGGCCTTGTCGATCACCGTGCGCACCACGAAGTCCTTGTCGCCTTCGGGGATCACGGTGAGCAGCATGGTCTTGGGCAGCTCATCGTAGTGGACCTCGCCGATCTTGATGCCGCGCTGCTTGCCGCGACCGTAGACCTCGACCTTGGTGACGGCCGGGTAGCCGGCTTCCAAAAGGGCCTCCATGACCGCATCGGCTTTTTCCGGGCGAACTATGGATTTGATCATTACCATGCTCATGACGGGTTCTCCTTGTGTTAATCTGCGGGTGGTTGTCCGGGGCTTAGTTGGCGATTCCGAAGTCGATGAGCAGCTTTTCCAGCTCCTCGATTTCCAGAGGCTTGGGAATGACGAACATCTTGTTTTCGTCGATCTTCTTGGCCAGGGCCCGGTACTCGTCGGCCTGCCCGTGTTCCGGATCGAAGTCGATCACCGTCTTGCGGTTGATTTCGGCGCGCTGGACCATGTTGTCGCGCGGCACGAAGTGGATCATCTGGGTTCCCAGCTGGCGGGCCAGCTCCTCGATCATCTCGCGCTCGTTGTCCACCTTGCGGCTGTTGCAGATCAGGCCGCCCAGGCGCACCCCGCCGGCGTCGGCGTATTTGACGATGCCCTTGCAGATGTTGTTGGCCGCGTACATGGCCATCATCTCGCCCGAGACCACGATGTAGATCTCCTGGGCCTTGCCGTCGCGGATGGGCATGGCGAAGCCGCCGCAGACCACGTCCCCGAGCACGTCGTAGAAGGCATAGTCCAACTCGTGCTCCTCATCGTAGGCGCCGAGCTGTTCGAGCATGTTGATGGAGGTGATGATGCCCCGGCCGGCGCAGCCGACGCCCGGTTCCGGACCGCCGGACTCCACGCAGCGCGTGTCGCCGTAGCCTTCTTTCAGGATGTCGTCCAGCTCCACGTCCTCGCCCTCTTCGCGCAGGGTGTCCAGCACGGTCTTCTGGGCCAGTCCGTGCAGGAGCAGGCGAGTGGAGTCCGCCTTGGGGTCGCAGCCGACCACCATCACCTTCTTGCCCATCTCGGCCAGACCGGCCACCGTGTTCTGTGTCGTGGTCGATTTGCCGATGCCGCCCTTGCCGTAGATCGCGATCTTTCTCATGACCTTGCTTCCTTCTGTTTCGGTTTTGCGGCCTGCGCCGCCTTGGCTTGGTTTCGTTCATCCCTTTCGTCTTGGGACGCCCCCCTAATCGCAAGGTCGGTGCCAATTGTTGCCATGGGCATTCAATGCGCTCATTATCAATGCGTTACGATCCGGGGAGAGGACGCGGCACCCCGGTGGCCGGTGGGAAATAATTGTCAGGTCGCTCGTTGGGGATATGGCAGGACGGCGACTCATCACTCTTCAAATCAGGAGGTTGCGACGGCGTTGCGACAATTTCGTCACGGTTCTGGGATGGAAGGAAAACATGGTCGGTCCCGGTTTATTGGGGGGGGCGGCGCCTGGAGCTATGGGCGGAGGCCTGGGGGATGGCCAGTGGTTCGGTGCCTGCCCAATTGCCCGACTGGAGCATCCAATGGCATTGACTCACTGGTGCGTCTTGACTGGCGTGTCCCGTCGTCGTGCTATGCCGTCGTGCACCGCCCGCTGGAAGCCCCAGACGATTGCGGGACACGATAAAGCGAGACGATTCACCCATTGCCTTTAGCCCCGTCGTCGGCTTGTCGCAAATTGTGCTGCGGGGGGAACATAATGGTATCGGCGGGCCCGGCCGCAGGCGCGGGCGGGCCGGCGCCCAAGCGGGGGCGGGCACTTGGCGCGTTTATTGCTTTGTAACAAGGAGCAGTTTTGGATTTAGCTATAAAGGACATTGCCACGACGATGAAAACGACCGGTCACGACACGCCGCCGGAGGCGAACAGCTCAGGCCCGGCGGCGGCATGCGGCCAGTGCCACGTTCGGCAGCTGGAGGCATTGTACGAGATCTCCAAGCTGATTGCGACGCGCTCGAGCCAGCAGGAGATGTTTCAGAATATCCTCAAGGTGCTGGAGAAGCGCCTGGGTTTCAATCACGGGACCATCATGCTGACCAGCCCGGACAACAAGGAGCTGGTCGTGGAGGTGCTGGGCGACAGCATGCGCAGCGATGTGGTCTACCGCATGGGCGAGGGCATCACCGGGGCGGTCCTGCGCTACGGGCAGCCGCTGATCGTGCCCAAAATGTCCGACGAACCCCGCTTCAAAAGCCGCATCCACCGCCGGGGCAGCGCCGTGCTGGAGCAGAACAGCTTCATTTGCGTGCCGGTCATCCTGGAGAATGAGACGGTGGGCACCATTTCCGTGGACGTACCCCGCCAGACCATCGATCTGGACGAGGCCCAGAAAGTGCTCTCCATCGTGGCCGGGATCATCGCCCACGACACCCGCCAGCGCCGTCTGGCGCGTCTGGAGAAGCAGGCCCTGGAGGAGGAGAACCTCCGGCTTCGCAACCAGCTCCAGGACCGGTACCAGCCCGACAACATTATCGGCAGTTCCGCGGAAATGCGCGACATCTTCAACCGCATCCATCTGGTGGCGGAGCAGAGCACCACGGTTCTGATCCGGGGGGAGAGCGGCACCGGCAAGGAGCTGGTGGCCTCGGCCATCCATTACTCCAGCCGACGGGCTTCCGGGCCCTTCGTCAAGGTCAATTGTGCCGCTCTCAGCGAGAATTTGCTGGAGAGCGAGCTTTTCGGGCACGAGAAGGGGGCCTTTACCGGGGCGATCCGGTCGCGCCGGGGCCGGATCGAAGAGGCCGAAGGCGGGACCCTCTTTCTGGACGAGATCGGCGATTTCTCCCCCACCATCCAGCTCAAACTGTTGCGCGTGCTGCAGGAGAGGGAATTCGAGCGGGTCGGCAGCAACGAGACGCTCAAAGCCGATGTCCGCATCATCGCGGCCACCAACCGCAATTTGGAGGAAATGGTGGCCGAGGGCGCCTTCCGGCAGGACTTCTACTACCGCATCAACGTCTTCGCCGTTCACCTTCCCCCGCTGCGGGACCGGAAGAACGACATTCTATTGCTGGCCAACCACTTCATCAAGAAGCTGTCCGAATCCATGGGCAAGCAGGTTCGGCGCATCAGCACCCCCGCCATCCAGATGCTGCTGGCCTACCACTGGCCCGGCAACGTGCGGGAACTGGAAAACTGCATCGAGCACGCCATTCTGATGTGCCACGACGGGGTCGTGCACGGCCGCGATCTGCCTCCCACTCTGCAAGTGCCGGGCAGTAGCGACATGGGCGTCGGCACCCTGAAGGCCCGCATCCAAGTCATGGAAAAGGATATGATCGTGGATGCCCTCAAGCGCACCCGTGGCAACGTCAGCGCCGCGGCCAGGGAATTGGGCATCACCGGGCGCATGGTCCGCTACAAAATCCAGAACCTGGGGATCCCCTACGACCGTCTTTTCAAAAGCCGACGCCAGCCCCGGGGGGAATGACCCGGCTAACCGCCGCCTGCCGCCATTGAGTTAAGGCAATCGTTGCATCGTCTCGCGCTATCGTGCCCCGTAATCGTCTTGCGTTTCGTCAGTCGGCTAACAAAGGCGGGGCCCGCCCCGCCTGCC
>JBFJXC010000103.1:0-10218 GCA_041623325.1 Lentisphaeria bacterium | reverse complement strand
GTGCTCGTCTGGCGAAAGCTGTCGATTCGGGGGATCGGGACACGATAACGGGGCACGATAACGGTACACGACCCTTGCGGCAGTCCAATCGTCTCGCGTGGTCGTGCTCCGCCCTCGTCTGGCGAGAGCCGCCGATTAAGGGGATCGGGACACGATTACGGGGCACGATCGCGGTACACGAGCCTTGCGGCAGTCCGGTCGTCTCGCGTGGTCGTGCCCCGTGGTCGTCTGGCGAAACCGCCGATTCGGGGGATCGGGACACGATAACGGGGCACGATTGCGGTACACGAGCCTTGCGGTTGTCCGGTCGTCTCGCGTGGTCGTGCCCCGTGGTCGTCTGGCGAAACCGCCGATTCGGGGGATCGGGACACGATAACGGTACACGAACCTTGCGGTCGGCCGGGTCGACGGTAGGCCTACGAATGCTGGAAGGCGGTCGGCGTGGCGGCGTGCACGCGCATTTCGCAGATGCGGGCGTGGTCGAGGCCGTTGGTTGCCAGAGCGGTGATGCGCAGGGCCTGGGTGGTCACTGGTTCGGCCAGGCGATGCTCGCGGCGGCGCTGGTAGTTGCCCTCGATGCTTTCGACCATCTGCCAGCCTTTTTCCGTCTCGACTTCGATCCGGTAGTCGCGGACCGTTTCCGCCTGGGCCCGGCCCCATTGCATCCGGGCGGTGAAGCCGTCGCTTTGGCTAAGGGCCAGTACCCGGTGCATGCCGGTGTCGAAGATCAGCTGGACCCAGCCGACGGTTTGAGGTTCGTCCCAGCGCAGCTCAAGCCAGGCGGGCAGGCCGGCGGCGGGGTCACTCATCCAGCGATGTGTGCCGGCACGGGCATGTTCGGCTCGGGCGCCCCGGGGGCCATGGACCGCCCGGGTCTGGCCGCTGACAACATTGGCCGCCGGACCGTCGGGTTGCTCGCTGTTGGCAGTGATGGTCGCCGAACGGGCCAGATCGGTCGGATCCTCGTTTAGCCGATTGATCAGATAGGCATCCTGTTGAAGCAGGCGCTGCTGAATGGCCTGCATGGCAGCGGCGTCGGCCGGCAGGTCGGTAGGCAGGCAATTCTTCAGCACCGCGTAGGCCGCCGCCGTGCCTACGCCTTCGCCGACTACCGCGCAGGTGGCCATGACGCGGGTGGAGGCAAAGCCCAGATGGGTGGCCGAGAGGTTGCGGCCGGCGAACATGAGATTGGAGAGATTGGCGCTCACGCAGGCCCGCAGGGGCACATCGTACAAGTAGGGCAGCTTGTGCTGGACAGCGGGGCGCTCGTCGGGGGCGTCGATGCCGCGGGGAGGATGGGTGTCGATGGGCCAGCCGCCGTAGGCAATGGCGTCGTCGAGCTGTTTGGCTTCGCGCAGGTCGTTTTCGGTCAGGGTGTGCAGGCCGACGAACCGGCGGCTTTCGCGTTTGCCGGGCAGGAACCCGAACCAGTCCAGAGCCCAGTGGCTGGCGCCGTGGGAGTCGGGGTCGGGATAGGCTGGCGAATCGGGGGGACCGTTTTTCACATGGTCCCAGGCGCCCAGCATGGCGGCCAGCAGATGGTCGCGGATCGTCTCGTTGTCCTTGATCGTGTCCAAATGTCCGCCCCATTCGAGCCACCAATACCCGTATTCGAATCCGAAGTCGGTCTTGCCCTCCGTGGCGTGGGTGCGCAAGGTCAACTCGTCCTCGGTGAAGCGCCGGACCCAGGAGGGGGCCTGGAAGGGCATGGGCTTGTCGTGTTTGCGAGCTGTGAACAGCAGCGAGGATCCGAGGCGCTGCCGGTCGGGGGCCGCTTGAGCCAGGGGTTCGTCAAACTCCGTTTTGGATTCGCGGCCTTCGCGGAAAAGGGCGCCAGCCTCGGCCCCGAGTCGGCCGTCGCCGGTGCAGTCGATGAAGACCTTGGCTCGGATGCGGAAGCGATCCTCGGTGGCTTGGCGTTCGGCCGTGGCCTCGGTGATGGCGCCGTTTTCGACCTTGGCGCCCACGATGGCGGTATTGAGCATGAGGGTGAGGTTGTTTTCGGCCCGGCAGAGGTCGTAAAGGGTCAGGTCCATCATGGAGGCGGAGCGCTGGCCGTTGGCCACGCAGTTGTCCAAGCGGATTTGCTCGATAATGCCGCCCTCGCGGGTCTCGGTGGCCAGGGCCTCGCCGCGATAGCCCGAGCCGTCGGCGCCGACAATGTGCATGCGCACCTCGCTGGAGGCGTTGCCCCCCAGCACCGGACGGTCCTGGCACAGGATGACCCGGACCCCGCTCCGGGCCGCCGCGAGAGCGGCGGGCACACCCGCCGACCCGCCACCGGCGACCAATACATCGCAATTCAGGTCGTGTTCGCTCATCAGATTCGACATGGTTGGCTGCCTTCTTGGTTTCAGACGCAGGCCCGGGAGGGCACCGCCATGCGGTTCGCGATCATCTGCTTGATGTGGTCGACTTCGCCGCGCAGGGCCGCGACCGGGGTTTGCCCGTAGGCTCTGGCGGCCGACGGGCTGACCAGGTCGTCCAGCGACTCGATGATTCGGGAGGCCAGACCATCGGCCCGTTCGACTGCGGGTTCAAGATGCCCGAGCAGGAAATTGGCCATGCCGGCGTCATGCCGCGTTGGATCCATGCGCAAATTGGCCAGATGCTCCTTGATTTGCCGGACATGTGCCCACGCCTCGTCGCGGGTGGTTTGCAGAGACTGGCACAGGCATCGCAGCCGGCGGCTGCGCTCCTGGTTGCCGCATTGATTCAAAACCTGCCCGCATCGCGACCAGCCGTTCTGTGGCCAGGCACCGTCGTGCAACACCAGTGCGGCCATGGCCAGTTCGGGCAGGCAGGCATCGATGGGTTCCACCTGAAGACGCGGAAAGGCGTAGCGGGACCACCCGGTGGTGACGATGCCTTTCAGGGCGAATGTGTTCGACACCTCGGCCCAACCCAAGTGATTGACCAGTCTCTCCTGGGCAACGGGTAGCTCACGATCCGGTCCGTCCGCGCCTTTGAAGGCTCCGGCGCCCCACATGCACACTCCCGAAGCCGCGAAGGATTCCAGCACGTCCCGGCGGTGGTGGTGGCGATTGTCGTCCGGCTTTCCGCGGTAACCCCAGACCATCAGGTCGGCATGGGGTGCCAGAGTTTCCAAGGCTTGGGGGGGCCAGTCCATCATCATGTCATGCCAGAGAATCGGCCGGACCCCTCGCTGGTTGAGGATGTTGAGTATAGGAAGGTAGTGGTGCATGTAGAGAGCGGGTTGGCCATGCTCCTGGATGTAGGCCCGGGTGTCCGGATGCATCCCGAAGGTCCAGGCCTCGTCGCCGCCAAGATGCATATGGTTGACCCCGGGCAGCACGGCAAGCAGGTCCTCCACCATGGCCTGAATCAGCTGCGGGGTGCCAGCGGCCAAGGGGTTGAGCGAGTCAGGCCGTTCGGGATACTCGCACAGAGGCGCGTACTCGGGCAGCCGCAGCACATTTTCCAGATGGCCGAGGCACTGGACTAGCGGAATCACCTCGAGTCCCAGTTCGGCGCAGCGGTCAGCCAGACCTTGAACCTGTTCGACCGTGTAATGTCCCTGGCAGGCCGCCTTGGGGTTGAACGACCAGGGGAACATGTCCTCCCATTCGATCAGCACCGCGTTGAAGCGAAGAGCGGCGAACAGGTCGAGTAGCTCCAGAAGCCGGGTGAAGGTGGGAGCCAACCCCTTGAGGTCGAGATGGACCGCCCGCACCGGCACGGCCGGGGTGGGCGCGGAAAAGAATTGGTCGGAGTGATCCATAGTGTTGACTTTCAATTCAACGGGCATAAGCCTCGATTTCCTGAACCATGAGCGAGCCGCTGTCTACCCCCAGCATGATCTGGACGGCGGCCGCCGTTAGCGGTTTGAATGGAACGTTCAGGGGGGTGTGCGCCGGCTTGTTTCCTGAGGCCACGGTGGTTTTTTTGCCGGCCTGGTGGATGATGACCTCGTAGCTTGTGGCCGTGGTGTATACGGCTACGCGGCCGATGGTTTGCGGCGTGGCAAAGTTGACCTGCACCCAGTTGGGCTGTCCGGTTGTTTGTTTGGCCAGCCAATTGCGGCCCACATAGCCATCGTTGAGGCGTTTGGGAAAGGCTCCCCAGGAGAGGGACGCCGAGGTGGTCACCTTGGATCCGGTTTCCCGGTAGGCCAGGTTGCCGGGTTTGGCCAGGGCGGCCACTGTCTCGTCGATGCGCCGCTGCAGGGCGTCCACGGTCTGGCCGCAGGCCAAAGCCGGATCGGTGGTGTAGATGCGCGAGCCGTACGGTTCGAGACGGTCGCGCCAGCGGCCATTGCCCGCGCGGTAGGTTCGCGCCTCCGAGACGGCATAGAGCATTCGGGTCTCCAAAGCCGGCAGCTCGAAGTCGATCTGCTGTTCCCGGGAGTCGCTGGTGTTGACCGCGAAGACAACGAAGTGTTCTCCAAGTTGCCGGGCCGAGGTATGCAGTTGCTCGGGGTCGGACGCTGTGACCGTGAACTTCCCGGCATAGGCAGGGGCCAGAATGGCG
Organism: Lentisphaeria bacterium; assembly: GCA_041623325.1. GTDB lineage: Bacteria > Verrucomicrobiota > Lentisphaeria > Oligosphaerales > JBFJXC01 > JBFJXC01. The sequence continues at coordinate 5,727 of JBFJXC010000103.1, read as the reverse complement.
GGTTTGAGGCCAGTGGCCTCCCGGTTGAGAAAGGGCACGCCCAGGGCAAGGTTGGCGTCGTTGAGCTGGCGGCCGTAGATCCACCAGATAAAGCCGGTCGCGCCAGCGGCGATGGCCTGGACCTGCTGGTTGCGCAGTTCCCTGAAATTCGGAGCGCGGGCGGTGGGGGTTTGCTGGTCCCATTCGAAGGCTTGGGGGGTTACCCATATCGCTTGGCGGCCATCGGCCACGCGCTTGGCCTCGGCCAGATGCTTGGCGACCTTGGAGATGGGGGCCAGGGGCGGGGCGTCGTCGCGAAAGGATGGATAGGTGTCCGGCATCAGGATGTCCGCGCTGCGGGCGTAGCGGGCGATGGCCTGGAACTGCATGTTGAGCGTGACGCAGGGGTGATAGGGATCCTCGTCCTTGATAATTTCGTAGGCCTGCTCCAAGCGCTGGGGCAGCACGGGGATGAATTCGGGTTCGTCATAGATGTAGTAGGCCATCACCGCCGGATGGTTTTTGAGGCGGCGCACATACTCGCGCAGCGCGTCGGCCTCCTTTTGGCTGAGCGGTTTTTTCTGATTCTTGCGGTAGAGGGAGGCGGGCCAGGGATCGACGAGGGCGACCACCCCCTCGGCATGCATGCGTTCGAGCCAGGCCAGGGTCTTGTGGATGCCCTGGCGGGGCAGGTGGTAGACATGGGCGGTGTTGATGCCTTCGGCGGCGGGGTCGGCGCTTTCCTTCCAGCCGAACCAGCCGACGGGCATGAAGGGCTTGCCGTTGTGCAGAAGCGCCAGCGACTCGTCCAGGCGCCATTCGTGCTTGGCGGCAGCCAGCTTGCGGATCGTCCGGCTGGTCTGCCATTTTTGGCCATCGGCCGCGGCCACCTGCACCTCCAGCGCATAGTCGCCTGCCGGCAGATCCTCCGGAATGGCGATCCGGATCGCCTGCTGCCTGCCCAGTTTCGTGAAGGTGGCGGTGCCGATGGTTGTGCGCCCGCCCGCCTTCGCGTGCAAAATGGCCGTCAGAGTTCCCCCAGTCAGCACCGACTCGTCCAGGGCCAAAGTCACGTCGGCCTCGATGGCCTCCACGGTTTCCGTCGCGTAGATTGAATCCCGGTAGAATGGTTGGCGAATCCGGATGGATACCGGTTGAAAGGCCAGCTCGACCTCCTGGCCGTGAAGACTCAGGATCTGGTCCGTCTGGCGAAGATTGTAAAGGCGCAAATCCAGATTCGTCCAGCCCGGAGGCGTGTTTTTGGGCAGGGCGAAGGTCAGGGTCATGGCTACCGACCGGTTCACCGCGATGGCTGCCTTCTGCTCGGCCCTGATGGTGCGGTCGCCAATGGTAAGCTCGGCGCGGAGCCCGGCGTCGAACCACTCCCGTCCTTCGGGGTTCTGCCGGGTGACTTCAATGTTCAGTTGATAGTCCAAGTCGCCGGAGGCCTTCTGGCGGATGTCCCCGGTTCCCATCAACCTCAGAGACCAGAGGTACTGGGTTAGGGCGGAATGGTCCAGGCGGAGGGGCTGGTAGTTGGCCACGTCATGAAAGCTGTCCTGGACCGGAGAGGAGGCCGAATAGACGATGCCCCTTCCTTGGCGGGACGGATGCACGCGGCCGACCAGGATCCGCCAGCTGCCGTCCACGGAGGCCGGGGTCAGCTTCATGCCAGCCAGCGGAATGGCCATCTCCGTGGTCCAGGTGCGGCCGTCAACCTGGGTGGCGACCTCGGCGCCGCTGCGCCATTCGGCCAGGCCGCCCAGATCCACGCCGGTGCGCCGCCAGGTGTCGCTGGCCAGGCCCCGGGTCGTCAGGTACCAGTGACCATAGGCTTCGCCGGTGGACGTGGGCGACACGAACAGTTCCAGGGCATCTTCTTTGCCGTAGCCCACCAGAGCGGTCTGGCCGGCTTGCGGCGCGGAGTCGGCGGCGGTCGGGCTGGACGGACCGGCCAGCTCCGCCACAATCGCGATCAGCAGGCGATCGTCCGATACCCGCACCGCAAACCGCGTGGTTTCCGGGGGGGCGGCATCGGATTTCAGGCTCCGGAACGAGCTGCACCAAGGGCCGTCGGCCCAGAAAGGCTCCGCCAGGTGGCCATCGATCTGTACCGTCTCGCTAATGCATACGGTCGCAACGGCTTCCGGCGTCGCGGCCTCGGTCGGGACGGAAGCCAGCAGGCAACCCATCAGAGCCGCCGCCAGCCATTCGCCCCCTGTGCGGCTTCGCCGCCCATCTCCGCCATGCATTGTCATTGTCATTCCCGAGTTCCACCACTGGTGCGTTGTTTGTCCAAACGGATTGTCTTAAGCGTTGGCCACTGCCGCTACACAAGCAGAGCCTGGGGAGCGGCAGGGGCCAGACGAGTCCTACGGCAGGGTAATGGGTGCCGAGTCGTCCGAGGGGCGGTAGGCAAGGATTGGATAGGGGTCGAAACCGTGCGACCGCCCCAGGGCCAGCCTTACCTTGCCGGCCGAGCCGATGTCCCGCCGGCCAATGGCCCCCACATGTCCGTCCAGGAACAGGGCGTTGGCATACTTGCCATGCCGCAATACCAGGTTGGCATAGCTATTGTTGCCTGATCTCAGAAAGGAGTTTCCCGCCCAGGCGCTGACACTCAGGTCCGGATTGCTGGCGGTGTCTCCCAGGTACATCACGTCGGATGGATTGGACGAGATGCTGGATCTGGATTCTTTGAACAGTGGGAAGGCGTAGGGAGCCACGCTGTAGTACGATGCGCCGTACCACAGGCGGTAGCTTTTGGTCCAGGCCGGAGAATGGTTCTTGAACGTGGAGGGACACAAGAACGATTCGTAGTTCTTGAAATTGTCGTTGACCGGATCAACGGTGGCGCTGATGTATTCGGCCGCCGATGCGTACGAATACCTTGGATCGTTCCCATAGTAGTGGAGGAAGAAGCCGTCGTAATCCATCGAGTACTGGGTGAAGCCCAGGGCCAGCTGCTTCTGGTTGTTCACGCAGACGATCGAATTGGCTTTCTCGCGGGCCGCGTTCAGAGCCGGCAGCAGCATGGCCGCCAGAATGGCTATGATCGCAATAACGACCAGCAGCTCGATCAGGGTGAAGCCACGCCTTCTGGCTGGCCGTTCGGGGTGAATGGTCTCCATCATCTCATCTGTCTCCTTTGTTGGTGCGCGCTGCATGAATCGTCATGCATTCTCTCTTGCAAGTGCGGCGGACCTGAACCGGCAGAGGTGTGCCCCACCCCCCTTTAACCCGGTTCCTATTGTCCGTCGCGGTCATCCTTTCCCGACGAGTCGCCGGCGATCATCACCTGGATGTCGTCCATGGCGCTCCAGAAACCCACCGCGTAGTAGCGCAGGCTGACCTTGTCGATCGCTCCCAGGCCATCGGCCAGGGGTTCGCCGACCGGGGTCCAAGGCCCGGATTTGCTCAAACGGTGGGTCAAGAAGGTCTTGCCTGGGCGGGAGATGATGCGCACCGCCGCCAGTCCCGCATCGGGAGCTTTGGCATAGTAGTCGATCTGAGAGGAGGCATTGAGGGGCTTGCCTTGGCGCGAGACGGTGGCGGTCAGAGTGGGGCGCTCCGCGTCACCCTTGAATCCCAGCTCCACGAAATCGTCTCCGGCATGCAGGCGCAGTGCATAGATATAAAACTGGGGAGAGGCGGTCCGGCGCACGGCCGCGGAGAAACTGGCCTGGAAGCTTTCGTCTCCGGCAAGCGTGGCGGAAACCGGGCGTTCGTAGACTTGCATTTTCCAGGTATTGCCTTTGACGTATCCCAGGGCCTGGTCGTTGAGCGCTCTGCCGCCACCGATGGCCAGCTTGCCGGCAACGGGGGACCATTGGCTGCCGACGGCCTGCTCCAGGGCCACCCCGGCCTCGGCCTGGTCGAAATTCTCGTCGATCAACACCACATCGGCGCAAGCCAATCCAGCCCAGGCCATCATTCCGGTAAGGGCCAGGCTCCAGCGCAGTGTTTTGCTCATGCCAAGGTGTTCCATGTTACTTTCCTTCCGGGATTGGCTGCTGGCCCGAGTCGGCAATACATCCGGCTGGGCGGGTTGATGCGCGCACGATGAGTTGGGGTTCGATCACTTCCTGGAAAGTGCTTTCGCCTGGCCGGGCGAGCAATGCCTGCAGCTTTTCGACTGCCAAGGCCGCCACGCACTCACGGGCAATGCGAACTGTAGTTAAAGGGGGAACCAAGTGAGCGGCCCAGGCGCAGTCGTCCACGCCGATCACGCTGATGTCGGATCCGATTTCCAGGCCGGCCCCCTGCAAGGCCTGGTAAACACCACTGACGATGTTGTCGCCGCTGATGATCGCGCTGAATGACTTGCCGCCAGCCAGCAAGGCCTCCGTAGCGGCAAGTCCCTCCTCCCGCGTGTAGCCTCCGAACAGCACGAGATCCGGATCCGCGACCAAACCGGCCCGCCCCATCTCCTCGTAGAAATACTGCAGCCGCTGGCTCTGGTCCCGCTGATGGTATTGGTCGCTGGAGCCGTGCAGATAGGCGATGCGGCGATGTCCCAGCTCGGTCAAATGCCCGATCCATTGCCGGACGATGGCCCGGTTGTCAATCAGGACGCTGTTGGGCTGGTCGCGGCGGCAATCCGGGAAGAGAAGCACATAGGGCAGGTCGCGCTCCTTGACCCACCTTACAATGTCCGCGTTGGAGAGGTTCACCAGGATCAGTCCTTTGGGGGAGAGCTTCTCCAGGGTTTGAGCCGCTTCGCCCGCTGAGCACTCATAGGGCAATACCGTTACCCGCAGCCAGCCGCCCTGCTCACCAAGTTGCTTGCTCAACCGTTCGATCAATTCGCGGTGGAAACTGGGACTGTCCACCGACTTTCGGCTGCCGAACAGAACCAGGTCGACATTGCGCAAGTCCGATACAGAAGCCGGTCTGCAGGTAAAGGTCCCGCGGCCGACCACCGCCCGCACATAGCCCTTTTCCTTGAGGTGTCCCAGGGCGCGGTCAACGGTGGCCTGGCTGACTTGGTGAAGGTCCATCAGCTCCTTGACGGTCGGCAGGCGAGTTCCCGAGGGCAGGCGCGTGACTTCGTCCAGCAGTTGATCCTTCAGAATCTCATGTTTGGTCTGGGTTGCCATTGGGGCCTGAATCCTTTCGCCAGTCGGCGTTGGTTGATGAATGGTAAAATACATCGATACAATGGCGTGGTCAAGGCGTTGGTCTTAGTAAATATCGATTCAATTCGGTTGGTTCGATATGCGTCCCGATTCGAACTGATGTCAATGCCTTAAGAAAACAAGTGGTTCGCCTGCTCCGCCTGGCGAAACCGCCGATTAAGGGGATCGGGGGATCGGGACACGATTACGGGGCACGATAACGGTACACGACCCTTGCGGTTGAACGATCGTCTCGCGTGGTCGTGCCCCGCCGTCGTCTGGCGAGAGCTGCCGATTAGGGGGTCGGGAAACCGGGACACGATTACGGGGCACGATAACGGCACACGAGCCTTGCGGTTGAACGATCGTCTCGCGTGGTCGTGCCCCGCCGTCGTCTGGCGAAACCGCCGATTAAGTGGACCGGGACACGAATACGGGGCACGATTGCGGTACACGAGCCTTGCGGTCGTCCGGTCTTCTCGCGTGGTCGTGCCCCGTGGTCGTCTGGCGAAACCGCCGATTAAGTGGACCGGGACACGAATACGGGGCACGATTACGGTACACGAGCCTTGCGGTTGTCCAATCGTCTCGCGTGGTCGTGCTCCGTGGTCGTCTGGCGAAACCGCCGATT
>JBFJXC010000102.1:0-10391 GCA_041623325.1 Lentisphaeria bacterium | reverse complement strand
TGTATGGGTGCGATCTCGATCAAGACCAAGAGCGACCAGGTCCGGACACTGCTGCTGTCACGGCTGAGGGACGGGGGGTACGGGGTGGGGGACCGGGTGGAGTCGGACAATGTTCTTTCGCAGGAGCTAGGCATCAGCAAGAACACGGTTCGAGAAGCGATTTCGACGCTGGTGGCGGAGGGGTATTTCGAGCGGATCCAGGGCAAGGGCACCTTTGTGGTTTCGACTCGGGGTTCAGGATCGTCGGAGCAGGGGACGAAGATTTTCCATTTGGTGTGCCGGGATACGTACAAGGGGGGGGAGCATGACCCGTTTATCAACGAGCTGATGGGAGGCATCCATTCGGGTTTGGCGGAGTGGGGGTGGAGTCTTTGCCTGGATCTATTCGAGGGGGAGTCGCCCCTGGAGCTGCTCAGTTCCGAAGAGTTCGGCCGCAAGCCCAATAGTGGGGTGATTCTGGCCGGTTTCACGATCCGGGAGGAGGACATCCGCCCCCTGCTGGACGAGGGGGTTCCGGTGGTGGCTGTTGGACGTCCGGAAGACGGGCGTCTGATTCCGTTTGTGGACATGGACCACGCCGGGGCGGTCCGGAGTGCGGTCGGGCACCTGCTGAAACGGGGCCATAGGCAAATCGCCTTGCTGGAGCGAAACCTGCATGGACCGTCGCACCGGGAAAGGGTTGCGGGCTATCGGAAGGCTTACCAGGACGCGGGGTTGGATGTCGACGAGGACCTGATTGTCGTTGCGGAAACGGCCGAGCAGAAAGGGGAGTACGCGATTCGGGAACTCGGCCGTCGGGGCGTTGAGTTTTCCGCTCTGCTTGCCTACGGCAACAATTTGCTGATGGGGGCCGTCAGGCAACTGGCTGCGGAGGGAAAGGAGGTTCCGGGGGATGTGTCGGTGGTGGCTTATTCCTCGTCTCTCAGGTGGATTGCCGATTTTCTCGATCGCGATTATGCCCGGATCGAGGACGATGTTCATGGTTTGGGGCGCAAGGCGGGGGAAATGGTGTGTCATATCGTTAACCAGGGCGCCCCGGTGAACGGCAACTGCATTCTAAAACCGCATTTCACGTTTGGCAATACGATCCAGGCTATGCCTGCCCGCCGGCACTAGAACAGAGGAGAACCGGTCATGACAAAACGATTCACGTTGATTGAGCTTGTGGTGGTCATCGCGATCATCTCGATTCTGGCTTCCATGCTGCTGCCAGCTTTGTCGACAGCCAAGGAGAAGGCGCGTAGCCTCTCGTGTCTTGGCAACTGGAGGCAGATCGGCAGTGGAGTGGCCATGTACAGCGATGACTACGAGCACTGGATGCCGATCGCCTGCACCTCTTCGGGCAATTCGAACAATTGGCGCCTGGAGGTGTCTCCGTATCTTGGTTTGACCGTGACTGGCACGAGCGATCTGGATCTGGCTGGTGGGGTGTTCAAGTGTCCGACGTATCAGTATAAGAACGATCCGATCCAGGCCTGGGAAGGCGGCTACGGTTGGAACAGTCAGTATTTCGGCAAGAGAACCGATCGGAAGCGGTTTAACATGATCGAGCGGCCGTCGGTGTCCGCGTTCGCGGGGGATGGGGTGGACTGGCTGGGTGAGGGGACGTGGGACTACACCTACTTGTATGCCCCTTCGTATGCCTATGGAAGCCATCCGACTCCGTCTGTGGGTAACCGCCATCATCGAGGCATCAATTTGTTGTGGGGTGATCTGCACGTGGAATGGATGCCGCAGAGTATGCTGACCATAGGCCTGAACGGGGACCAGAACTACTACTATCGGGTGACCAAGTAGTTTGAATTCAATGAGTTGCGAAACCCTGGCCTGGGTCGCGCTTGCGAGGCCGGAGGCAACGGTCAACGCAACGGGGTATTCGGAGGCAGGGGCTGCTGAGCGCGCAGCGCGTGGGGCAAGGCCAACGGTATTGATCGAGTAGGAAAGGAAGATCCGTGCGGAAGTTACTGTTAATGTTGACGCTGTTACTGGGTGGAGGCATGGCCCAGGCCGACCATGAGATCATCAAAGGTGTAAGGGTGGACGCGGCCGGAATCATACGGGTCGGCAATGTCGGATTCCGTCTGAACCACTACGACGGCCAGTGGAACTTTACCAACTTGTCCAGCCGGAACTTTTCGGCGGCCAAGGGATTCTTTTCGGCAAGCGCCGCCGGTGCCGTGGTGAAAGGGCAGTGGCGGCTTGGCTCTGCTGCCCCATCCATCTTTGAGGTGGTCGAAACGCTTCAGAGGCTCGACGACTCCACGCTGCGTTACACGGCCGAATTGAGATCCGGTATCGCCATTCCAACCCGGGCTCTGTGTCTGGCACTGGAGCTTCCTCTTGAAGTCTATGCCGACAAGCGCCTGTTCGTAGATGGCGGCGACGTACTGCTGCCCTCCGAGTATGGACAAACGACTCTGCTTCGCAAGGCTGGTGTCAGGTCTCTGATTGTGCCGGTGGGGCCGAAGCGATTGGTTCTGGCGGGCAATCTGGATGTCCACATCCAGGACAACCGGAAGTTCAATCGCGAGACGGTTGTGGTGCGGATCCTGTTCGAGCCCGGGCAGGGGGAAATCACTGAAAGCCGATTGGATATGACGTTGGGTTTTCGTGGCTATGATTCCGAGCCGGTCTCGATCCGGAAACAGGCCAACCGCGGGTTTGAAGACGGCGCGGCGGATGATGGCATCGGAGGGTGGAGCGACCAGGGGCCGGAAAATGACCTGCGGATGCTGTCGCCGGGCCGGCGGGAGATCGGCGGGGTAACCTTCGATATCGTCGATCCAAGATCCAACGCGGGAAACAGCTGTCTGGTTTTTACCTGCCAGGCCCGGAAGTCCAATCTGGAGTCGGCTGAGCTTATCCCCGAGACCAAGCTCAACCGACATCTCTACCTGTTGCATGCCCTGGCTTGGGCACCGAAGAAGGGGGTGGAAATCGGGCAGGTGCTGGTGGAGTACACGGACGGTGATGTTCAACGGCTGGGAGTGGAGTGCGAGCGGGAGGTGGGGGACTGGTGGGGGCCACATTCGCTGGAAAACGGAGTGGTGGCCTGGACCGGGGAGAATGCCGACTCCTACGTGGGGTTGTTCCTGTCCAAATTCGCCCTCGAGGGAAAGGCCATCAAGAGCATCCGGCTCAATCCCGAGCAAAACGCGGTCTGGATGGTCGTCGGTCTGTCCCTGTCCGACCAGGATATCCCGGTCGAGAACTATGTGCCGCCGCACACCATCGTGGCCGGAGGGCAGTGGGCGCCGCTGACGTCGGCGGGGACGGCCATCGAGGCCGGTAGTCTGCTGGACTTCTCCTTCCTTCAGGATGCCCCCGCCGGCAAGCATGGCCGGGTCGTGGTCAGGGACGGACACTTCGAGTTCGAAAACCGGCGGGGGCGGCCTGTCCGCTTCTACGGCAACAACCTGTGCTTCAGCGCCCAGTACCTGGACAAAGCCGCGTGTCAGACGCTGGCCGACCAGTTCGTCCGGATCGGATATAATTCGGTCCGGTTTCACCACTACGACAACGAGCTGGTGGACCCGAACGCCGCCGATTCGACTACCCTGGACGCCCAGATGCTGGACCGGCTCGACTATCTCTTTCACTGCTTCAAGCAGCGGGGGATCTATGTGACCACCGATCTGTACTGCAGTCGCCGTTTCAAGCCCGGCGAGGTGGAGGGGTACGGCCGGTTGAGCCACTACGAGATGAAGGCGCTGGCCCCCATCGACGAGGCCGCCTTCGAGAACTGGAAGACATTCTCGCGCCGGTTGCTGACCCATCGCAACCCCTACACCGGTTTGACCTGGGGGGAGGATCCGGCCCTGTTCGCCATATCCGTGATCAACGAGGATACGATTTACCGGGAGTGGGACAAGTATCCGGCCATCCAGGCGGCCTATCTGCGCAAGTTCGAGGAGCATCTGACACAGAAAAACCTGACCTGCCGAGACGAAGCGGAGCGGGCCCGGCGCTTTTCGCGTTTTCTGACCGACCTGCAGATCAACATGTTCTCCCGGATGAAGGAATTTCTGACCCGGGAGTTGAAGGTTAAAGCCTTGCTGAGCGATGCCAACCACCGCAACAGCGTGGTCCAGTCGTTTATTCGCGAGAAGCTCGACTATGTCGACAATCACGCCTACTGGGATCATCCCCATTTCGTGGACAAGAAATGGCGCCTGCCGCATCGCTACACGAATGCCAGCGTCATCCGGAAACTGGCGGCGGTGCCGCGAACGATCATGCCGGCTCGGATATTGGGCAAGCCGTACATGGTCACGGAGTTCAACTGCAGCTATCCCAATGAGTACCGGGCCGAGATTGGGCCGGTGATGGGCGCCTACGCGGCCCTTCAGGACTGGGACGGACTCTACCGTTTCGCCTATTCCCACAGCAGCCGGTCCATACTCGAGCCGGTGCCAATCAACGGCTTCGATCTGGTTGCCGACCCGCTGCACATGCTGTCCGAGAAAATCGCCATTCTGTTCTTCCTGCGGGGGGATGTGGACGCCTCGGACGAGGTGGTGCCATTGGCCTACCATGAGGATTGTTTTGACCAGGTGAAAGGTATGGAGGAGTCGTTGGGGGTCGGATTTCCCGATGAGTACAGCAAGCTCGGGTTGCGGGCCAGGATCGGGGCCGTGCATGCCGACCGGGCGGGGAGGTGGGCAAAAGGGCCGAACGAGGCCGTGTCGGGCTCCCGAATCGGCAGTTCAACCGGCCAGATCTGCATCGACGGGGACAGGATGGAGTTTGCCGTGGTCACGCCCCGAAGCGAGGCGGTTGTCCTCGACGGGGCCAAGAGATTGGCCGGCAAGGTGATGAGCGTGGAGAATCAAAGCGGGTTCGGCGTGGTGTGCGCGGCAGCCATGGATGATGAGCCTCTGGAGTCCAGTCGCAGGATCCTGCTGTTGCATTTGACCGACGTCCAGAACAACAAGGCCAAGTATCAGACGGCTCAAAAGAAAATTCTTCTGGACTGGGGCAGTCTGCCGCTGCTGGTCAGGAAAGGGGAGGCGATGGTGACGCTGCGGCGGGAGACTAACTCGACGGTCCAGGCCTGGGCCTTGTCCATGGGAGGGGCCAGACTGAAACGCACACCGGTTCGTCGGACCGCCGATGGGATCGCCATCCGCTGCGATACGGCCGAAACCGGCGGCGTCATGGCTTACGAGATTCTTTTCGAGTAGTATTGAAAAGGAAGACCGGGGCGGTAGCAAAGAACAAGGAGCGGCGCGAGGACGGACCGGCAGGGTTCTGCCTTTCGGCGGCCTGGTTCCGCAGGGCCAGGTTGTGTTTCATGAGGGATTTCAGGCAACAGACGAATGACGCATTTCAACCAAAACGATTTCCAATTCGATCCGGTCCGTTTGTTGGAGCAGCAGGCCCAGGTGGTGGAACCCAAGCTGCGGTACAGGGGAGGGGATGTCGCGGCTTGGCAGACCCGGCTGAAAGCCAAGCTGCGCGAACTGCTCGGTCTGGACCGGAAGCCCGTCCAGCGCTGTGATCTGGACGTGAGGACGCTTTGGAAGCGCGAGCACTCGCATGGGTTCATCGAGAAGATCGTCTTCGCATCCGAAGTCGGCTACCAGGTGCCGGCCTACGTGAGCATTCCGCATCGGACAAAGCGCCCCATGCCGATTTTTTTCTGTCTGCAGGGGCACAGCTCGGGCATGCACAACTCCATCGCCGTGGAAAAGGAGCACGAGGACCGGCCGATCGAGGTGGACGGCGACCGGGACTTCGCCGTCGCCTGCCTTAAACGCGGCATTCCGACCATCTGCATCGAACAGCGTGGTTTCGGGGAGTGCGAGGACGGGCGGCACGGCACCTATCGCGGTTGTCACAACCCCTCGGTTCTGGCCATGATGGTGGGACGCACCCTGCTCGGAGACCGCATCTTCGATATCGACCGCGCCATCGACTACCTCGAATCGCGCGGCGATATCGACATGAGCCGGGTCGGGGTGATGGGCAATTCCGGTGGCGGAACCGCCAGCATGTTCGCGGGAGGACTGCTGGACCGCGTCACCCATGTGATGCCGTCGTGCTGTTTCAGCACCTTCAAAGCCTCCATCATGTCCGTCAACCACTGCATGTGCAACTACGTGCCCGGCCTGCTTCTCTATGCGGAGGCCGCCGACGTCGCCGGCCTGGCCGCACCCAAGCCGCTGGTGATCGTCAATGGCGACGCCGACCCCATCTTCCCCATTGCCGAAGCCCGGCAGTCGTTCGACCAGCTCAAGGCCATCTACCGCGCCGCCGGCGCAGAGGACCGCTGCTGTCATGTAGTCTGCGACGGCGGTCACCGCTTCTACGCCGCCCAGGCCTGGCCGGCCATGCTTGGTATGATGGCCTGAGCGTTGAACGGCGCAACCGTCGGCAAGGAGTCTGCCGGAAAGTCTTTGTCCGGTTATCGAGTGTCGGGACGCGTGGGGTGGAGCGGTTTCTCCGGCTTTTCTACTGCTTGTCTTGCGCCTGGACTGATCGGAGAATAGTTTGTTTGTACCCAGCGCGTTCGATACGTGGGGCGTATTCCTCCAGTGGGGTGATTCGGCCGTGCCCTCGGTGGAAATGGCCGCCGATGGTTTGGTGAACCGGCAAATTGGCGTGTGGCCCTTGGCGGAGTTTGTGTCTGGGGTGCTGAGCACTTTATTGGGGATATCAGTCGGAATGTCGAATGGAGGTGACCATGCCGGAGTCCAGAAAAGCCAAGAAGGGGTACAAGAAGAACGGGAAGCTAAAGAAGACGTTCTACGAGTCCGAGCTGGCGCGTCTTCAGGTGGAGCTGGTCAAACTTCAGGAGTGGGTTCGGCACAAGGGGTTGAAGGTGGTGGTGCTTTTCGAGGGGCGCGACGCAGCGGGCAAGGGCGGGGTGATCAAGCGCATCACCGAATGCCTCAATCCACGAGTCGCCCGGGTCGTGGCACTACACAAGCCGACGGAGCGCGAAAAGACCCAGTGGTATTTTCAACGCTACGTGGCCGAGCTTCCCGCGGCCGGTGAAATGGCCTTGTTCGACCGCTCCTGGTACAACCATGCCGGTGTGGACCGGGTGATGGGCTTCTGTACAGACGAGCAGCTGAGGGAGTTTTTCATCTCCTGCCCCGAATTCGAGCGGATGATCATCCGCTCGGGAATTGTCCTGGTCAAATATTGGTTCTCGGTCAGCGACGAGGAGCAGGAGCGCCGGTTCCAGGCGCGCATCGACAATCCGGCCAAGCGCTGGAAGCTCAGTCCCATGGATCTGAAGTCCCGGGAAAAGTGGGTGGAGTATTCCAAGGCCAAGGACGAGATGTTCGAATATACCGACCTGAAGGAGTCTCCCTGGTTTGTGGTCGAGGCCGACGACAAGAAGAAGGCCCGCTTGAACTGCATGAGCCATCTGCTCAGCCTGATTGCCTACGAGGATCTGACCCCTGGACCCATCGAGCTGCCGCCCCGCCAGCCCGACAGCGCCTACGAGCGCCCTCCGCACGAAGAGCAGAATTTCATCCCGCATATCTACTAGTTTGCTCCGTTCGTCGCAGGCCTGAGGCCCATGCGGCCGCGCCAGCTCGCGGGTTCCAGTGCATGTGGCCGAATTGGTCTTTGGAGCACGGGGGCATCTTGGGGCTCGGAGAGTCCTGTCTGGTAAGACGGTCCGGGAATGCTTTTATTGCATGGAGGTCGGCATGTCGGCATCGAAGAAATCGAAATTATACATCGGGGTCGATGTGGGAGGCAAGCTCTACCCGTTCGATGTGGTGATCGGCGTCGACGGAAAGGTCGCCAAGAGGGACAAGCAGGTCGCGGAGACGCTTTACGGCAGTTCGCACCAGATCGGACCTGGGGAGTTGAAGAAGCTATGCAAAGGGAACCCCGAGGTGGTGGTGATCGGCACGGGACAGGCCGGCATGGCCTCGCTTTCGCCGGAGGGGGAGACATTATTGCGCGATCGGGGAGTGGATTTTGAGACGCTTCCAAGCCGAGAGGCGGCCGCCATCTACAACGCTTTCAAGGGCCGCAAGGTTCTGCTGCTGCACGTGACCTGCTGAGATGTGTTGCCTGTTCCGGCTCCTCGTCAGGGGCAAGCCGTGTTTTCTGTGAGATCCCAAGGTTCCCCCTGGGCTTTACTCCATGTCCCCGTTGGGGATCCCATGAACCGGGAAATCACGGCCTGCGGCCTTTACTTTTTTTTATCGATTTTCTGGGGCTTGCAGACATGCCCCTTCTTCTTGGAGACGGCCCCGCATTTCTTGCACAGGTAGTGGCCGGCTTTTTCCTTGGCTTCGGATTTTCCCTTTAGGCATCCCATTAGTGCTCTCCTTGTGCTGGTCAATCCCCCAGGCAGGTTCCCACCTTGCGGGCGCATTCGATCCAGCAGTGATCCTGCGGCACATACTTGATGCGGCCGGCCACGTCGGCGAGGGGAACGGGAGTGGCCGTATTGCCCCGGGCGGCCACCATCACGCCATATTGCTCCCGGGCAATCAGATCCACGCAGGTGCTGCCCAGACGCGTGGCCAGCAGACGGTCCGCCGCCGAAGGGGTGCCGCCCCGCTGCAGATGCCCAAGGATCGTCACTCGCGACTCCAGCCCAGTGAGCTGCTCCAGCTGCTCGGACAGGCGCATGGTGTTGCCCTCGTGCCGGGCATCCAGATCGATAAGGTCCGATTTGATTTTGGCCTTCTCCTCCTTGCTGAGGCCGGGGCGCTTCTTTTGCTGTCTGAGCGTGTCGAAGTCGCGGGCGTACTGCTGGGTCAGCGCCCCTTCGGCCACGGCCACAATGCTGAAGTGCTTGCCCGAGTGCTTGCGGCGCAGGATGGCTTCGGAGATTTTGTTGACATCGTAGGGGATTTCCGGGATGAGGATCACATCGGCTCCGCCGGCCACGCCCGCGCCCAGGGCCAGCCAGCCGACCCGGTGGCCCATGATCTCCACTACGATGATGCGGTGGTGGCTGTGGGCGGTGCTGTGCAGGCGGTCGATGGCTTCGGTGGCGATGCCCAGGGCCGTGTCGAAACCGAAAGTGATGTCGGTCAGGGGCACATCGTTGTCGATGGTTTTGGGCAGGGTGATGATGTTCAGGCCATGTTCGGCCAGGCGCAGGGCGTTCTTCTGGGTTCCGCCTCCGCCCAGACAGACCAGAGCGTCGAGCTGGTGCTTGCGGTAATTCTGGACGATCACCTCGGTCTTGTCCACGAATTTGCCGCCGACGGGCATGCGGTGCGGCTTGTCCCGGCTGGTGCCCAGAATGGTGCCCCCGATGGTCAGGATCCCCGACAGGGCGTTCTCGTCGAGGACCTTGGTGCGGTTCTCCATCAGGCCGCGGAAGCCGTCGTGGAAGCCGACCAGATTGATGCCGAACTGCCGGTGAATGCCCTTGCCCAGGCTGCGGATGGCCGCGTTGAGCCCCGGGGTGTCCCCGCCAGCGGTCAGGACGCCGATGCGTTTGCCCATGGTCTGGTTTCCTGTCGGTTCAGATTGTCTCTAGGAATCTTTATGATTATGGGAACTTAGTCGTTAAAATGAGAACTGGCTAACGCATCAACCTGTTGTCCTGCGCTGCTTGAAATAATCAAGGAAATGCTTGGTAGAAAGCATCTGGACACCGGCACGGCAATCCGTCGGAAGGACCCGGTAGGCGCTGGCCAGATTTCTCATTGCATTCAGGATCTTTTCATGATCGGGGGCATACGCCACCAAACGAACCACAGGCTTGCCTGATCCGTTCAGGTCAGCTTCTGGCGGGGGATTTGGGTGACGGCCGTGGTCAGGTCAGCCAGGCATTTCTGGCGCTGGTGGCGGAAGAGTTGGTCCAGGCGCCGGGCCACGGGGCCCTCGTCGCCGCGGAGGCGCTCCAGGTGCACGTCGATGTCGTGGATTTTGCCCAGCAGGTCGGCCACGCTCTTCAGGCGCCGGGCCAGCATGGCGCCCGCGGGTCCGAATATATGTCCGGTTCCTTCGGCCCAGTAGCGCAGTCGGCGGTACTTGCGGCGGAGGGCGTGAAGCTCCTCGGGGGAGGCGTTGAGGATCTCTTTAGGGCCTGGCTGCAGGCGGCGGAGGGCGCGGTGGATCCGCTTCGAGAAGATGTGGCGGCAAGGTTTTTCCTTTTTTCGAACCGACTGGCTGGAACCCCCGGAAACGTCTGACTGGGACTCAGTCGCGCGGCACCGGTGCGTGGTTGGAGCCCCCCGTACTGCCGAGGCGGAGGTACGGCGGTCGCCCTGGCCGCCGAAATCAGATTCCGTACTAGGTTGCCGATGATTGGGACGGTTGGAGTTTAGGAATTGCTCCAGGCGTTTCAGGAGGCTGTCCCATTGGTGGCCGGGAAAGGCGGGGGCGGCTTGTCGGCGGATGTCGGCGGCGTGTTGCTCCTGCCGACCGAGGTAGTGCCGCCAATGGGGGGCGTCGGC
>JBFJXC010000101.1:0-10491 GCA_041623325.1 Lentisphaeria bacterium | reverse complement strand
GTCGAAGGTGTCGCCGTGCCAGTGGAAGGCTTCGAGTTGGGGGGGTAGGGCGGGAAAACGTTGCGGATCGGTGTTCAGGATTGGGAACCAGCCGATTTCCTTGTGGCGGTTTGGGTAGACCTTGGCCCCCAGGACAGAAGCGATCAGCTGGGCACCCAGGCAAATGCCCAGCACGGTTTTGCCGGCGGCGATGGCTTCGGCGATGAAGCGCTTCTCGTCGGCCAGCCAGGGGTGGTCCTGTTCGTCGCCGACGCTCATGGGCCCGCCCATGACGATCAGCCAGTCGAGCTGGTCCAGGGGCGGAAGCGGTTCGGCGGCAAAAAGACGGGTTCGGGTGATGGTGGCGTTCTTTTGGCGTGCCCAGGTCTCGATGCTGCCCAGGCCTTCGAACGGGACATGTTGGAGGGTGTGCAGAAGCATGGGGCGGGTCCGTGTCGGTTGGGGTTAGTGCTCCTCAGGTCGAACGCTGAAACGTACCGCGCCTACAACCGAGTTCAACCCTGAAGGAGCCCCGGACAGGAGGGTGGTTGCAAATGCGGCGGAACTAGGCACATTATCGTTTTAATGTCTAGGCAAGCTTACGAGGAATATGGGATGAAAAAGACGATTTTGTGCATCGGTGCCGGTTACGTAGGCGGTCCGACCATGGCGATGATCGCCAAGAACTGCCCCGACTACAAGGTCGTGGTCGTGGATATCAATGCCGAGCGGATCAAAGCCTGGGACTCGGGCAATCCTCCCATCTACGAGCCGGGCCTGAAAGAGACCGTGCAGGCGGCCCTGCACCGCAATCTCTTTTTCTCCACGGACGTCGATGGCAGCATCGCGGCCGCGGATATCATTTTTGTGAGTGTGAACACTCCGACCAAGACCTTTGGCCAAGGGGCGGGCAAGGCCGCCGACCTGCAATACTGGGAAAAGACTGCCCGGCAGATTCTGGCCAATTCCAACTCCGACAAGATTGTGGTGGAAAAGAGCACCTTGCCGGTGCGCACGGCCGAGGCCATGCGCCGGATTTTGCACTCGGGGCAGAACGGGGTGCATTTCGAGGTGCTCTCCAATCCGGAATTTCTGGCCGAGGGCACGGCGATCGCGGACCTGGAGAATCCCGACCGGGTGCTGATCGGCGGTTTGGAGACCGAAGCGGGTCACCGGGCGGTGCAGGAATTGGTCGAGGTCTACGCCAATTGGGTCCCCCGCGAAAAAATTCTGACCACCAATGTCTGGTCCAGCGAACTCAGCAAGCTGGCCGCCAACGCCTTTCTTGCCCAGCGGGTCAGTTCCATCAACAGCCTTTCGGCTTTGTGCGAGGCCACCGATGCCGATGTGACCGAAGTGGCCCGGGCCGTGGGCATGGACAGCCGAATCGGCCCCAAGTTTCTCAACGCCAGCGTTGGGTTCGGCGGATCCTGCTTTAAAAAGGACATTCTCAATCTGGTCTACTTGTGCGAGAAGTACGGTCTGACCGAGGTGGCGGAATACTGGCAGCAGGTGGTGGCCATGAACGATTACCAGCAGGCCCGTTTCGTTCGCCGCATGATTTCCAGCATGTTCAATACCTTGGCTGAGAAGCGCATCGCCATCTTTGGGTTTGCCTTCAAGGCCCATACGGGCGACACCCGCGAGACCCCGGCCATGTATGTCTGTCGGGACTTGGTGGCGGAGCACGCCAACGTGGTGGTGACCGATCCGCAGGCTCTGAGCAACGCCCGCAAGGATCTGGGCGACCTTCCCGGGGAACGCGTCGTTTACGAAGCCGACCCTTATAAGGCTGCCGAAGGAGCGCATGCCATCGCCGTCATGACCGATTGGCCCGAATACACCCAACTGGACTATCAGCGCATCTACGACCGCATGGTCAAACCGGCCTTCATCTTCGACGGGCGGAACTGTCTGGATCGCCAGAAGCTCCATGAGATTGGCTTCAACATCTTCGCCATTGGCAAGAGCCCGCTGACCTATCTGGAAAACGGGATGTAGGTCCTTCACCAGCCGAGGGGGCTAAGACGATTGGTTCACTTGGCCATCCGGGGACTCTGAATGAAGCCGGTGCCGTGGAGATGCGCTTTTTCAAAGCGCCCCGGGGGGCTCCATGGTCAACGGCCAACCCTGGTCCCTGGAGATGCGCTTTTCCAAAGCGCCTTTGGCGGTGGGCTGGCATCCAAATGCGCCCGGGCGGGCGCGGCGGCTCCAGGGACTCTGGATGCAACTTCCCCTAAAGCAGAGCGCGCAGCGGGGTCTCGATCATATCCCTGAGATCGGCCAGGAAGGCGGCGGCGACGGCGCCGTCGAGGAGGCGGTGGTCGCACCCAAGGGTCAGCGTCATCACTTGGGCCGGGCGGATCGCTTCCCCGTCCACCACCGGTTCTGGCCGGATTTTTCCGACTGCCAGGATCGCGGCGGCCGGCGGGTTGATAATGGCCGTGAATTCCTCGATGCCGTACGATCCCAGATTGGAGATCGTGAAGGTGGCGTTGCTGTACTGTTCGGGGACGAGCCGACCGGCGCGGGCACCCTCTACCAAAGCACGAAGTTCCTGATCGATTTCCCGGATTGACTTGGCGGCGCATTCCCGAACCACGGGGGTGATCAGGCCGTCTTCCAGAGCCACGGCCAGGGCGATGTCGATTCGGCGGTGGCGGGTGATGGTGTCGCCGTTCCAGCTGGCATTGATGGCGGGATGCTGGGCCAGCGCGGCGGCGGTCAGCTTGATCAGGAAGGCGTTCAACGAAATTTTGGGTTCCAGGTGAGCGTTGATGGCGTGGCGGGTATTGACCAGCCAATCCATGCGGGCGGTGGTCTTCAGGTAGTAGTGTGGGCTGGTGAACTTGCTGGCAACCAGACGCTCGGCAATGGTCCGGCGTTTGCTGGATACGGGAATAATCTGGTCGCCTTTGTCCGGCATCCCCGGTCCAGCCGGCCGGGTCGCCTGGCCTTGCTCGGCGGCTTGAATGACATCCCGCTTGATGATCCGCCCGGCCGGCCCGCTGCCGGTCAGCTGGCGCCAATCCAGGCCGCGTTCGGCGGCGATGGCGCGGGCCAGGGGGGTGGAGCGTTTCTTGTCTCCAGTCGGCATGGTGTCGGTTGCCGAGGCGACCGCAGCCGGGGCAACGGGTTGGCCCGGCGTTGGCGGGGACTTGGGTTGGCCCGGCGTTGGCGGGGACTTGGGTTGGCCCGGCGTTGGCGGGGGCTTGGCCGCGGCGGGTTCAGACGGTGCCGCTTCGGTTGGCTGGGGTGTAGCTGGGGCAACGGGTTCTGTCTGTGTAGGCGGGGGAGTCTCCGGCGTGGTTTCTTCGGTCTCCTGCCCCGCGGTCAGAGAGGCGGTGTCCTCTCCCGGGGAACCGATGATCGCGATGGTGGTTCCGACCGTGGCGTTTCCCCCTTCTGGGACCACGATGCTCAACAAAGTGCCGTCGGCTGACGATTCGTACTCCATGACCGCTTTGTCCGTCTCGACCTCGCAGAGCACGTCGCCGCTTTCCACCTGATCCCCCGGTTGCTTGTGCCACTTGACAATCACGCCGGTTTCCATGGTAGGGGAGAGGGCCAGCATGGGTATTTTTTCGGCCATTGTGTCATCTCCCTTTACTTCAGATACAAAACCGCTTTGACCGCCTGAACGACTTTCTCTACGGAGGGTAGGGCGGCCAGTTCCAGGGTGTGGTTGTAGGGCATGGGTACATCCTCGCCGCTGACCAGCTCGACCGGGGCGTCCAGCAGGTCGAAGCATTGGTTGGATACCAGCCAGGCTACGTGGGAACCCACGCTGCACATGGGCCAGGACTCGTCCACGACCACGCAGCGGTTGGTCTTCTGAACCGACTGGCGGATGGTGGCTTGGTCCAGGGGCCTTAGGGTGCGCAGGTCGACAATTTCTGCCGCGATGCCTTCGGCCTCCAGGCGCGCGGCCGCCTCGGTGACGGTCTGCAGAGGCTTGCCGAAGGTGATGATGCTGACGTCCTGGCCCGTTCGCTTGAGGTCGGCCTGGCCGAGCGGGAGGGTGTATTCCTCTTCGGGAACGTCCCCCTCCCAGGCGTACATGAGTTCGCCTTCCATGAAGATGACCGGGTTGTCGTCCCGGATGGCGGATTTGAGCAGGCCCTTGGCATCGTAGGGAGTGGCCGGATGCACGACCTTCAGGCCGGGGCAGTGGGTGAACAGCGCGGCCAGGGCTTGGGAGTGCTGGCTGCTGAGGTAGGCGGCGGGGCCGTTGGGGCCGCGGAAAACGATCGGCAAGGTGAATTGACCGCCGGACATGTAGCGCATTTTGGCGGCGTTGTTGATGATTTGGTCGAGGGCCTGGATGGAGAAATTGAAGGTCATGAACTCGACGATGGGGCGCAGGCCGGTCATGGCCGCGCCGATGCCGATGCCGGCGAATCCGCCTTCGGTGATGGGAGTGTCTCGGACGCGCCGGTCGCCGTACTTGTCCCAAAGCCCGCGGCTGACTTTGTAGGCGCCGTTGTACTGGGCGACTTCCTCGCCGATCAGCAGCACCCGTTCATCGCGGGCCATCTCCTCGTCCATGGCCTGGCGCAACGCCTCCCGATAGCTGATTGTTGGCATGGCCGCTTTCCCCTTTTGGTCAAATCCAGTCCCGTTCGTCTCGCGGGGCCCACCCGGCCTGAACCCTGAAACCCTGAAAATAACCGGGCAGGTCAGACCAGCACATCCTCGTAGAGGGTGGACAGGTCAGGTTCCGGGCTGCTCTCGGCAAAGGCGACGGCTTCCTGAACGGCCGCCTTGGCCTCGGCGTCAAGCTTCTTGAAATCGTCCTCGCTCAGGGTGTGCTCCTCCTGCATATGGTTCTTTAGGATCAGAATGGGATCCTGCTGTTTGTGTTGCTGCAGCTCCTCTTTGCTGCGATACGTGGCCGGGTCGCTGATGGAATGGCCGACATAGCGGTAGGTTTTGATCTCGAGCAGGCTCGGCAGCGCCTCGCGGCGTGCCCGGCCGATGGCTTCGGAGACCGCCTGGTGCACGGCCAGAACGTCCATGCCGTCCACTTGCGATCCCGGCAGGTCGTAGCTGCCGGCCATCTTCGAATAGTCTGTGATGGACGAGACGCGGCGGAAGTCGGTGCCCATGCCGTACTGGTTGTTCTCGCAGATATAGACCACGGGCAGATTCCAGAGTCGGGCCAGGTTCAGGCTTTCGTGAAAGGCCCCCTGATGGATGGCGCCGTCGCCGAAGAAGCAAAGAACCACGCCGTCTTCGTCCAGGTACTTGAGTTTCAGGCCGACGCCGGTGGCCACGGGAATCTGGGCGCCGACGATGCCGTTGCCCCCCAGGAAGTGGCGGTCGGCGTCGAAGAAGTGCATGGATCCGCCCTTGCCCCGCGAGCAGCCGGTGGACTTGGCGAAAAGCTCGGCCATGAGCGGCTTCGGGTCCATGCCGACGGCCAGGGCGTGGCCATGGTCCCGATAGGCCGCCACCACGTAGTCGCGGTTGAGATCCGCGGCGGCGATGGCCCCGGTGGCCACGGCCTCTTCGCCGATGTAGAGATGAAGAAAACCGCTGATTTTTCGCAGGCCGTACTGCTGACTGGCTTTCTCCTCGAAACGCCGTATGAGCAGCATGGTTTTCAACAGCTGGAGCGGATCGGGCTCTTTGGCTTGACGGGCGGGGGCTTTCATTTGCCGGCCTCCTCTCGGAAGCGGACCGTTTGGCGGGTCCCGGCCATGGGCTGGAAATAGCGCGCTTCGACGATGAGTGTTTCCAGAACCACAAACTCCGTGCGGTCGGGGTTGACCTTCCAGAAGGTGGTCAGATGCCGGCCGACGCTTTCGACGACCTCGGCTTTGAGGGCCGGATTGTCGATGACCTGGGCGATCCCCCGCAGGTTGACGATTTCGGTCAGGTTCGGAGTTTGGATGAGCCATTCCACGCGGGGATTGTCCTCCAGATCCTGCACCTTGGGGGAGTCGGGGAGGGTGATCGCATACAGGGCTCCCGGTCGCGCGTGAATGAGGGTGGGGGTCATCCAGCGCAGGTGGGCCTGCCCAGCTGCGTTCGTGGTTGCCAGCACCCCGGTCCTGGCCTTCTCCAACACGGATTCGAGCTTGCACAACAAGTCTTGTCTGTCCATTGGCTAACTCCAGTTACGGGATGGCAGGAGCCGGGCTCATCCCAGAGCGATCGGTGGAATGTGGACTTGTCTCCCCTGTGTAGAAAGACGATAACGTGAACGCCTTTTTAAATCAAGGCATCATCGCTGCCTGCCATGACCGGCTGGGAAAAAAAGGAAATGGTGCAATAGTAATATCCGTTCTTACAACACGGGTTTTCTCTCCATCTTTCAGGGTCTTTTTCCGCCGTGCCGGTCGGATCGCATGGTGAACCACCTTGGCTATTGCCATGGCGGTCACCCGGTCCCTGCCGGGCCGGAAGGCCCCCGGTTCAGACTTTATCATGCAGGGAAGCAATTTCAGAGGTCAGGCTCATATGCAGGACAAGGCGATGTCGGCAACATTGGACAAACAATATTCGTACCTGAAGGATCTGCGTCAGAAGACTGCCCACCTCCGCGCGCGCTTTGAAGAAGGGAGCGATGTTCGCAACGCCCTGATTGGGGCGGCTTCGGCCAGCCGCGATTTTTTGCAGATGGTGGTGGAGTTGCATTGCTCCGTGCCGCTTCCGGAGGAAAAAGACCGGTGGCTCGGGGAACTGCGGCGCCATGGGGTGCTCGACCCCCGCATGGCCACCAAATTGCAGACCATCCTTATTTTGGGTGGACATGCCAGCAGTGGCAACCATGGTGTGCCGTTGACCCGGGAGGACGGAAAAACCGTGCTGTCCCTTCTTGACGAGGTGCTGGAGTGGTACTTCTGCGACAGCGAAATCGGTCCGCAGCTGGAGTCGTTGGATTCGGAGAAGCCGGATCCCGAAGCGGAACTGTTCCGGGAGACACTGGAGCTGGTATCGAGCAATTCGCAGTTCACGAAGCCCCACGTCTGGGGATCATTGGACGAAAGCCTGGTGGCGGCGGTGGAAGCGGCTCTCAGCCAGGCCCGGGAACTGAAGTGCCCGCCGCCGGCGGAAACGCCTCCCCCTACGAAAAAAGCCAGCCTTCCCTGGCTAAGGGAAGACTGGTAGGCCGGCGTTGCGGTCGGATTCCGCACACTTGATCGATGCACCAGCGGTGGCGACGCCGACCTTGGTCAATTACCGGCAACGATAGCGGCTCCCGCTACGGTAGTAGGTCCCCCGTGCACGGGGAGTGTATCGGCTGCGATAGCTTCGATTGCTGTTGTAGCGGTGTCCATAGCTGTTGTACCGTCGGGTCCGGATGCTCCGGTAGGAGCTTCTGCAGGACAGGCACCGGCACGAAACCCCGTGGGTGGCGTAGTAGTGCTCGGCCCGATAGTACGGGTAGCGGCGGCCAACCGCCACCAAATACGAAACCCGGCCGCTGCGGCCCTGATATCCCACGCATACGCCTCCAAGCCGAACTTGTATCGAGCCTGCCATGGCGGTCGTGGCCGTCAGGAGCAATGCTAGGGCTATTAGTGTTGCGATTGTCTGCGTTCTCGTTTTCATGAGCTTAACCTCCAGTTTACCGCACTCCGGCATTCAGCCCTTGTTGGAACTGGCCCTTTGTTCATTACGACAAACAGGAGGGCTCAGGAGTTGCATGCAGCCTCCGGAGGAAGCAAGTGTCTTGAATCCGATTCCATTTGTCGGGTTCCCCAAAAAAGGAATCCCGACCTAAAAAGTGCGGGCGTTTTCTGCCGGGAGCGGAAAGGGGGGTTATATTTTGGGCTTGTCAAAGGAAAATAATCCCGCGCATTTTGGTGCGGTCTGCAAGGAAAAGGTCAAATGGCTTGGGAATACAGTGAGAAGACCATGAAATTGTTCATGGCGGCCGTTCATGGCGAGGCCGGGACTCACCTGGGCGAGATCGAGAATGCGGACGGGTTGGGCGAGCACGGCTCGATCGCCTGTGGCGACGCGTTGCGCTTCACGTTTCGGGTGGACAAGCACGGAACGGATCCGACCCGGGACATCATCACCGAATGCCGTTATCTGACCTTTGGCTGCACCTCGGCGATCGCGGCCTCCGAGGCCCTTTGCATCTTGATCGAACAGCGCCACTGCACGCCAATCGAGGCCCTGCAAATTACCAATGAGGACATTGTGGAGTTTCTGGAGGGGCTGCCGGATCAGAAGATCCACTGCTCGGTCATGGGGGCAGAAGCGTTGGAAGCGGCAGTGTTCAACTGGTCGCAGAAGCGTGGTGTGGATTTGAAGGCCATGGGGATCCATCTGCACGAGGAGGACATGGAGGAGGGGCGGATTGTCTGCAAGTGCTTTTCGGCCAGCGAACCGTATATCCGCCGACACATCGTCGAGCAGGATTTGCACAGCATTGCGGATATCACCAATGCGATCAAGGCGGGTGGGGCCTGCATGTCCTGTCACCATGCCCCCGGCGGCTTGCAGGACATCCTGGACGACATCTGGGGGCGCGGCGGCGTGCAGGTGAAGGAGGCGCCGGAGACTCCCGAGGCCCTGGAGAGCGTAGCCCCGGCGGCCAAGGAAGTGTCCGCCTACCAGCTGGGCAAGATGATCGACCGCTGCGTGGAAAAGCAAATCCGTCCGATTCTGCAAAACGATGGCGGCGATATTCAGATTGTGGACATCAAGGAGCATCTTGTCTACTGCCAGTTGACCGGTGCCTGCGCCGGCTGCGCGGGAGCGGCCACCACCCTGAAGCTGATGGTGGAGCGAAGCTTGAAAGACAGCGTGGATGAGCGCATCCGGGTGATTGCGGTTTAAGGAGACCGGACGTGAAGACCATCTACGTGGACAACAATGCCACTACCGCCGTCGCCCCGGAAGTGGTCGAGGCCATGCAGCCGTATCTGACGGCCGAGTACTTCAATCCCAGCTCCATGTACGAGCAGGCCCGGACCCCGGCCCATGTCATCGAGCAGGCCAGGCAGCAGGTGGCCCAGTGTCTGGGGGGAATTGACTCCGACCAGATCCTTTTTACCTCCTGCGCGACCGAAAGCAACAATACGGCCATCTTCGGTTCGATTCAGGCCAATCCCCGTCGCCGGCATATCATCACCACGGCCGTCGAGCACCCATCCGTGCTGGAGGTTTGCAAGGAGGCCGCCCGGCGAGGTTGCGAGGTGACCTTTCTAGGGGTGGACCGGCACGGCAATTTGAACCTCGGCGAGTTCATCCGGGCCTTGAGGCCGGAGACATTGCTGGTCACCATCATGCACGCCAACAACGAAACCGGGGTGATTTTCCCGATCGAGCAATTGGCGCGCATCACCAAGGAGACCGATCCGTCCATTCTGTTCCACACCGATGCGACGCAGACGATCGGCAAGCTACCGATGGATCTGAAGAAGGTATTCAAGGACGTGGACATGCTGTCGTTTTCCGGGCACAAGCTGCATGCCCCCAAAGGGGTGGGGGCGCTGTACCTGAAGCGAGGCACGGCCTGCAGGCCCTACATGATGGGCGGCCACCAGGAGAAGGGGCGCCGGGCGGGAACCGAGAACGTGCCGTACATCGTGGGTTTCGCCAAGGCCTGCGAACTGGCCATCCGGCACTTGAACGACGAGCGGCATGTGCAAGAGCTTCGGGACCGCTTGGAGGCTGGCATGGTCGAGATGATTCCCTACATCGAGATCAACGGCAAGGGTGCGTCCCGGTTGCCGAACACCCTGAACGTGGCCGTCCACGGCATCGAGGGCGAGGCGATCCTTTACGAGTTGAACAGCAACGGCATCTGCGCCTCCAGCGGTTCGGCCTGCACATCGGGATCCCTGGATCCTTCCCACGTGCTCAAGGCCATGGACGTGCCCTTCACGGCCATGCACGGATCCGTCCGCTTCAGCCTCAGCCGCTACAACACGGCCGAGGAAGTCGACGCGATTCTGCAGGTTTTCCCCCAGATTGTCCGCAATCTGAGGCGTCTTTCCCCCTTCTGGGACGACAAGACCAACTGCCCCACTGCCGGGGCCACCGCCCCGCCCGAACGCCATTGAGGAGCCGGTGCAGGCGAAGCAGCGATAACGTGCCGCGCCCCGGATCGCCGGCGCTCCGGCTGGCCTTAAGGGGTACGTGCTCTCCGGAAGGCCGGCCCTAGCCGTCTCCAAAGCCCCAGGCATAGAATAGTGATTAGCTTCGCATGCCGTGGGTGTGCGCCCAAAAGTGACATCCCGAACTCTATCGAGCTGGGGCCGTTCAGCAATAGCGGTTTGCCGGCCGCCAGTCGTGTTGTTGCCGCCACATAGCCGACCGCCGCCAGTTTGGGAATGCTGATCGTGCCGGAATACTGCCTCCGGCCGATTCACTGATTTGCAGGCGGACGGTGCCCTCGCCCAAACGCTTTCCAGTTTCAGGGTGGCGCGGGGGTGTAGCCGTAGGCGCGGCAGAAGTGGTCCACGACTTGGCGTTGGACGGTTGCGTAGTCGGGTTTGTCGCCCAGGAGCTGCTCCAGGGAGGTGACGCCTTTGTCGGCGATGCCGC
>JBFJXC010000100.1:0-10493 GCA_041623325.1 Lentisphaeria bacterium | reverse complement strand
GGAGTGCTGGAGTAGTGGCGTGGTGGCGTGTTGTGAATCAATATGTTACGGAACAGAAATGCCTGTTGCGACGTGCAAACTGGCTGATCGGCAACTCATGCTGCTTGGCCCGACACGGGCCTTTTCCTGCACAGAATGCTGCCCCATTGCTCCATTTCTCCATCACTCCACCACTCCGGGGGGATGGCTGTGGTTTACAATCATACTTGCATTAATGCAGAGCCAGCCTAGCTTTTATCACTTAATGTGAACTTGTGTCGTCATAATATGGAATTACTGCGTGGTAAAAGTTCTTCACAAAGCGTTTAGCATTATAGAGGCGGTCTCCTCGGCTCCTCCCGGTCCCAAATCCGTATCCGAGCTGGCGCAAAAAGCCGGTTTGCCTCTGCCGACCACGGCCCGAATTCTGAAAGACCTGAGCGAAGCCGGCTATCTGGACAAGGTCTCTCGCACCCAGGGCTACATTCTGGGGCCAATGATGTTTCAACTGTGCAGAGGGCAGCGGTATATGAGCGAGCTGCTCGACATTGCGGAGCCTTTGGTCGATCGCTGCGCGGAGGCAACCGGCCAGTCGGTGCTTCTCAGCGTCCTGAAACATCGGAGGCGGTACATCCTTTGTCACCAGAATCGAAACCCCGCCCTTAACATTCATATCGACCGGCCCTACTACAAAAATTTCTACCGCACCGCCACCGGACGCATTCAGCTGGCCTATCTGTCGGAAGATGACTTGCTGGACCTGGTCGACTCCGAAGGTATGCCGGGCCATGATTGGGAACAGGTTGCCGACATCGACAGTTTGCAATCCGCGCTTGCTCAGGTCCGGCAGGATGGCTTCTGTCGCCACGACAACACCGCTTTTTCGCTCAGCACCATGGGGATGCCCGTTTTCAAAGACGGTTGCTACCTTGCCGCCCTGGGCGCTTCCATGCCGAGCTTTGCGAACCAGGACGACCAGGAACGGGTTTTCGCCAAACTCAATGAAACCGCAAAGCTCATTTCGCTTGGGCTGTCCACGCTTTCCGCGTTCGCGTGATGTTGGTCAACTGCGCCAAATACTCTAGGAGATCCCCATGCAGCAAGAACTCTGTCTGACCAGCCAAGACCAAGTCCCAAGGCTATGGCTCAACCTGGCCAATCTCTGGCAAATCAAACTTGTGGACGCGGCGCATCCCGACCAGTCTCTGGGAACCGTATCGGCCGCCGACAACCAAGCCGTCATGGAGTCGATGCCGACCCCGTCGGGAGTCCGTCTGACCTGGCGGCTCCACACCCCGTGCCGACTCGAGGTTCAGGTGGAGATCGAGCAAGAGGCGGACTGCTGGCAGCTTCACGCCTCTATCGTCAACCACTCCCCAGCGGCCATTGTCGACGAGTTCGCCTGGAGCGGCCTTGACCTGCCGACTCAAGGCGGCGCGCTGCTCTTTCCCCAAGGGGCCGGCAGGCGGGTGAGCGACTTTGAAGCGCTGTCGATCCCCACCGTCCAATACCCCTCGTATCAGTGCTCCATGCCGTGGCTGGCGATGGAGCATGAAACCGGCGGTGTCTATGTTGGCCGGCACGACCCGGACGACCATGCCATGGATGTATCGCTGTCATGGAACCCCAAGACCAGGACCCTGAACGCGAGCCTGACTCAATTTCCCTATCTCCGGCCCGGCCAACAGACCTCGCTGCCTCCGTTGGTCTGCACATGCTACCGCGGCCATTGGTCCCGGGCGGCGGCATTCTACCGGCAATGGTTCGACGGCATCGGTCCGGTGGCAGCGATTCCCCAGTGGCTCAAAACCAATTCCGGCTGGCTTCTGGGGATCCTGCGCCAGCAGAACGAGTCCCTGAACTACGACTATCTCACCGGTATCGACGAACTCGCCGACATCGCCCTGTCCAGAGGCCTGGACACGCTCGGGCTCTTTGGCTGGACCGCAGGCGGACACGACCATCTCTATCCCCATTACGACCCCGATCCGAAAATGGGCGGCTGCGACGCGCTCAAGTCGGCGATCAAGCGCGCCCGGGAACGCGGCTTGCGGGTGATTCTGTACAGCAACGGCGTGATCATGGATGTCGCCAGCTCCTTCTATCGGGAGCACGGAAAAGACGCCTGCAGCATCAACCATGACGGCAGGGTAAACCTCAGCCAGATCAATAAATTCAGCGACGCCACCCCCGTCGTCTTTTCCCCTGCCTGCCCTGGATCAAAACAATGGCGCGAGGCCATGCTTGGTCTGGCCATACAGGCATACGAGCTGGGGGCCGACGGCTTGCTCTACGATCAGATCGGCGTCTACGGCAGGCAGGTTTGCCGCCATCCCGATCACGATCACGCCAATCCCATGCAGGGCTACACGACCGGTCGGGTGACGATGATGAGGCAAATCGCCGAGCACATGCGGCAGCTCGACCCGGATTTCATCATTGCCACCGAGTCGTTCATTGCCCCGCTGGCCAGGCAGTTGCACCTGATCCACGGCTTCGGCTATGCCTATGGCCTGCCCGGCGACGACGCGGCGTGCGATGAACTCTTCCCCGACATGCTGCGCTTGACCTTCCCGGAGGTGGTCGTGACCAATCGCATCCCGCAGCCGCTGTTCGACCGGCGAGTCGGCCACTATGCCGTGTTGCATGGCCTGCGGCAGGAA
Organism: Lentisphaeria bacterium; assembly: GCA_041623325.1. Classification (GTDB taxonomy): domain Bacteria; phylum Verrucomicrobiota; class Lentisphaeria; order Oligosphaerales; family JBFJXC01; genus JBFJXC01. The sequence goes on along the minus strand of JBFJXC010000100.1, from coordinate 7,851 downwards.
CTGGAAATCCGTTATGCCGAGGATGTGCGGCTGGCCAGGGGCGAGACGTTGGATTGGCGTTCCGCCTACGCGACCGCCATCGGTGCACCGCCCCGGCCGCATAAGCTCAAGCAGGCGATCTCCGAAGCCGAAAAATGCTACATGGCGAAACTCATGGCCTTCTGCAAGCAGCACGCGGACGTGTTCTACCATGGGGTCTACCAAGCGGACCTTGGCTTCGATTTTGCCTCCCAGACTCTCCAGGCCCGAGCTTATGCAACGGGCACCGGGGCTTTGGGCATCCTGCTCTGGAACCCGACGGATCGCGACGGCTCCTTTGAGGTGGCCGTCGTTGACCGTCGGCTGGCCGGCGCCTATGCCCCCGACGGGGAAGTGGCCACCGGCCTTGCCCCCCTGCCTCCCCAATCCATTCGCTTGCTGATCTATAGCGCATCGAATCGCAACCCAACCTAAACAAAAACGGTTTCCACTGCCCGTCGTTGGAGCTGTGCGGGTAGAAAGCTGAACTGCAGGCCGCATTCTTATGAGCAATTCGGAGGACTGACCCCAAATCGTCGGCGATTGGCGATAAGCCTAGACGCGGCCTGTTCGAGCCGTCTACAGGTTGGGTTTGATGGCCGCGGCCAGATTTTCGGCCATCTGGATCATCCCCAGGTCGGAGGGATGAATCAGATCATCGCTCAGATTGCCGAAACCTGGAAAAAGCTCGGGGCCTTCCAGGATGTGGAGGTTGGGGCGATTCAAGGTTGCCACGATCCGTCTCAGGATCTTGCGATAGTCCTCGGAATAGGACTTGTCCGCTTCGGTCTGACCCTCCTCCAAATTGGCGAAAATGCGCTGGTCGTTGAAGCAGGGCCAGTTGGTTATGCAGAACATCGGCTTGTCTTGATGGGCTTCGGCAATGGTCGCTACCAAATATTCGACTCGTTTCCGGAACTCGTCCAAGTCAAACGAAAGCATGTTCAGCGAGAGTCCCAGGGTGGCGAAATCCCAGTCTGTTCGGGAGGCGAGGTAATTCGCCATGCCGGGCTCGCAAAAACAGGACCCGCCGGAGCCGATGTTGAGCAGGTCGGCCCCCAGTCTCCAAGCGGTCTGATAGGCATAGGTCAAATGCGGGCCAGTCGAGGCCCGGCCCGCCGTCAGGGACGTGCCGTAGGCCAAATAGCGTTTGGTCGGCAGGTCCGCCGCGCTCGGCGGGCAAATGCCTTCGCCTTCCACGCCATGAAAAACCAAGTATCCGTTTCCGCCTGCGAACATGAAGCGCCAAAGATCGGCGCCGTAGCCGCCATGGCGGAGTCCTTTGGCCTGGTAGATCTTGAGATGAGGCGGCTTGTGAAACGTGAACCGCGTCGGTTCCAACCCGATGGTCAGTCGCTCCCGCGTCATGAATGGGCCATGGAAGAGGACGGCGGTAACCGGTTGTTCCAACGCGCTCAACGTAATCGAGATCGCATCGCCGCTGCTTTTAAAGCGAATCTCGCAATTGCTCGGTTGGCGCATTTCATGCCCGCCGCGCTCGCTGATTTGCGCCTGGACACTGCGCGGAACGCGATGCAGTTGCAAGCCGCCTCCGGCCAATTCAACCATCTCGCCGACATTGTGAAACAGCACGTTTTCCACTGGCATAGCACGAGTCCGTTTCTCATATAGTATTCATCACTATGGTGGCTTAACTTACATGACCCCAAGATAAACCGTACTGAGCTTTGGAAAGACTGGCGGCAATTTGTCAGGAACAGAAGTACCGTCTTGCTTTGTTTGGCAAAGAACAAATCATGCTCGAAGGGTGCTCTTCGTGCCTTGTGAAGAGTTTTTGATCAAGTTCTGTCCCAGAACAGACCTTTCCGTTTGAGATCGCCCATTTTTTTCAAGAAAGTAGTGCACGAAGATGAAAATCAGAAAATGGCAACCGTTCCCGCTTTGAAAGACACGACCTTGATTGAGAAAAAAAACTACTCCTGCTACCGGTCGTTTTGGCCAGAACTGGAGACGACGACCCAGTTCGGCGAGCTGGGCGTCAACACGCGCTGTTTTTTTGCCTCCAACACGATTAATGCGATCGGCTTTGAGTACTGCAAGTATCCGCCCATTTGGCTGGGCATCAAAAGGTACGATTTCTCGGCGTATGACAAGCAAGTGGAGGATCTGCTGAAGGCCAATCCTCAGGCGCGGTTCCTCTGCATCATCGACCTCAACACACCTTATTGGCTCACGCGTAAGCTCGCCTGCGACAGTTTCGACGCCATCTCGCACGCCGCGTCCGATCCGCGTTGGCTGGAGATCACGACCGAATGGATGGGCGACTTCATTGCCTATTCGGAAGAGAAGTACGGCGACAAGATCGAGGCCTACATCCTCTCCGGCGGGGGCACGTCCGAGTGGTACGAGTATGACCGCGGACGAGGCAGCCGGGTCAAGAATAGGGCGTGGCGGAATTGGTGCCAGAAGCATGGCTTCGACTTCGGCGGCGATGTTCCGGGCGAAAGCACCCTGCCCCAGGCCGCCCACGGGAATGTCATCTATGATCCGGCCACGGAGATGGCCAAGATCCAGTACTGGCGCTTCCACAACGAAATCATCGCCGATGCGGTTCTGCACTTTGCGGAGTCCGCCCGCGGCATGGTCGACCCGAAGAAGGAGATCGGGGTCTTCTTCGGCTACTTTATGGTGAGCGACTCGAAGCTTGTGTCCTTCGGGCATCTGGACTACGAGCGGGTCTTTGCCAGCCCCGACCTGGATTTTCTCATCAGTCCCGCATCGTACAACGACCGGATGATCGGCGGCGGCAGCGGCCCGCAACTGGTCCATGGAACCGCCCTTCGTTACGGCAAGCGCTACCTGCACGAGATCGACCATCTGACGCACTGCGCCCCGGAGGCGTCGGGGGCCGACGGCAGTTGGAAGACACAGGAGGATGACGAGGCGGGACTGAAACGGGAAGCGGTCTATGCTCTTGTCTACCATGCCTCACACTGGTGGTTCGACATGTGGGGCGGCCGGTTCCCGAAGGGACCGACCCAACAGCTGATCGGCCAATTGCAGCGCGTTTGGGAGACCTATGCGGCGGACGCCTCGCCATCCGTGGCCGAGGTCCTCCTCGTGGCCGATCCGCAAAGCGCCTGCTATGTGAACGAAAAAAGCCCGATCTCGTCAGCCATGGCGCGCCAATTCCGCGAAGTCGCCTGCCGAACGGGCACCCCCTTCGATGTGGTCTCCTTCAACGACCTCGCCGCCATCGATCTCGACCGCTACAAGGTCGTCTGCCTTCCCGCCACCTTTCTGATCACACCGGAGCGGGCCGAGATTCTCCGAACCCATGTTCTTTGCGCTGGCCGCACGGTGGTTTGGATGTATGCGCCCGGCATCACCGACGGCTGCGACCTGGATGTGACGCGCATAGAAAAATGGACGGGATGCGCCTACGGGACGGAAGGCCCGGCCACGGTCGAGATGGACGGCTGGACATCGGTCTACGCGTTCGCGTACGAAACCATGGACCCAACCGCCCTGCGCGCTGTCCTGCGCCAAGCCGGTGTCCATCTCTACGTCGACGACCAAGACCCCGTCTACGCCAACGAAAGGCTGCTGGCCGTACACTGCAAGACAGGCGGCCCCAAAGCCGTGAAGCTGCCGCATGTCTGCCGAAAGGTGGTGGATGTGCTGAGCGGAACAACGGTGGCCGAAAACACCGCCGAATTCACATACATCTTCAAGACGCCAGACACCGCACTCTTCGAGCTGATGTGAGCATGTCCTGCCGGAATTTGAGGGGAGGGGACACGGACTGAATGCGAAATTCGCCCCCTGATTCTGTCCCCGGACCCGGCACTAGGGACCCTGGTATTCGCCGCCGCGGCTTGAGTCAAGAATGAGCGGAACATCGCATTCATAAATCGAGGATCAGACCATTTAAATAGAAGTGGTTGATTTTAGGCTGAAAGCCCTATGCAAGCCGAAGTTTCAAGGCGGCTGCACCGTGACAAAGGCCGAGCGGGCTTTATTTTAAGCTTTTTTCGCCGGGACCAGGCCCGAGGTCGGAGGCGTTGTTCCCCCCCCCGTTGCCGCCCCATGCTAACACGCACCAAGGCCGTGCCACTTATTAAGGTTGCCCCCAATGGCTAGTAAGGTAAAACCCACCGCCCGTCAGCTTGAGTTCCAGTCCTGGGAACTCGGAGTGTTCTGCCACTTCGGCATCCGCACCTTCTACGAAGGGCATCGGGACTGCGACGGCAGGCAGATGCTGCCGGAGGCCTTCAATCCCATGGGTCTGGACTGCAACCAGTGGGCTGAAACCGTCAAACGGGCCGGCGGCAACTACATGGTCCTGACTGCCAAGCACCACGACGGCTTCGCCAACTGGCCGTCGGCCTATACCCGCTTCAGTGTGGCGTCCTCGCCCTGGAAGGACGGCAAGGGCGACGTGGTCCGTGAGTTTGTGGACGCCTGCCGGGCCCACGGCCTGAAAATTGGGCTGTACTACTCCCCGTTCGACTCCGAATGCCCGGCCTACGATGACCCCAAGGGCTACGACGACTATTTCATCAACCAGATGTCCGAGCTGTTCGGCGGTGCCTACGGGGCCATCGACATGGTCTGGTTCGACGGGGCGCACTCCGAAGGCCATCAGTATGACTGGCGCCGGATCATCGGCGAACTCCGGACCATGCAGCCGAACATCCTGATCTTCAATATGGGGGACCCCGACTACCGCTGGTGTGGAAACGAGGACGGCTACGCGGAATACCCCAACTGGAACGTGACAGACCGGGTCAATTTTTCGATGTTCACCGATGAAAAGGACGTTCAGGCCGAGGGCGCCGGCTGGCTGCCCCAGGAATGCGATTTCCGCATCCGCGCCCGCAATTGGTTCTTCAGCGACAACGACGCTTATACGCTCAAATCCCCGGTCGAGCTGCTGGGCAACTACTACTATTCGGTCGGGCGCGGCGCCAACATGCTGCTGAATATCGCCCCGGACCGCCGGGGGCTGCTGCCGGAGCCCGACTGCAAGTCGCTGCTGGCCATGGGCAAGGAGATCCGCCGCCGCTTCTCGGACCCGGTGCTGACGACACGCGACTTCCAGCGCGAGGGGAACACCTGGTCCCACCAGCGCGACTATTCCGAGGACCTGAGCAAATCGCTGCTGGTGGATCACGTGGTGATCCGCGAAAACCTGACCGACGGCGAAAGCATCCGGCGGTTCCGCATTAGCGTGGTGGCCGCCCACCACGGCACCACGATCCCGGTTTACGAAGGTTACAACGTGGGCAACAAGGCCATCTGCCAGTTCCCCCCGGCCCGTAGCCGCGGCCTGATTGTCGAGGTGCTGGAAAGCGACGGGGCTGCCGAGCTCGTCAGTGTGGAGGCCTTTCTGGCCGGTTAGGTCCGGCGGTTCCGCCGGGCTTGTCCCGGTGGGGAGAAGATGGGAGTACTCGGGGCACGGGTTCACTCCCACTGTGTCCTGTCCCCGTAAGGGGGCTGAGGGCGCACGTATCAGTTCATATTGTCAACTACAGGAAGCACACCATGACCCAACCTATGTTTACCGATGCCGCCGATTTCGGGTTTGCTCCCGAGTCGGGTCCAATGGAGAATGCCAAAGCCCTTCAGCGGGCCGTGGACTGCGGGGGGACCGTGGTGGTCGGGCGGCCGGGCATCTACGATCTGGGCGGGACCGTCTATGTGGGCAGCGACACCACGCTGATATTCGGCAACGGAATCTTCATTCGGAAGGTGGCGGTCGAGGGCGTTTTTACCCATGTCCTGTTGAACAAGGGGGCGCTGACCAAGCGCTTCGACGAGAATATCGTGGTCGAGGGGCTGCACATCATGGTCAACGGCGTCGACAAGGCCATGTCCGAGGTCTACGGCCTGCGGGGGCAGCTGGCCTTTTTCTATGTCAAGGATCTGCGCATCCAGCGCTTTCGCTGCCACGATCTCGAAAAAAGCCAGTTCGCCATTCACGTCTGCACTTTCGAAGATCTGATCGTCGACGATGTGATCATCAAGGGCGACAAGGACGGCATTCACCTGGGCCGGGGCAAGCGCTTCACCATCCGCAACGGAATCTTCCAGACCGTCGACGATGCGGTGGCTCTCAACGCCCACGACTACGCCACCTCAAACCCCGAGCTGGGCTGGATCGAGGACGGCGTGGTCCAGAACTGCCATGATCTGCGTGATACCAAGCAGGTCGTCGGCTACTTCTGCCGGATTCTGGCCGGCGGCTGGATCGACTGGCAACCCGGAATGCAGGTGCAGCACTCGGATTCGGTCGTCGCAAACGGCAGGCTGTATCGCGTTCAGGCCAAGCCGGACGACACCGTCTACACCTCGGTCACCCGGCCCGACCATGCGGAGGGCAGCCGGGAACTGGACGGTATCCGCTGGGGGGTGGTTCAGGACGATGTCACCCATACCGCCGGCGTTCGCAACGTGGTCTTCCGGGACATCGTTCTGGAGAAACCGCGCCCGGCCTTCTCCGTGCATTTCGATTGCGATCGCTACAGCCGCTCCTACTATCCCGGCGCGGAGATACCCACCCAGAAGCAGCTGCTCCTCGACAATGTCCGGGTCAAGCACGACCAAGAGATCCCTCTCGTCACGGTCGGAACCCCGGTGGATGTGCTGACCGTGGCCAATTCAAGTCTCAACCGCAACCGCATCGAGTTCCATTGCAACAAGGCCATGGAGGACTACGGCAGGACCCAGGTCAACATGCTCGGCTGCGTCTTCACTCACGACGGCCCCACCACCGTGCTGGAAAACAACGTCGGCGGCAAGCAGATCGTTCTGAATTCAACCGCCAATATCGCCACCGGCGACCGCTTCAAGGCTGAGGTCCGCAGCGCTGATGATCAGCTTGCCATTCGCGGCCACCTTCCCGGCTGACGCATTGCCAGGAACCTTCTGGACAAACTGCTCGCGGGCGACGAGCTGCGCTACTCGGTCTCCGAGGACATTGTCTTCGCCGACATTGCCAAGACCCGCGAGAACATCTGGAGCTTTCTGTTTTTCTCTGGATACCTGAAGGCGTCCAATCCCCGGGAGGACCTTCTGACCGGCCTGCTGGCCAACCTGCGTCTCGCCTGCGAGATTCGCTCCAATCCCGAAACGGGCTATGGCCGCGCCGATATTGTCATGCGGCCCAAGACCACGGCCTATCCGCTTGGTTTTGTCATCGAATTCAAAGTGATCTTCGGCGATGGCGATGTGGACAAAAGCGTGGCCGCCGCACTCAGGCAAATCGAGGACAACGCCTACGACGTTCAGCTCCGGGACGCCGGCGTCGCCGCCAAAAACATCCGCCGCCTTGCCATTGTCGTGTCCGGAAAGCGCGTCGTGGTCAGGGACTCTGCGGCTTGACAGAGTTGGGTGGCGGCGTCTCAGAACGGCGTCGCCTTTAACGCTCAATGAGAACAACGGGCGCGAACCTCAATAGGAAAACGTCAACCGTCTAACGCCCAATGGGAAAGACGGACGCGAACGTCGACTATTCATCTCGTGATTCCGCCTCTTGAGCTTCTCCATGATTAGAAAGCGGCGATGTTCCAACTGCGCAAGAGTTGTCCAGCAAGATGCTCTGTTGACTAAAGGGGCCAGATGATTGGGAGTCGGGACCTGTCTGTCATCGGGAAACCGTGCCAAGGCGCATGATTCAGCAATGCTGCCTGTTGCAAGGTGCCGCAGTCCCGGTCAGATAACCGTTGTCTGAAGTTACCCCCGTTTTTTGGACAGTAGGTTAAGTTAGAACTGCCCCCGGTCAGAGGGGTGTCCAAAAACGAGGTAGAGATGACAAAGAAACGCAAAAGACACAGTGACGAATTCAAGGCCAAGGTTGCTCTTGAAGCT
>JBFJXC010000099.1:0-10496 GCA_041623325.1 Lentisphaeria bacterium | reverse complement strand
CGCCCCCCCTGTTGTCGCCGACCAGCCAGCTCCAGCCCGGAAACGCCTTTCCGTGCCCATTCTTCTGGGCATTCTAGCCGCCGCGGTTGCCGTGGTGGTCGCGGCGGTGGCTTTACTGGAGCAACCCGGAAGCGGCCCCGCCCCGACTCAAGCCGCCTCCATCACTCCGGCCAGCCTGCGTGTCTACTATGAAAACGTCGAGGCCGGCCCCGACGTCATTTTCCGGTACGAACTGGCTCTTCGCGACGGCCAGCTCCAGGTGACGGTGGACGATGTGCTCAACAGTAGCCGCACCGAGGAAACCCGCACCCTTACCGAGGAACAACTGGACATCCTGGCCTCGACCCTGCTCAACGACGACTTTCTGGCCTTGACTCCCGTGCCCGCCGAGCAGCAATACGGACGCCTATCCCGCGCCAGACTTTCGGTCCAACTCGGCAACCGGGGCAACGCCATCACCATCAAAAACACCCTCCGGCCCGAACCTTTCGAAAATGTGGTCCATGCCCTGGTCACCTTCGTCCAGGATGAAATGGGCGTCTTCCCACAACCCATACCCCGCGAGGACGCCATGCGCCTGGCCGGCGAGGAATACCTCAACGCCAAGCGCCTTTACAGCGAAAGGCGCGTGGATCCGGCCAACCTCTACCGCTCGGTGCGGGCCTATCGGCAACTGCTCGAACGCCTCCGGCATTTTGACGACAAACCCGAATGGTACTTCGTGGCCCACGGCGAGATGCAGGAGGCCGAAAAGGAACTGGACAGCAAACTCAATCAACTGCTGCGCGATGCCGCCACCCTGCGGGGAGCAGGCAATCCGGAAGGTGCCCGACAGATTCTGCACACCCTGACCAGCATGGTTCCGGACCGCGATCACAAAGCCGTGCAGCAAGCCCGCAGCGAGATCTTTCGGCTAAACCAGATCATTCAGGCCAAACAAAAACGGCGCTGACGCGCATTCTCAGAATCGGGAAATTGTGCCACCATGCCTTATCTCAGCCTCATCATCCTAAGCCTGGCCCTACTGGCCGGATGCAATCCCGGCGTCCAGACAGCCCCAACCGCCAGGCTCAGCCTGACCACCACCCCCGCCGGCGCCACGGTGGCCTTGGATGGCCGCGAAATCGGCACCACACCCCTGCAGCAGCCGATCGCCTCGGGCCAGCACATGCTCGAGGTCAGCCTCAACGGCTACGAAACCGCCTGGCATAAGTTCAACGCCAAGTCCTCCCAAGCCGTCAGCCTCCATCTTCCCCTTGCCCCCGTAGAGGCGACCGTACTGGTCACCTCCACTCCCAAGGGCGCCATCCTGACATTGAACGGCGCCGACAAGGGGGCCACCCCGGCCTTCCTTGCCCAATTGCCGATCGGCACCTACGAGGCCGAATTGACCGCCCCAGGCTATTCCCCCAAGCGCTTCAGCTTTCAGGTCGAAAACGCCAGACCAAAGCAGATCCGCCAAACCCTGGAATCTCTGATGGCCACCCTGGAGGTCTGGAGCAATCCCGGCGGAGCCACCATCGAGGTGGACGGCAAGATAGTCGGCGCCACGCCCGAGGACGAGGCATCGCCCCTGATCATCAATAACCTGACCGCCGGCACCTACACGGTAACCGCCCGCAAGGCCGGCTACCGGGATGTCAACCGCCCGCTGCTGCTGCAGAGCCGCCAGCGCAACACCTTGAGGTTGCCGCCCATGCCGGCCATGCCCGGCAGCATCGAAATTGTCTCCACTCCCAGCCAGGCCAGCGTCTACGACAGCGCCGGCGAACTCTTGGGTACCACCCCGGTTACCCTGGGCGACCTGACCGCCGGCCAGTTGAGCCTGGTCGTCCGCAAAGACGGCTTTGTCCCCCAAAAACGGCGGGTCAATGTTTCACCTGGAACCACCAAGCAGCTGCATGTCGTGCTCAGCAAATTCGCCGTCAGCATCGCCTTCATCACCGAACCGCCCGGTTGCTCGGTCTTTGTCGACAACCGCAGCGTCGGCAAAACGGCGCCCTCGGACAACCCCCTGGTGTCCGAATTGTTCGAGGTCGGCGAGCTGATGCCGGGGCCCCACCGCATCGAGCTGCACCATCCCGCCTACCTGCCATTCTCCCGGCACGTTCTCATCCGACCGGGCGAGACCATTGCCCTCGGACGGATCAGCCTGACCAAACGCTGGCTGCCCACCCACCGCCTCACCCTGGTCTCCGGATCGGTTTACGAAGGCATCCTGGTGCGGCACAACCCCGACAAAAGCCTTGTCTTCGAGACCAGCCCCACCGTCAAGGTCGAGTACCAGGCCGAGGAAATCCTATCCCTGATTCCCCTGACCAAGGCGGAAAACGGGGGGGGAGCGACAGGCACCGGGCGCTAAGCCATTAGCGGTGAACTCTGGGCGCCAGGCACTGAACCGTGGGTGGAGATCGCAGGACCGACGGGGCACGAATGGTTCAGGCAATCGACGTAGACCCAACCAACTTAAGAATCAGTGCCTCAACGCGCAGTTCACCCAGCCAACTCATTCTTCACATAGGCGTGAAACGAGTCCTCCCGGTTTTCACGGCGTTTGCGGATATAGTCCTCCACCAGATTGCCCATAAAAGCCGGGAGATCCGCCGCCCTCACCATTAGCGTCTCGGTGCTTTCGCCCATGCGGACGCCTTCCGGCGTGATCTCGCCGCCGGCGAAGACCTTGTAGACATCCTCGCTCACCCCCTCGACCTTACGGCGCATCCCCTGAAGCCCAAGAGAAGCAACCGCGTGGGCGCAACATGTGTTTGGACAACCCGACACTCGGATGGCCTGGGTCAACTCCGCAATCAGATGGGCTTTTTCCCCAGGGTACTGATCCAGCAGGGCATCGAGTTGCGTGCCGATCGCCAGCGCCATGCCGGCCGCATCGAGAATACCGATGGCGCAGACCGTGGCCCCCACGCAGGACTGGATTTGGCCGGCAATTTTCACGGCCGTCAAGTCTCCGGCGTCCTGGTTGGCCTTGAGAAAATTGTAGACCACCGGCAGGGCCGTGCGATGCACCATCGGCAACCACAGGTCCTTGGTTCGCGTGGTCCGCAGAATCTCGCACCCACAGGTGCGCGCCAGCCTGACCACGGCCCGCATGAGCCCCGGGCTCAGGTGCCCTTCCGGCACGTAGAGCCGCAGCGAAACCACATCCGCCCCGAACCGCGTCGGAACAACCGCTTCTTCCACCCACTTTTCGTAGGCACCGTCCATTGGCTCGACCCCGTCGAAGATCTTCAGGGCCGCCACCGCGTCCGGACCGGTGGCCGACCGTTGCGGGCGGCTTAGTTTGGGTGCCTCAGCCTTGCCGAAATACCCCTTGAACAACTGGCGGAATCCATCCTCCCCTAGACGGGCGGCCACAAAGCGGAGGCGGGCCCGGCTGCGGTTCTCCCGGTCGCCGTGGTCGTAGAAGAGGTTGACAACCGCCAGGGCGCATTTAAGCACGTCCTCGGCTGGCATAAAGTCCAGCAGCTTCAAAGCGGGGGCGCTGACCCGTCCCATGCCGCCGCCACCGTACACCTCGAACCCCCTTTGCCCATCCCGCCGCCTGGCCACGAAGCCCAAATCCTGCATCTTGGCCAGGGCATTGTCCGATTCGGAGCAGGAAAAACTGACCTTGAACTTGCGCGGCAGCCTGAAGGCGTGATCATAGGCCAACAGGAAATCGCTCATCTGCCGGGCGTAGGGAAGCACGTCGAAGACGCTGTCATCGGACAGACCGCTGTCGCAGCTGGCCATCACATTGCGGAAGGTGTTGCCGCCGCCGCCCCGGAAAGCCAGGCCGTTCTCGGTGCAGGTCCTGATAATATCGTAGATGAGTTCGGGGCGGACATCGTGCAGCTGAATGTCCTGCCGCGTCGTGATGAGCCCATAGCCGACCTTGTCCTGCTCGATCAAATCGGCCAGAAACTCCAACTGTGCCACGCCAAGCTGGCCCCCGGTCAAGCGCACCCGCACCATGAACAGCTCGTTCCGCTGCCGGTAGATCCCCACGGGAGCACTGGCCTGCTTCAGGGCCGCGCCATCGATCTCTCCGGCCTGGAAGGCCTCAATGGCCTGCTTGACCATCAGATGCTCCGACTTCATCACGCTTTCAAGGGCTTCCATGATCCTCTCCTCTGCTGATAGGACAATACAAAAGAATAAAGCCGGCCACGCCAATGTCCAGCCCGCGCACCCCTCGCCGAGCGCCTGGCCGCGGTTGGAAATTCAACCCTGAACTGGGCGACGGGCATTGCCCAATGCCCGCCGCCCCCGCCGGCGTATGGCCGCCGGTTGATTTTAACCCAAGCAATTTTATTTTAAGAGCAGGCAGTTGGCCGATCGGCGTATCGTTCCAGGCCAATCACAGCATTCAGTCAGGGTCGCCCATGAACCTCCTATCCAAAGTTGCGGGTCTTTTCTCGAGCAAAAACAAGGTCGAGCCCGCGGCCAAAGTGGCCGCAAAGCCCCGAAAATCGGCCAAACAGGTCTACGCCGGAGCGGAAATCGACGAGAGACCGGAATTCGCCAAGGAAGTGGAGACCTCCTTCCTGATTAAAGCCTGCGAGCAGAACATCGCCTGCATCTTCACGCCAAAGTTCGAGCAGCACCGATTGTATCGGCCCACCCGTGACGCCTCCGGCAACCTGCTGATCGAATTCGAAGGAATCGCGGTTACCTGTCCGGCCTTGGTCCAGTTCGGCAGTGTCGTCGCCCGGGAAGACGGTCAGCACCGGGCCTACCGCTATGCCGATCTCAACCACATACTCAACTGCTGTTGCGGCAAACCTCAACGCTGCCGCTTCTTCCACAAAATCATGGCTGAACGCAAAAAACTGGAAGATTTCCAGACCTGAAAAAGCGGCAGGAGCGTGTCGTCAGACACGCCCGCTGCCGCCAAAGCTCAACCGTGATTTTCGCGACGGCCCTACTCCTCGGGCTCGAAGTCTTCTTTTCCGGCTCCGCATTCGGGGCACACCCAGTCCTCGGGCAAATCCGCGAAGGAGGTGCCTGGCGCGATGCCATTGTCCGGATCCCCTTCCGCCGGATCATACACGTACCCGCAAACCACACAAACGTACTTTTGCATACCTCGCCTCCCTGTTTTAAGCTGTGACCACCGCCGGCCGAGAACCGGCACCTTGCTCATGACTATACTCAAAGACGCCACCCTTGCAAACACCCAACCCCTGGCCAGCGCCCCATCGGGCACGATCCCTCAAATCCGCCAGCGCCGCCCGTCCCGGGCCAGAAGATCGGCGGCCGCCTGCGGCCCCCAGGAGCCGGCGGGATAGGCGTGCAACCGGCAGTTTCCCTCATCGACCGGGCTTTTACGCCATTGCTCCAGAACCGGCGTCAACAACTGCCAGGATTTTTCCACGGTATCCGTACGGATAAAGAGCGTCTGATCCCCCAGCATGCAATCCAGCAACAGGCGTTCATAGGCCTCGGGCACGCGCCCGCCGAATGCCTCCTTATAGTTGAAGTGCATGTTCAGAGTTCCCATGCACAGCTTGGGTCCGGGGCGCTTGGCCTGCAGGCTGAGGTGGGCCCCTTCCTCAGGCTGGACATTCAACACCAGCGTATTGGGCAAAAAGTCCTCCGCCAGCAGCGGCGTAAAAACCGAATGCGGCACCTGCCGGAAGACAATGGCGATCTCGGTCAGGCGCCTGGGAAGCCGTTTGCCGGAGCGCAGGTAGAAGGGCACCCCCTGCCAGCGCCAGTTGTCCACCAGAACTTTGGCCGCGGCGAAGGTTTCGGTGACGGACTGTTCGGACACCTCCTCTTCCTGCCGGTAGCCGGCAACCCTCTGGCCGTCGACCGTGCCCGGCGCATACTGGCCGCGCACGATCCACTGTCCCAGTTCCTCACCCCCGGGAAAAGGACGCATGGAGCGCAGCACCTTGATCTTCTCGTCGCGCACGCAGTCGGCCGCGAACGAACAAGGCGGCTCCATGGCCACCAAGGTCAGCAACTGCAGCATGTGATTCTGAAACATGTCCCGCAGCAGGCCACTGCCGTCATAGTAACCGGCCCGAGAGCCGACTCCGATGCTCTCGGCCGCGGTGATCTGCACGTGGTCAATGAACTGCCGATTCCAGATCGGCTCGAAAATGGCATTGGCAAAGCGCAGGACCATGATATTCTGGACCGTCTCCTTGCCCAGATAATGATCGATGCGGTAGATCTGGTCCTCGCTCAGCACTTTGCCCAGGCCGGCCTCCAGCTTTCGAGCGCTCAGCAGATCGTGCCCGATCGGTTTTTCAATCACCACCCGCCGCCAACCGCCCGTCTTCTCCTCCTGGGAGGTCAGGCCCACTTGAAACAAGCGGCTGACGACAGCCTGGTAGAGGGAGGGAGGGGTGGACAGGTAGAACAGAGTCCGGCCATGGGTGGCGTGGGTGCGGTCCAGGCTGGAAACCCGCTGGGACAGCCCTTCATAGGCGGCCAGATCCTTGTAGTCGCCGGTTTGGTAGTGGCAGCGCTGCAGGAAATTCTGGATTTGGTCCGGTTCCGCCTGCGGCTGGGACTCCCGAAGCGCCTGCCCGACAAGGTCGCGAAACTGCTGATCGCTGTAGTCGGTGCGCGCATACCCGAGCACATAGTAGGATTCTGGCATCAACCGGCGCTGGTGCAGATTGAACAGCGCGGGCAGGAGCTTGCGCCGGGTCAGATCTCCGGAAGCGCCGAAAACCACCACGCCGCAATCCGGGGGGGATTCCTCCACACACAATATTTCCATGGCATCGGGTTCGTCGTGTCGCCTATTCGTCATTAGAACTCCAGGTAGACTTTGATCTCCAGCGAGGCGCCTCTGGGCCGATATTGGCCGTCCAGCCAGGAACCCGCGATTAAGTCGCGGTTATTCAACATGTTTTTGGCGGCGATCCGGATATCCATCCCTTTACGAAAAACATCCTTGCAGGTCAGGCTGGCATCCCAGAAAAACTGGTTGCGGATTCTTTCAAAGGAATCCGGATCGTCGTTGGGTGCGCCGGGAACGGCCTTGGCGCTCTGCCCGGTAAAATAGCGCAAGGTCGAGGAAAAAAGCACGCGCCGGGTAAGATCATAGTCGAAGCCAATGTTGGCGGTCAGCGTTGGGGCTCCAATGAGGCGGTCGTCGGTGTCCACCCGGGCATGGAGGGCTTCGCCGCCGGTGCCGAACGCCTCGAATTTTGCATCCACGTAGCTGACATTCCCCCAGAGGGTCAGCTTCTCGGTGGCGGGATGTTGAACATCCACTTCCAGGCCGTTGCCGCTGAAGTCGCCGGTATTGCTGTGGGGACCGGCCCAACTGATGTAGTCCTTGAGTTCCTGGTGATAGACGGTCAGTTCCAGGCGCGTTTGGGGTAGATAGAAGATATTCTGCCATTCCAAGGTGGAGAGAATCTCGGGGCGCTCGGCCGTGGGCCAATCGTCGGCCCAGTCGGGCGGATCCGAGCCCTCGGTGCCGGCCACCGAATTCAGGGCGGCCAAGGGGGACGGCATGCGCACCGCCCGGTTGAACATGACCTTTGTGGTCCACCGGTCTGTGGCCTTGTGGATAACGGCCAGACGCCCCCCGGGGTACCAATGCCCCCCCACCAGGGTGTTCTGATCGGCCCGCAAGCCGCCGACCAGGGTCAGGCGATCGGAAACCTGGTAGGTGTCGGCCAGATAGAGACCGAAGGCCCGGGTGTCATCCTCGTAGAGAGTGCGCTTGGTCGAATCATAGACCCAGTAGGCGTCGAAGTTGTCTTCGTAGGCCAGCTGCAAGCCAGCCTGAACAAGGTGCTTTTCGAGGCCGCTATAGATCAGCCCCAGTTCACCCTTCCAGTCATATTGGGCAACCGACTGCTCCACCCCGGCGATGGCCGCCCCCTCATCAATCAGACGGGTTGTCCGTTTGTAGGCAACGCCCAGACTGGCGATGGTAGTCAGCGCCTCGGTGAGCCGATGCTCGTTTTTCAGCGTCAGGCCGTGCATTTTGTCGGTGTACCACGAGTTGTCATAGCCGTTTCCTTCGAGTTGCAGTTCTGGAAAGCGTGACTGGTAGGAGATCAATTGGGCGCTCCAGTCGCCGTTTTGGCCATTGAGAACCAGAAAAAAGCTTTCGTCGGAGGCGCCGGTTAGCTCCTCGCCCTCCAAGGCGCTCAGGGGGGCCGGGCTCGCCTGGCGATCCCAGGCATCGAATCCCAAGCGGCGCTCCAGGGTGAACGACGAGGATATCCATCGGCGCTCATCCCACTTTTTGCCAGCCATGATGCTCGTGGAATAATCCAAGTCGGTACCCTTGCCCACGGCCACCTCGACTCCCTCCGCCTGCCGGGTGATGACATTGACCGTGGCCGCCAATGTGTTCGCCTGCTGAAAGAGCGAGGAAGGCCCGATGATCACCTCCACCCGTTCGACCGTGTCCAGATTGATAGGGCCGTTGAGGAAGTCCGGCTCGTGAATCAGATTGGATTCCTCCCCATTGATCAGCAGGCTGAACTTCTCGTTGTCATTGGCGGTCAGCCCCCGGACCGTGCCGACAAAATCAAGATCGCGATGAAAGACCGCGAAGCCGGGAATGGTCTGAAGCAAATCTTTGAGGCTGCTGTAGCCCCGGCGCCGGATCGTTTCCCGGGTGATCACGTGGGTCACGCCCGGGGCGGCGTCGAGCTTCTCGTGGACGCGGGACGGCGTCGTCACTTCCAGGTTTATCAAGTCCTCCAGACTCAAGTCGAACAGACTGGCGGAGGGTGCCAATTCGGTGGCGCCTAGGTCTAGAATCCAGACAAGCATAGCGGCTGAGAAGAGAAGCGTCCTCATCGTGCCCCCTGTAGCGGCATGGTTTATCCGGGTATTCGGAAGTCCCCTTCCGGGGGGGGGCGGCACACGGCCTGCACCCCAACCCTGCCTAAGCTTACGCGAAGAAGGGCCATATGGCAAGATCCGCCGGCATGGTCGCTCACGGCTTGCCGCCACGTTTATTTCCTAGGCGGTTACCAACTACTTCCCGGAGGACCGCTGCAATATCCACGGAACCCAAGGCTGCGACCGGGCCGCCGCTCTCCGTCAGACTGGAACACGCCGCTTTTCTAACCTATTCATCACCGACACCTAACGAGCCCCTGACACCAAGGGGATACAGTCGGCAATAAGTCCAATTCCTAGACGAAAACAAAAGGTCTCAGAACACGAAGGGCCTAGTGATGTTCAAAAGGGCAAGTCTCATGTTCCCGGCGATCCTGCTGGTCTGCCGCCTGGCCTCCGGAGCACCCGCCGAAATCGTCCTCAACGGTGGCGGCGCCACCTTTCCCTACCCACTCTACGCCAAGTGGATCGAACGCTACCACGCTCAGACTGGCGTACGGGTGCTCTACGAAGCCACCGGCTCCGGAGCCGGCATCCGCAGTCTGTTGGAACGCCGCGTGGACTTCGGCGCCACCGACGCCTTCCTCTCGGACACCGAACTCGAGAAGGCCGATTCGGCGATTCTGCACATCCCCACCTGCGTCGGTGCCGTGGCGGTGGTTTGCCACCTTCCCGGACGGCCGACCCTGCAGTTTACCCCGGACGTGTTGGCCGATGTTTTCCTGGGGCGCATCCGCGTGTGGAACCATGCCAGTCTGAAGCGTCTCAACCCGGGCGTCCCGCTGCCCGAGCTGCCCATCCGGGTGGTCCACCGGGCGGACAGCAGCGGCACCACGTTCCTGTTCACGGCCTATCTGAGCAGGGTCAGCAAAATCTGGCAACAGCAGATCGGAAGCGGCAAGAAGGTCAACTGGCCCACCGGCATGGGAGTTGACGGCAACGGCCTCGTGGCCGGCCTGACCCAGAAGATCCCGGGCAGCATCGCCTATGTGTCGGCCACCTTCGCCGACCGTCAAAACCTGCCGGTAGCCCGAATCTTGAACCGCGCCGGCTACATGGCCGCCCCGACAACCGAGGCCATTCGC
Organism: Lentisphaeria bacterium; assembly: GCA_041623325.1. Classification (GTDB taxonomy): domain Bacteria; phylum Verrucomicrobiota; class Lentisphaeria; order Oligosphaerales; family JBFJXC01; genus JBFJXC01. The sequence continues at coordinate 579 of JBFJXC010000099.1, read as the reverse complement.
CAGGCCGCCGCCGTCGACATGCCCGACGACACCCGCCTCCTGCTCTGCGATACAGACGCCGCCCATGGCTATCCCATCAGCGGCTTCAGCTACCTGATCGTCTACAGAGAGCAAGCCTACAAGCACCGAACCCGGGAGCAGGCTGAAGCCCTGGTCCGGATGCTCAACTGGATGATTCACGGCGCCCAGCGCTACAACCATGATCTTGCATATGCACGGCTTTCCAAGGAAGCGGTCGACAAGGCCCGGGCACTTCTGGCCACCATCACCTTCAAAGGAACCCCAGTGCTCCCTCTCTCAAGTCATAAAACAGCCCAAAGCGCCACTCCCTGACCGTTGTCCCAACCCCAATAATGGTAAACGATGATTAGACGACCGATCCGAAATGGACTGTTTCTGCTGCTGGTTCTGCTGTCCCCGACCGGGTGGCCTGCCCCCCCTCGCCTGCTGCACGTCGGCATCCACAAGGAATACGCGACCACCTGCGAAAACCTCTTTCTGGCCCTTCTGAAGACGACCGCCTCCCAGGAGGGGTGGGATCTTCGGATCGAATCCGGGGACATCGGGCAACTGCACCGG
>JBFJXC010000098.1:0-10550 GCA_041623325.1 Lentisphaeria bacterium | reverse complement strand
TCGAATGGATCAAGGCGGTCTCCTCGCCGCAGATGAACGCGCCGGCGCCCAGCTTGATCTCCAAGTCGAAGTCGAAGCCCGTGCCCAGAATGTTCTCGCCCAAGAGACCGGCTTTGCGGGCCTGTTCGATGGCCAATTCAAGGCGTTGGACAGCCAAGGGGTATTCGGCACGGATGTAGACCAGGCCGGTATTCGCGCCCATGGCGTAGCCGCCGATGGCCAGGGCCTCGATGATGCTGTGAGGATCGCCCTCCATGATGGAGCGGTCCATGAAGGCCCCGGGATCGCCCTCGTCAGCGTTGCAGATGATGAACTTCTCGGCGCCCTCGTTCTTGGCGGCGATCTCCCATTTCAGGCCGGTGGGGAAGCCGCCGCCGCCGCGCCCGCGCAGACCGCTTTCCTTGAGCATCTCCACCACGGCTTCGGGAGTGCTTTCGGTCAACACCCGGCCCAGGGCCTCGTAGCCGTCGTTGGCCAGGTACTCGTCCAGGTTTTCGGGGTTGATGAAGCCGCAGTTGCGCAGCGAGATCCGCATCTGCTTCTTGTAGAACGACATCTCGTTGTGCTTCTCGACTTTGCGCTTGAGCGTCGGCTCCTCGTACAGCAGGCGCTCCAGCCGACGACCGTTGATGACGTGCTCCTCGATAATTTCCCGGGCGTCCTCGGGGGTGACTTTCACGTAGAAGACATCGTCCGGATAGACCTTGACGATGGGCCCCTTTTCGCAGAAGCCGAAGCAGCCGGTCACCACCGCCTGCACATCCTTTTCCAGGCCCTTCTCCTTGATGATGGCCGTCAGGTTCTCCAACAGCTGGGCGCTTTCTGAGGCCTGGCAGCCGGTGCCGCCGCAAACCATGATGTTCTTGCGCTTGCTGTTGGTGGCGCTGCGGTAGTCTTCGCCCGCGGGTTTCCTCAAGGCCAACAGGGGCAGGGCCTTTTTCCGGCGGCTTCTCAATTCGTCGATTGTCCGGATCTTATTCATTCTCGGGAATCCCCTTGTTGCGATAATCGTTCAAAATGCCCTGGACATCCTTGGGCTCGACCCGCCCGTAGACCTTGTCGTTGACCATGACCACCGGGGCCAGGCCGCAGGCGCCGACGCAGCGCAGCGCCTGAACCGAAAACAGAGCGTCCTCGCTGACCTCGCCGCTGGACAACCCCAGCTGCTTCTCGAATTCGGCCAGCACCTTGTCGGCACCCTTCACGTAGCAGGCCGTTCCCATGCAGACGCTGATGTCGTATTTGCCGCGGGGGGTCGTGGTAAAGTGGTTGTAGAAACTGATCACGCCGGAAATGTCCGCGTGATGCAGATTCATGCGGGCGGCCACATGCTTCTGAACCTCGGCCGGAAGGTGGCCGAACAGCTTTTGGGCATGGTGCAGGATCTTGATCAGATGCCCCTTGCGGCGCGGATCCCGTGGTTGCAGATCGAGGGACGCGATGAATTCGTCCAGACGGCAGTAAAGCTCCGCAGGATCGTTCCCGCAGCATTGGCATGGTGGTTTAGTGCTCATGAGAGTCCTTTTGGTTGCCTGGTTCCGGTATGCAGACCGAATGTTAATAATTTAACGCTCCGCGGCCGGGCGTCCAGCCGTATCGGGAAACATTTCTCGTTTAATCGCGGCTCTCCGGCGGGGGGTCTGCGGGGCACCCTGCCGGACCTACCAGTCTATAATCCTTGCTTTACGTCTTGGCAGGTTGCAATTTTGCATTGCGCATAGACCTTGGGTGTGGACGAGAGTTTCTGCAACGTGAATGCCAAAATATGGGGAAGCCGTATGAGCCTGGAGATTATTCTGACATTGATCGCGGTCGGAATCCTGATGATTCTGTGCGAAGTGTTCATTCCCGGCGGGATTGTGGGGTCGATTGGAGCCGTGGTGCTTGTAATCGGGATTATCGGCGGGTTCGGCTACGACACGACCCTGGGAGTGGGCTTGCTGTTCGGCTCGCTGGTGGTTGGCGTGCTCGGCCTCTGGCTCTGGACCAAGTATTTTCCGCGCAGCCCCTTGGGCAAGCGCATGATTCTGCAGACCGATGCCGGGCAATGGCATGGGTACGACGATACCAAGCAGGCTCTAGTGGGCAAGGAGGGAATTACCCATACGCCTCTGCGTCCGACGGGGACGGTGATCATCGAAGGCCGTCGGGTCGATGTGGTCACCCAGGGGGATCTGATCGAGCGCAAGACGGCGGTTCGGGTGGTCGAGGTGGAGGGCAACCGGGTGGTTGTGGCCCGCCTCGCCGACCGCTCGGCGCAAATCCAAGAAAAGCACCCTTGACATTTGCCAAGGGTGGAGACACGTTTGCTAGCATCAAATCGGGACAAGAGTGATGGGAACTGGGACTCAGCACTTCTGCCCTCTTCTTTAAAGCTGAAAGGCCGATCATGAACGCTCTTGTTCCGTTTCTGCTCATTCTTCTTGCCGTCGCGGTTGTCATCACCATCTCCGTCTTCTTCTACTTTCTCAACGTCTGGATCCGGGCCCTGGCCTCCAAGGCCCACGTCAGTTTGTGGACCTTGGTGGGCATGAAGCTGCGCCGGGTTCCTCCCACTCTGGTTGTGGAGGCGGTCATCCGTCTCAAGAAGGCGGGGTTGATGGAGATCCAGACCGACAGTCTCGAGGCCCATTATCTGGCCGGCGGCGACATCCTGAACGTGGTCAATGCTCTGATTGCCGCCGACAAGGCGGGCATTGCCCTGATCTTCGCGCGGGCTGCGGCCATCGATTTGGCTGGCCGCGATGTGTTTGATGCGGTCCGGGTCAGCGTGAATCCGCGCGTGATCGACTGTCCCGACCCGAGCAAGGGGCGCACCACCATCGACGCCGTGGCCAAGGACGGCATTCAGGTCAAGGCCAAGGCGCGGGTGACGGTGCGGGCCAACTTGGAGCGACTGGTCGGCGGGGCCACGGAGGAAACGATCATTGCCCGCGTGGGCGAGGGGATTGTGACCACCATCGGCTCGGCCAACTCCTATAAAGAAGTGCTCGAGAATCCGGATCTGATTTCCAAGCGCGTTCTGGACAAGGGGCTGGACAGCGGCACCGCCTTCGAGATCCTGTCCATCGACATTGCCGACGTGGATGTCGGCGACAACATCGGGGCGCGTCTGCAGGCCGACCAGGCCGAGGCCGACAAGCGGGTGGCTCAGGCCAAGGCCGAAGTCCGGCGCGCGGCCGCGGTGGCGGTCGAGCAGGAGATGCGGGCCAAGGTTCAGGAGATGCAAGCCAAGGTGGTGGCCGCCCAGGCGGAGGTGCCCTTGGCCATGGCTTCGGCTCTGCGCGATGGCAACCTCGGAGTGCTGGACTACTATCGCATGGAGAACATCAAGGCCGATACGGAAATGCGCAGCAGCATTATTGGAAGCGAGGAATAGGGAAACTCATCCCGGTGGAAAATATCGGCGACATTATTGTTTTCGTCGTGGTGGCCTTGGTCATGATCGGCAAAGTGATCAAGGGGATGGTCGAGCAGTCCAGCCAGCGGTCGGACTCGCGGCGGTCCTCTTCGCCTGCCGAGTGGACCGACTGGGAGGACTGGCAGCCGGTGGCTTCGCCTCCGTCGCCTCCCAAACCCAAGACCATGCCGCCTGCCCGGCCGCCGGCGATGCCCGCCGATGTGGCCGAGGTCATTCGTACTTTGAGCGAGCCCCCGCCGGCTCCGCCTCCGGAGGCGGCGCTTGGAACGCTGGACCAGGCTCCCACCGGGGTGTCCGGCGCGACCCAAACCGAATCCCGGGAACGCTTCGGTTCCTCAGAGACCTTTCCGGCTTCATCCGAACTTACCCCGTCCCAACTGGTCGGTGGCAGCCTGGCCACCGCCTTTCCCGAGGCCACGCGCAAGGTGCCGGCCTCAAAGGCCGGTGCGCGCCGGTTGGTCGGTCTGAAAATACAGGGGCGGAAGTCCCTGCGGCAGGCTGTTCTGATGCGGGAAATTCTCGCTCAGCCCCGCGCCTTCGACATCTGACCGGAATTCTGGCTCGATGCCCTGGTCCCGACACCCCCCGTTGGGGTCTGCTGTCTGCGTCCCGCACCCTGGTGATGATAACAACTGAGGAGATAGGCCGAAATGGAGTATTGCACGCTTGGGGCAACGGGGCTGAGGGTGAGTCGGACCGCGTTCGGGGTGTTGCCCATTCAGCGGGTGGAGATGGCCGAAGCCGATCGCATTCTGGGCCGGGCCTTCGAGGCCGGAATCAATTTCTACGACACGGCCCGGGCGTATTCGGACAGCGAGGAGAAGCTGGGCCAAGCCCTAGGGTCCGTGCGCGACCGGATCGTGATCGCCACGAAAAGCGGCGCCACGACCCGTCAGGGCGTCTTGAAGGATTTGGAGACCAGTCTGCGCAATCTGCGATGCGACGCGGTTGATCTGCTCCAACTGCACAATCCGGCCGCGCTTCCCGATCCGAACGATCCCCAATCCTCCTACGCCGCCCTGCTGGAGGCCAAGCAAAAGGGCATGGTCCGCCATATTGGCATCACCAACCACAGTCGCCAGTTGGCGGCGGAAGCGGTGGCCAGCGGCTTGTACGAATCCTTGCAGTTCCCGCTGAGCATGATCTCCGACGCCGAGGATTTGGCCCTGATCGATCTGTGCCGCCGGCACAACGTCGGCGTGATCGCTATGAAGGGGCTCTGCGGGGGGATTCTGACCAATGCCCGGGCCGCGTTCGCCTTTCTGCGTCAGTATGAGAATGTCGTTCCCATCTGGGGCATTCAGCACATGCACGAGCTGGAGGAGTTCCTGGGTTACGAGGCCAAACCGCCGGCGCTGGATGCGGAGCTGCTGGCCGCCATCGAGCGGGACAAGCGGGACTTGTCCGGCAACTTCTGCCGGGCCTGTGGATACTGCCTGCCTTGCCCGGTGGACATCCCCATTCCCATGGCCGCCCGGATGCGCTACTGTCTGGCCAGGATGCCGTCTGCTCAGTTTCTGACCCAGGAGTGGCAGGAGAAGATGAGTCGGATCGAGCGCTGCACCCGCTGCGGCGCCTGCGCCTCGCGCTGTCCCTATGGGCTGGACACCCCGGCCCTGCTCCAGGAGATGCTCGGGTGCTACCGCCAGTTTCTGGCCGAGCACCGAGCCCAGGACTAGGGCGAGACGATTAGGGCCTGGTCTTTCGGATGATCCCCTGGACGGTCAGACTCCGTCGAGCCGCATCCTTGATATCTGGTCCATCCTTGTCCCCTCTTTGTCCTTCACGCCTCACCGGGTTATCTCCCGCCGGGCGGCGGCCAGGTCGCTCAGCTCCTTGGCGCGTCTCTCTAAAGTCCGAGTTCGAGCTGGGTGGGTGGGCCCGGATTCGGATCGCTAGTGGAGCTGGAATCAGTTTCCGTTGGAGGATCGGGCAGGGTGTCGGATTCCGATTCCAGGGCTTGGAGAAACTCGGCTTCGGTCATGACGGCGATGCCCAGTTGCCGGGCTTTGGCCAGTTTGGAGCCGGCGTTTTCTCCGACGATGACCAGGTCGGTGTTTTTGCTGACGCTGCCGGTGACGCTGGCGCCCTGGGTCAGGAGGCGCTCTTTGGCCTCGTCGCGGGTCATCTGGTGAAGGGTTCCGGTCAGGACGCAGGTCTTGCCGGTAAACGCTCCACCGGTGGGTTGTGCTTCCTGAACGGGGGTGGAGGGAAGGATGCCCAGCTCGCGCAAGCGGGCCAGGATGGTCTGGCCGGCGGGGCCGGCGAAGAAGTCGAGGATGCTGCGGGCGGATTCCAGGGCCACGGTCGAGACCGTGACGAATTCCCGGCTCTTGCCGCCGGCTTTGCCTTTGACCACGCCTTTTTCTTCCAGACGCTGCCCTAGGGTTTCGATCTCCGATGTCAATGCGGCCACCCGTTCCTGCAAGGTCTGCTTTTCGGCCACGCTGCGGGCTCGGTTCCGGAGGGAGTTGGGGTTGGCCTCTTTGCTTTCGGCTTGCTTGGTCAGCAGCAGGACGAGGTCCTGCAGAATGGGGGAGTCGGCCACCTGGTCCAGGTTCCGGTGCAGGGCGGCTACTTCGCGGGCGGTGGCCACGCCGACATTGGGGATGCCGAAGGCGTGCAGCCAGCGGGCCAGCGGCAGCTGCCGGGCGCGCTCCAGTGCCTCCAGAAGTTTGGCACCGTTTTTGGGGCCGAAGACCCGCGGCTCCTCGTCGGTGCCCAGGTTCAGGCTGGCCAGCTGGTCAAGGGTCAGATCGAACAGGTCCAATGGCTCGGACACCAGGCCGCGCTCCACCAGCTTTTCGGCGACGATGCCTCCAAGGCGCTCGATGTCCATGGCGTTGCGGGCGGAGAAGTGCTCGAGGCGGCGCACCGTCTGAGCGGGGCACTGGAGGTTGTCGCAGCGCCAGGCCACGAACTGGGGATCCTTGGTGACGGGCGCCCCGCAGGAAGGGCAGGCGCCGTGGACGTAGTCGACCAGGTTGAAGGGCTGGGCGTGGGCCGGCCGTTTGGCGGCGACCACGGAGACGACCGCGGGGATGACCTCCCCGGCTTTCTCGATGATGACGGTGTCGCCGATGCGGATGTCCTTGCGGGCGATCTCGTCCTGGTTGTGGAGGGTGGCGCGGCTGATGGTGGAGCCGGCCAGGAAAACCGGTTCGAGTTCGGCGACCGGGGTGAGGGTGCCGGTGCGTCCGACCTGGACGGTGATGTCGCGCAGCAGGGTTTCGGCCTGCTCGGCGGGGTACTTGTAGGCGATGGCCCAGCTGGGGGCCTTGGCGGTTGAGCCCAGGAGCTGGCGGGAGGCCAAATCGTTGACTTTGACGACCGCTCCGTCGATCTCGTAGGGCAGCCCGTGCCGCGCCTCGTTCAGTTCGGCCACCACCGTGAGGACCTGGTCGATGCCGGTGACGACGCGGAAGAGTTCGGGTGTCTTCAGGCCGAATTGGCGGTGCATATCCAGGAGCTGTTGCTGGGAGCTGACCTCGGCCCCGGCGATCTGGCCCTGGCCGTAGAACATCACATCGAGGGGGCGCCTGGCCACCTCGCGGCTGTCGAGCAGCTTGAGGGAACCGGCGGTGGCGTTGCGGGGGTTGGCGAAGGCCGGTTCGCCGCGGTCGTCGCGCTGCTGGTTGAGGGCCGCGAACCCGGACTTGCTCATAAAGATCTCGCCGCGGGCCTCCCAGACGGCCGGTGGCGTGTCGGCGTGCAGTTTGAGGGGAATGCTGCGGATGGTGCGGATGTTGGCGGTTACCTCGTCGCCCTCGCGTCCGTTGCCGCGGGTGAGGGCGCTAGTCAGAATGCCGTCTTCGTAGCGAATGGAGATGCTGACGCCGTCGATTTTGGGTTCGACCGAGTAGGTCACGGGGTTTGGTCCCAGGGTTTTGCGGACGCGCTCGTCGAACTTGCGCAGCTCTTCCTCGTTGTAGGTGTTGTCCAGGCTCATCATGGGGATGGCGTGGGGGAGAGTGCGGAACTGCGAAAGGGGTTCGCCCCCGACCCGCTGGGTGGGGGAGTCGGGCGCGGCCAGGTCGGGGAAGGCTTTTTCCAAGCCGACCAGCTCGGCGTAGAGTCGGTCGTATTCCTGGTCCGAGATTTCCGGGGTGGCCTCGGCGTAGTACAGGACGTTGTGGCGGTTGATCAAGTCGGTCAGCTGCCGGATACGGGTTGTTGCGTCACGGCGATCCATGAACCTGGGTCCTGCTTGTGAAGGGTCGCTTTAATATGGAGTGATGGCGAGTTGGAGTATTGGGCCGTAATACCGCCTCTGGGGAGTCGCTAAGATACGGTTTGTCGGCGTGGTTGCAAGGCAGGTCATGGGGGCCATTGCCTAGCCCCGCCGGGCCCCGGCACGGCGATATTCGCGGGGGCTCATGCCAACGATCCGCCGGAATTGCCGGGCGAAGTAGTTGCTGTCCGAGAAACCGACCAGGCCGGCAATGTCGCTGATGGGCTGGTCGGTTTCCCGCAATAAGCGCATGGCATGCTTCAGGCGCAGGCGAACCAGATAGTCGATCGGGGACTGGCCAGTGGCCTCGCGGAACACCCGCAGCAGGTTGCTTTCGGACATGTGGGCCATTTCGGCCAGATCGCGCAATTTCCAGCTCCGGGCGTATCGGCTTTCCAACTGGCCCATGACTTCGCCCACTCTCAGGAGCGCCTTTCCGGAAGACGTGCTGGTATGCGAATACTGCCGGGATAGGTACACCATCAGCTCCAGCAACTTGCCCAGAAGCGCGCACTCGCAACCCGGGACGCGTTCCCGCAGTTCGCGCCCCATGCACTCGGCCAGCCATTCGGCATGGCCAAGGGCAACCGGGCCCAGGTGCAGGCGACTGCTGAAATGGTGCTGGCGGCGGTAGCTGGGCTCCAGGATGAAGAGGGCGTGGTAACCGGGGATTTTGCGCAATTGGTTGGTGGGCAGAGCCAGGCGTGCGGGGTCGAACATGACGTTGGTGTGGCACATGTTCTGACGCCCATAGAAGAAATGGGTTTGCCGGCCCTGCACCAGAAACACGTCCCCAGCCCGGACCGCATAGTCCTGTCCGTCCACGCGATGCATGCCGTGCCCCCGGGTGATGATCATCAATTCGGAGAAGTCGTGATAGTGCTCAATCTCGGTCAGATCCGGCTCCTTTTCGGGCGTCTGGTCCTGAATCCGGACCACGGCAACGGGGAACCCGTCGGGGCCGAAATAGTGTCGGCTGTCCGCCTGCACCGCGTGTGGTTGACTTGGCATGGTCTACTCCAGGTTGTTCGGCATGCGTGGATCAGGCCGATGCGGTCAATTGACCCGCCCGGGCGCCAGTGGTTCTCGAACATTGGGGATATAGTGCTGATCATTTCCGGTATTGTCAAGGTTTACCGGCTCCATGGCGGCTAGTTTAAGGGTGTTGTAAAGTCAAGGCCAGTCAAATGGAGAGACGGGATGATACTACTGGGATTGGATTTAGGCAGTTCCTCGGTGAAGGCGAGCCTGCTGGATGGGGCCTCGGGGCGGTGCCTGGGATCGGCATTCTACCCCAAGCAGGAAATGGCGATCACCGCCCACCAGGCGGGCTGGGCCGAGCAGGATCCGGGGCTCTGGTGGGAGAATTTGAAGGCGGCCGTGAAAGCGGCCGTGCAGAAGGCGGGTATCGCCACGGCGGACATCGGCGGCATCGGCATCTCCTACCAAATGCATGGTCTGGTGCTGGTGGACAAGCAGCACCAAGTGCTGCGGCCGGCCATTATCTGGTGCGACAGTCGAGCCGTGGAGATCGGCCGCCAGGCTTTTGCCGAGATCGGTCCGGACACGTGTCTGGAACGCCTCTTGAACTCCCCCGGCAACTTCACCGCCTCCAAGTTGAAATGGGTGAGGGACCACGAGCCGGAGGTCTTCGCCCGCATCCACAAGGCCATGCTGCCCGGGGATTTCCTGGCCATGAAGCTGACCGGACGCATCGCCACCACCGTCTCCGGGCTTTCGGAAGGGATCTTCTGGGACTTCCATCTCCATAAGCCCGCCGATTTCCTGCTGGAGCACTACGGCATCGATCCCCGGCTGCTTCCCGACCCGGTGCCCACTTTCTCGGTTCACGGCGAACTTCTGGCCGATGTTGCCGGGGAACTGGGCCTGACTCCTAGAACAAAAGTGGCCTACCGGGCGGGCGATCAGCCCAACAACGCCTTTTCGTTGAATGTGCTCAACCCCGGCGAAATCGCCGCCACGGCGGGAACCTCCGGGGTGGTCTACGGGGTCAGCGACGAGATCAAGTACGACCCCCAATCCCGGGTCAATACCTTCGCCCATGTCAACCATGCCGCCGAGGCGGCCCGGCTGGGAGTGCTGCTCTGCCTGAACGGCACCGGCATTCTCAATTCCTGGCTGAAGAAGAACGTGGCCGGCCCCGGGATCAGCTATGAACGCATGGATGAGCTGGCGGCGACTGTGGCGGTGGGGTCGGATGGCCTGTCGGTTCTACCGTTCGGCAACGGGGCCGAACGCATGCTGCAAAACCAGGACCTCGGGGCCCGGTTCTGCAATCTCAACTTCAATGTCCATGATCAGGCCCACCTCTTCCGGGCCGCCCAGGAGGGCATTGTGTTCGCCTTCCATTACGGCATCGGGATCATGCGCGGCATCGGCATCAGCCCTTCTGTCATCAAGGCCGGGCATGCCAACATGTTTTTGAGCCCCATCTTCCGCGACACCCTGGCCGGTGTTACCGGGGCGGCCATCGAGCTTTACGACACCGATGGGGCCCAGGGGGCGGCCAGAGGCGCCGGGGTTGGCGTGGGTTACTACCGCTCCTTCGAGGAGGCCTTTGCCGGTTTGAGGGTGCTGGAGTTGATCCAGCCCGACGGGTCCAAACGGGACCAGTACCTTGCCGCCTATGGTCGTTGGTACGAAAATCTGAAGCAGACGATTGGAGAGGTGGCGTAGCGGGGAATTGGGGCAAGATGACCTTGTGCCCACGCCTCCGCCACTCCGCCATTCCCAAATAGTAGAGTCCAGGCAAACCAAAAGGAGAATCCCATGAGCATCGTGACCGGTCACAAAGAGTACTTCCGGGGCATCGGCAAAATCGGATACCAAGGGCGTGAATCCACGGACCCTCTGGCGTTCAAGTGGTACGACGAAAAC
>JBFJXC010000097.1:0-10557 GCA_041623325.1 Lentisphaeria bacterium | reverse complement strand
GGCATCGCACCAGTCCTGGTCGATGCAGCGCCCGATACCGGGATCGACCTCGCGATAGGGTTCGAACATCTCGCGGGTGGGATTCAGGGGCGGGTGGGGGGCGTAGAACCCCAGGTGCATGAACTGGGGTTCCTGGCGCAAGCCCCAGGAGCCGAGATAGCGGCAGGCCTGGGTGGCAATCCAGCCGCTGTGCGAAGCCTCCCACGGGGCGTCCAGTACCCGAAAGGTTGTGGACTCCGCGTGGCGCTCGTCGCTCATCGGGCGGGGAACGGTGAAGGTTTCGACCAGGTCGGGATACTCGCCTCGCAGCCAGGTGCGGTAGGCGTCTTCGTAGCAGCCCGGCTCTTCGGACAGCTGGAACACCTCGAAGCCGTAACTGTGATTCGGGCGCGGATCCAAGTCGGTATCCTCGTGGCATTGCAGGTGGAGCTTGCCGATCTGGACCGTGCGATAGCCGCCGTTAGCGAAGCACTGGGCGATGGTGGGGGCAAAATCGGGACGCAGTTCCTGGCCGTTGGCCATCACCTGGGTTTGCTGGGGGTAGCAACCGGTCATGAACGAAGCTCGGCTGGGCATGCAGAGTGGATTGTTGGCATAGCAGCGCTCGAAGGAGATGCCGCCTTCGATCAGAGCATCCAGATTCGGAGTGTGCATGTCCGCGTTGCCATGGGCCCCGATAAAATCGTAGCGCATGTGGTCGGTGGTTATCCAGATGACATGCTGGGGGCGTCTGGGGGCCATGATGGTCTCCTTTTTCGGATTTGGCGTCGGGTGTCAAGATCTCAGATTTCAAGTACAAATCGCGATCGCGCTCGTAATCGCGCTGGTCATCGAGTCGCCGGGGTCAACTTCCAATCAGGATTTGGCCGTTCTGCATTCATTGACACCCGTGGCCGATGTATGTTTTTATGATAAATTACTGGTCTTTGTGCATCTTAAAATGGACAGTTTTCTGTAAATGATGTAGGATCGGCTGATTGTGCAAGCAGGCATCATAACCTTCGACCCCGCCCGGCAAAGCGGGAAAACGGGCAGCATCGTGGAAGTGGTCGGATTTCATTGCCAGCGCTCCGGCCTCTACGAAAGCGCGGGGGGTCTGGAGAACTGGCGGGTCATGATGTTCCACACGCCAATGGCTGTCACTGTGGGCGACGGTCGTGTGCTGCAGGCCTCCGCCCACGCGGTGGCCGTCTTCGACTCCCGCCAACCCTCCCGCTACGGCATGGGCGACGGCACCGTCTGGGATCATTCCTGGGTTCGCCTTGCCGGCCCCGATGTCCCCCGCTTGCTCAAACGGGCCGGCATCGTGGTTGGCACTCTATATCCGTTCCACTCCCCCGACGATTTCCTTTACTGGCTGAAGCAAATCAACCGGGAACTCACCCGCCCCGCTCCAGACAGCGGCATTCTCGAATGCCTCGTGTCCGCTCTACTGCTCCGTGTGCATCAAACGGCCATGGAAAACCGAGACCGGCCCTGCCCAGGCATCGAGCGCGCCCGGCGTTGGCTGGAGGCGCACTGCACGAGTCCAATCAAACTGGACGAGCTGGCCGCGATGGCCGGGCTGTCCCGGTCGCATTTCTGCGCCCGGTTTCGCCAAGCCGTCGGATGCTCGCCGCTGACCTATGCCAAGCGCCTCCGGCTTCAGCACGCGGCGTTGCTCCTGGAGGACGTCGGCCTCAGTGTCAAAGCCGTCGCCGCCCAGTGTGGCTTCTACGATGTCTACCACTTTTCCCGCCGTTTTTCCGCCCATTACGGCCTAAGCCCGACCGCCTTTCGCGCGCGGCGGCACTGAGCTCTGAAATCGCCTTTTGCACCGGGTTCTGCTTCGGGTTCACCGCCCAGCGATTTATTCGGGCCCCAGGGCTTTAAAATCGCCAATCGGGCCGTATCGTGTGATCCATGCGTCAGCCTTTAGCAGCACAACATTTTGGCAAGGATACAGCGGATGACAGTTGACGAATTGCAAGCGAATCTGAAAGCGGCCCAGCAGCGTCTGGAACATCTCCGGGGGTATCTTTGACGTCGCTGGCAAAACCGCGAAGCTAGGCCAGCTGGAAGCCCAGATGGCCGCGGCGGACTTCTGGGACCACAAAGACAGCGCCCAGGCAGTCATCGCCGAGGTCACCGCCCTGCGCAACGTGCTGGATCCCTTCAAGCAGCTGGTGGGTCAGTTCGAGGATCTTGAAGTCCTGGCGGAAATGATGGCCATGGACGAGGAAGATCAGGAGATGCAGGCCGAGGCCGATTCTGGCTGGCAGGCGTGCAGCCGGGCCATGGACAGCATGGAGATGGTCAGTTTTCTCTCCGGCAAAATGGACCGCAACAACGCCATCTTCTCGGTCCATGCCGGCGCCGGCGGCACGGAATCGTGCGATTGGGCCAGCATTCTTCTGCGCATGTATAGCCGCTGGTGCGAGCGCCGCGGCTTCAAGACCGAGCTGATCGATGTCCAGCCGGGCGACGATGCCGGCATCAAGAGCGCGACCATGCTGGTCTACGGCGAATACGCCAATGGCTACCTCAAGTGCGAGCGCGGCGTGCATCGCCTGGTGCGGATCTCTCCTTTCGATGCCAATAGTCGGCGACACACCTCCTTTGCCGCCGTCGATGTGGTGTCCGAGGTGGACGACGATATCGACATTGAAATCCAGGAATGCGATCTGCGCGTGGACACCTACCGGGCCAGCGGCGCCGGCGGCCAGCACGTCAACAAGACCGACAGCGCCGTGCGCCTGACCCACTTGCCCACCGGGGTGGTGGTGGCCTGTCAGAACGAGCGCAGCCAGCACAAGAACCGGGCCACGGCCATGAAGATCCTGAAGGCGCGCCTGTACACCCTCGAGGAGGAGAAGCGGCGCGCCGAGGTGGAGGCCGCCCGCGGCCAGAAGCAGGAAAACGCCTGGGGCAGCCAGATTCGCTCCTACGTCATGCAGCCCTATCAGATGATCAAGGACCTGCGCACCGGAGTGGAAAGCGGCAATGTGACCGCGATTCTGGACGGCGACCTGGACCGCTTTATCGAGGCCGTGCTGCGCGGCGAGAAGCGGGCGGATAAATAACCGGGTTGTCCGCCGAGCCGGGACTGGCGGCTATTAGACCTTCGCCGCCAGGAACTCGGCGATGCGGTCGCGTTGCCGGTAGACCCTTTCCCGGTGTTGCGGCAGAACCACGAGGCGTATGGCGGAGGTGCGCAGGTAGTCGCTTTCCAGGGATTTGAGGTGGTGGGGGTCTTTCTCGAACAGCCAGAAAGTGCCGCCCTGGCTCTGGGAGAAAATGCGCACGTCCTTGGGGATGAGCTTGCGGAAATAGGGCATGGCCGCCAGCAGAATATCCCCGGGTTCCAGCCCCAGGGATCTGGCCAGTTCGTCCTCCAGTTCCGACACCGCCGCGCAGTCGCTGTAGCTTTGAGTAAAGCGCCGGATGTTCTGGCGGGACCATTCCAGAACGTGGATGGGCTTGCCGGAGACCCGTTCGGCGAATCCGTAGCCATCGGGCTTGATGACCAGCACACTGCGGTGGAAGGCCCGGGTCTGAAGCAGGCCGGCCAGGCGCTTGGCCCGCGGGCTGGAACCGCCCAGGAGCCGGCCCATCAGGTCGGCGTCGGTCATGTCCCAAAGGCTCCCGGAGGCGAAGACCTGGTCGCTCAGAGCCTCCTGCACGGCCCGCTGGAAAATCCGCTGCACCGCCAGCGCAGTCTTGTTCAGGTACCCATGCTGATGCAGATAGCTGTAGAACTTCTGCACCCGCTTGATCTCCTCGATGTATTTCTCCTCCACGGCCGGCACTCCGCCGTCCATCATGGTGAACAGCAGAAGCTCCTCGATGTCCGGCACCCCGCTGAAGCCGACGTGCAGGGCGTCGCGCTGCAGGTAGTCCAGCTTGTCCGTGCCCAAATTGCGGTCGCTCACGAAGCCGCAGAGCGGATCGCGCTCATCCAGCATGGCGGCCACGGCGCCGGAATCGACTCCGCAGGCTTGCAGGGCATCCGGCATCTGGTTGAGCAGCTCGAGTCCGTGTGAGTGGTGGTCGCCGGCTAGAATCGGCTCGATCTGGTGGGAGAACGGCCCGTGGCCGATGTCGTGGAGCAGGGCGTAGGCGCACAGCCGCCGGCGGGAGTCTGCGCCGATCTTCTGGATCTCGCAGACCCGCTGGGTCAGGCCAAGGACACCGATGGAATGCTCGAAGCGGCTGTGCACCGCCCCCGGAAAGACCAGATAGTTGACTCCCAGCTGGGTGCGCCCCCGCAGCCTCTGGAAAAAGGGATGGTCCACCAAGGCCTCGAACCCGGATATGTCCACCGGACGGCAGGCTGGAATGGCGATGAACTTGCCTTGAATTCGGGTCTTCACAGTTGCCTCAGCTTTCGGATCAGGTCGCCGATGACCGACGGGGGGCATGAGGCGCCGGCCAGCACGCCGATGGCCCGGGCTCCGGACGGGCACCAGTTGGCACGGTCGATCTCCCTGCCCTGTTCGGGCACGTAGTGGCGGATGCGGTCGGCGGCAACGGCCTCCGCATCCCGAATGAAGTAGGTCGGGGCGTATTGGTGGGCCAGCCGGTAGAGTTGGTTGGTGTTGCTGCTGGCGAAACCGCCGACCACCAGGAACAGGTCGCCGCCCTGCCGGCACAGTTCGATGGCGGCGTCCTGGCGCATCTGGGTGGCGCGGCAGACGGTGTTGCTGCAGGTCAGCTGTCCGCCGGCGGCTTGGGTGGCGTCCTGCAGGATTGTCTCGATCTGTTTGGTTTCGCTGTAGAGCATGGTGGTCTGGTTGACCATAGCCAACTGGCACAGGTTCAGCTTGTCCGGGTGGTGGAGCAGTTCCGTGGGGAAATCGCCCGGAGCGTTGGCCGCGATCATGTCGCCGGCCATGCGGGCATGGGGCAGATCGGGCAGAATCATGGCCGCGTTGGCCTGGCTCAGGGCGCGCGACAGGATGGCGCGGGTTTCGGGGTGATTGGGTTTGCCGTGGATCAGGATCGTGCGTCCGCCGGCCGCCTGCTCCTCCACAAAAGTCCAGATTCGCCGCACATAGCCGCAGGTCGTGTCCAGAATCGCGCCGTTGGGGGAGACGAACGCCTCCAGCGACTGTTGCAGGGATTCGGGTATGCCGAAGGCGGGGATCACGATGAGGTCGTCCGGACTGGCCTGGCTAAAAATCGTGTCCAGCCGCTCTTCGGGAATGATGCGGACCCCCAAGGCCCGGAAGGCCTGGTTGACCGTGTCGTTGTGGATGATTTCCCCCAACAGCCAGACCGGCCTGCCTCCGGACTGGGCGACGGCCTGCTGCAGCTGCTTCAGGGCGTTGGCCACTCCGCCGCAGAAGCCGAAGGTGCGCGGCAGCCGCAGGCAGCGGCCCTGATTCAGGGCTACGATCCCGCCGCTGGCCCGGGCCCGGGCCACGTCGGCGTCGTGGAATAGGTCTTCCATGCTTGGTGTCACGGTTTCGTCCAAGTGGCAGTGTGTGTCTGGCAAGCCGATCCAACCAAAAAAAGAGCGCGTCTGAAAGGGCTTTTCAGTCGCGCTCGCCAGGTGCCGTCAGGTCAGGTCAGGCATCCCCGGGTTCGACCCCTTCTTCTTCCAGATAGAAGCGCAGCTTTTCCAAAGCTTGGTTCTGGATCTGGCGGACGCGCTCGCGGGTCCGGCCGATGGTCTGGCTGACCTCCTCCAGGGTCCGGGGCCTTTCGCCGCTCAGTCCGAAACGCAACTCCAGA
The DNA here is from genome assembly GCA_041623325.1 of Lentisphaeria bacterium. Taxonomy (GTDB): domain Bacteria; phylum Verrucomicrobiota; class Lentisphaeria; order Oligosphaerales; family JBFJXC01; genus JBFJXC01. Next base: position 4,842 of record JBFJXC010000097.1, on the reverse strand, counting down.
ATGGTTCTCTCCCGTTCGTCCAGATGTTCGATCAGGCGGACCATGTGGCGCAGGGTCTCCTCATCCTGGACGATCTCGTCGGGGGAGGTGGTCTTGTCGTCGGGGATGATGTCGCGGAATTCGCCATCCTCGCCGTGCTGAATGGGGTCGTGCAGGGAGATGGTGGTGGTTTTTCCGAGCCGCAAGCCGGTGACCGTGCGTTCGGTCAGGCCGACATCGTCGGCAATCTCCTGGTCGGTGGGCTCCCGGCCCATCTTCTCCAGCAGCTTGGTGCGGGTGGCCTGGATCTTACTGATCTTGCTGGCCGACTGAACCGGAATCCGGATGGTCCTGGCCTGGTTGGCCAGGGCCCGCCGCATGGACTGCTTGATCCACCAGGCCGCGTAGCTGCTCAGCTTGGCCCCCTTGGACGGATCGAACTTTTCGACCGCCCGCATCAGGCCGATGTTGCCTTCGGAGATCAGGTCCAGCAGCGGCAATCCCAGCCCCTTGAAGTCGTGGGCGATCTTGACCACCAGGCGCAGGTTGCTGCGAATCAGCTTGTCCCGGGCCTCGCTGCTTCCGTCGGCGATCTCGGCGGCCAGGTCGACTTCCTCGTCCCGAGTCACCAGAGAGTACTGGCCGATATTCTGCATATACAGCTTCATTGTGTCATTATCTGACAGCATATCAGGTGATCTCCTTTGAGGAAAAGGTGACGGTGATTTGACATAGGCAAAGCCTATAATATAACCTCCGGTCGGGTTCTGTCCACTGCCCCCTTCCCCATGTCCTTTCGGGTCTTCAGTCCTCCTTTTTGGCTGCCAAGCGGCCCATGTACTCGTCCCACTCGATGGGCAGCATGTGCTTCTTTTTACTGTTGCACTCTTTGCAGCAGGCCACCACGTTGCCTTTGCTCGTGCGCCCCCCGCGCACGATGGGCACGACATGGTCCATGGTCAAGGTGTCCACCTTCACCCGCCGCTTGCAGTAGTGGCACTGCCCCTGACCCCGCAGATTCTTCCACCACTGGGAGCCACGCAGCTCCTTGGCCTTGGCCTTCTCCCGGCGAACATGCTCCTCGTCCGCCGCCACGAAATACTCTTGATCGAAATGGCTCAGCTCCATTGAAGCCCCTTGTAATTTTGCAATCCAACCATCGACTTGGACAAGCGCGCCGGCCCCTTTGTTTCAGGTGCAGCGGCTGCAAATGCCGTGGCTCAGCTCGTGGCCCCGCTTGCCGGCCTGGTATTCGCCGAGATTGTCATAAGTGGTGTCGGCGATGTTGGCCAGAGCCTCCCGGGTCAGGAAGGCCTGGTGGCTGGTGACCAGGACATTGTTGAAGGTCAGCAACCGGGCCAGGACATCGTCGGAAATGATCAGGTCCGAGTAGTCCTCGAAGAAGTAGGCGGTCTCCTCCTCGTAGACGTCCAGCCCGGCGCTGCCGATCTTGCCGCTCTTGAGACCGTCGATCAGCGACTTGGTGCGAATCAGGCCTCCCCGGCTGGTGTTGATGATCATCACGCCCGTCTTCATCTTGGCGATGGCCTGGTCGTTTACGAGGTGGCGGGTTTCGGGTATGAGCGGGGCGTGCAGGGAGATGATGTCCGCCTGCTGGAAAAGGCTGTCCAACTCCGCATACTCGAAATCCAGCTGGCGGGCCAGGTCCGGTTTGGGAAATTTGTCGGCCACCAGCACCCGGCAGCCCAGACCGCGCAGGGGGGGGATCAGACACTGGCCGATCTTGCCGGCGCCGATGATTCCGACGGTCTTGCCGTACATGTCGAAACCGACCAGGCCGTCCAGGGAGAAATTGCCGTCCCGCACCCGCACATTGGCCCGGTGGATCCGGCGGTTCAGGGTCAGCATCAGGGCCAGGGCGTGCTCGGCCACCGCATGGGGAGAGTAGGATGGCACATGGGCCACGGAGATGCCCCGGGCTTCGCAAGCTTTCAGATCCACGTTGTTGTACCCGGCGCAGCGCAAGGCGACCAGGCCGACCCCAAGCTCGGCCAGGGCCTCCACCACCGGCGCACTGAGATCGTCGTTGACGAAGACGCAGACCGCCTCGTACCCCCGAGCCAGCTCGACCGTGTCCCGGTTGAGCTTGGCCTCGAAGAACTGCAGACGGTAGCCGTCGCGGTTGCGCTGCTGGAAGGCGTCGCGGGTGTAGGCCTTGGAATCGAAAAAAGCGATGTTCATGTTTAGTTCCCTTGCCAAGTATCCGGCTCTAGCAACATCCTGTCCGAGGCAACATGACTCCGTTTCCGGGTTGCGCAACACAAGCAGAATTAAAGGGGCACGGATTGGTTGGTTAGAACCGAATGGGCACTATGTTCAAGCAACCGATGCGCTCCGGCGTTCGAGCGCCTTGAGCACCTGCTTGAACATGGCCAGCTGGAAGATCTGGGCGAAGCCCTCGTCGGACACCAGCTTCTTGTAGATCTCCGTATGCCCGTCGATCATGTCCTCCAGCGCGTCCTCGTAATAGTTGCCGAAGATCAGTCGGCGACTGTCGGGGGACGGGTTCACCGCCGGATCCATCGCCTTGCCGAACCCCTCCTTCTCCACGATGCGTCTCTTCATGTCCTCCGCGAAATATTTCACCTTGTCGTCAGCGGTGAAGTCCGTGCCGAAGTTCTCGTTGATGTAGTGGATGATCTCGGACAGGGGGGCCGTCTCTTCCTCGCGCACTTCCCCGGTGCCGATGTCGCTGATCGGGTCCAGCCCACCATCCTTGTTGATCAGCGCGATTGAGCCACTGGCCGTCTGAGAGACCTTGTAGCTCTCCATGTTGATCTCGTCGGTCACTTCGGTCGGCAGAGGCTCCTTCCTGACCTTCAGCAGTGGTCTGAGGAACCGCAGAAACTGGTAGCTCTTCTCCAGCCCGGAATCCGTGAACGTCAGAATATGCGCCAAGAAGCTGTAGATCCGGACGTAGTCGTTCACCGCCTTGCGGAACGACTTCTGCTGGTCGGCCTCAAGCTCCCCGAACCGATCCACCACCGGGTCGAGTATGGGCCTCAGCTTCTCCTGTGTGCCGTCGGGGCCGAAGTAGATCTTGGCGAAGGCATCCACATCCGGCTGGTAGTAGAGCAGGAAGTCCTCCGCGTTGCGCTTGAGATCATAGAGTTTGTTGGGGTCGGTCGCCTCGGTCAGGAAGGTGGTTTCGTAGTAGGGTTGGAAGGCCTCCTGGATCTCGTCCATCTCGTTGGCGAAGTCCAGCACCACCGGTTCGTCCTTGTCGGGGTGGGTCCGGTTCAACCGGCTGAGCGTCTGCACACAGTTGACCCCACTCAGCTTCTTGTCCACGTACATCGCGTACAGCATTGGCTGGTCGAACCCCGTCTGGAACTTCTCCGCGACGATCAGGAACTTGTACTTGTCCTGCTCAAACGTCTTGGCCGTCTGGGTCTCGGCAATGCCATTCATCCCGGCTTCGGTAAACTCCAGCCCGGTATCGGGGTCCTTCACCGTGCCCGAGAAGGCCACCATTGCTTGGTACGGCAACTTGTCCCGCTTGATAACGGCATCGAAGGCCTGCTTGTACCTCACAGCGTGGAGCCGCGACCTCGTGACCACCATCGCCTTGGCACTGCCCTTGATGTGCTGGCGCACCTGCGTGTGGAAGTGCTCGGCCATGATGTCGGCCTTGGTCATGATGCCGTGCGGGTGCAGGTCGGCATACGACTTCAGCAGGGCAATCGCCTTCTTCCTCGGGTGCTCCGGGTCGTCCTCGATTTTCTTGTTGAGCCCGAAATAGACCTTGAACGTGGTGTAGTTCTTCAGCACGTCCTTGATGAAACCTTCCTCGATTGCCTGCCGCATGGAGTACAGGCTAAAGGGCTGGAAGGTGCCATCCTGCACGGGGGTGCCGAACAGCTCCAGTGTGCGGTTCTTCGGGGTGGCGGTAAACGCGAAGAAACTGACGTTGGGCAACCGGCCACGTTTCTTCATGGTCGCCTCTATCGCGGCATTCACGGCATCTTCGTCATCCCCGCCCGTGCCTTCCTCCGCATCCTCGGCAGACTCCAGGTCCTTGGCGGACAGTACGCTCTTCATGGAGGCCGTGGCTTCGCCCGTGACACTGGAATGGGCCTCGTCGATCAGGATGGCGAAGCTCTTGCCGGGGATCTCCCCCACCTTCTCGGCCACAAATGGGAACGTCTGGATCGTGGTGATGATGATGTCCGCACCCGTCTCCAGCGCCTGCGCCAGCTTGGTGGACTTCTGGGTCTCGATGGCCGTCACCACACCCTTGACCTTCTCGAAGCTCTGTACGGTCTGGCGCAACTGCCGATCCAGCACCCGGCGGTCGGTAATGATGATGATGCTGTCGAACACGCGCTTGTCGGTGGCGTCGTGGAGTCCCGAAAGCCGGTGCGCGGTCCACGCGAGGGTGTTCGACTTGCCGCTCCCGGCACTGTGCTCAACCAGATAGTTGTTGCCGGGTCCCTGAGCCTTGGCGTGGGCGATCAGTCCCCGGACGGCGTGTAGCTGGTGGTAGCGGGGGAAAATGAGTTTCCGCTTCCCGGTCTTCTTGCCCTTGTCGTCCAGTATATCCACCACTTGCAGGAAGTGCTGGATGATCTCCAGCAGGCTGTCCGGTTGCCATGTCTGCTTCCACAGGTAGTCGCTTCGGAACCCATCGGCGTTGGCCGGGTTGCCGGCACCACCCTCGTCGCCCTTGTTGAAGGGCAGAAAGAACGTGCGCTTCCCTTTGAGTTCCGTGGTCATGTACGCCAAGTCGGTATCCACTGCGAAGTGCGCAAGGCACCGCCCAAACTTCAGCAACGGCTCCTTCGGGTCACGGTCATGCTTGTACTGCCAGATCGCATCCTTGACCGTCTGGTTGGTCTCGGG
>JBFJXC010000096.1:0-10610 GCA_041623325.1 Lentisphaeria bacterium | reverse complement strand
TGTCCATCGTGCGCGGGATCCTGACCGATCACCAGGGCAAGATCGAGGTCTCCTCCGTTCCCGGCCGGGGAACGACCTTTTCAGTCTACCTCCCGCGCCACAAGAAAAAATAGGCATAATCGCGCTGAAAGCGCCGCAAAGACCTGAATTTCCAATTTTTCAATTTCAAATTTCCAACTTTCCCCAATCCAAAACGCAATCAGAAGACAGACCACAACATGATGCGCAAGCTCCTCCCCTCCCTACTGGCCGGTCTGCTACTAGCCGGCAGCCTGCCGCTGCAAGCCCAGGACGCCCCAAGCCAGAAAAGCCTGATCGAACGCGGCAAGGCCCACTTTGCCAAAAAGGAGTTCAAACAGGCCTACGACCGGTTCTTCGACGCCTTCGAGGCGGACCCCACCAGCAGCGAGATCAACTTCTGGATGGGGCGCAGCGCCTTCGAGGCCGGCGACTTCGAGTCGGCGGTCATGGCCTTCGAGCGCATGCTGATCAGCGACCCGGAAGCCTCCCGGGTGGAACTGGAGCTGGCCCGCTCCTACTTCCACCTCGGCCTGATGGACACGGCCAGAAACCACTTCCAGAACGTGCTTTCCAAACAGCCTCCCGAACCGGTGGCCCGCAACATTGGCTACCACCTGGAGCAGATCAGCCTACGCGAAAAGGCCCGCCGCAAGCACCGCTTCTTCGGCAGCGCCGCCCTGGGACTGTCCTGGGACACCAACGCTCGCGTCAGTCCGGAAAACACCGAAATCGACACGCTGCTCGGGCCGGTCTTCCTGACCGGTGCGGCCGCAGACGAGGACAGCGACCTGATCACCACCACCACCTTCTCTCTGATCCACCGCTACAAGCGACCGGGACAGGGCCGTTACTGGGAGACCTCCGCCATCGTCTACAGCGCCTTCAACAAGCAAGAGGACGATCTGGACCTGAACTACCTGCACCTCTCCACCGGGCCCCTGTGGGACAAGACCGACTGCTCCTTTTCTCTGCAGGCCCATGCCTCGCACATCTCCAAAGACTACGCCACCTACCAGACCGAACTGGGCGCCAGCGTGCCCTTTGCCTGCGTCCTATCCAAGAGCCTCCTGCTCATGTCAAACCTGCGTCTGGACTACAAAGAGTACAAGGAGGATGCGGACCGCCACGCCGTCAACGCCTCCTTCGAACTGCGGCCGATTCTCATCCGGGGGCGCAACCAGCTCACCGCCGAACTTCGCCTTGAGCACGAGGATTCGAACCTGGACTACAAATCCTACAACCGGGCCGTGACCTCGCTCCAATACGAGCGCAAGCTGCCGGCCAACTTCTCGGCCTATGGACGCTACCGCTTCCAATACACCTCCTTCAAGGAAAACGACCCCTTGTTCAGCAACAAGCAAAAAGACCGCGTTCACGAGTTCAAGGCCGGGCTGCGCCGGCAGATCAGCCCGGGAATCGCCGCCGAACTGAACCACGCCTACACCAAGGCCAACTCCGACGTGGCTCTGTACGAATACACCCGCGACCTAACCTCCTTCATCGTCACCGTCGCCTTTTAAACACCATTCGGGATGACCGCCATGACCCCCCTTTTCCCCCTCACCCTCTCCCCCCGCCCAAGCCTGGCCAAAGTGCTCGCCGCGTTGGCGCTGGTGGTCGGAATCACCGTTCAAGGCTCCACCGACCCCATCGGCAGGGTCGTCACCCTGCGCGGCAAGGTGCAGGCCACCAACGCCGCGGGTCAGGTCCGCCAGCTGCAGCTCAAATCCCCCATTTTTGAAAAGGACACCGTCGACACCGGCCAGAGCGGCCGCATCCAACTCAGCTTCCGAGACCGCAGCTTCATCACCCTGGGTCCCGAGACCAGCATGGAGATCGCCGAATACGCCTTCGACCCCAACGCCTCCGTCGGCGCCATGACCACCCGGGTCGGCAAAGGCGTCTTCCGGGTGATGGGCGGCATGATCACCAAGATCTCCCCTGAAAAATTCATAACCGAAACGCCCACGGCCACCATCGGCGTGCGCGGCTCCTTTTACATGGGCAGTTTTTCCAACGGCATCCTGAAGGTCGCCTTTCTGGGCGGCAAGGGCATCTATGTCCGCAACCCCCAAGGCAACGTGGAGCTTCGCACCCCAGCCGAAGGGGCCTTGGTCAAGCCCAACACCAAACCCGAACCGGTCACCTTCAGCCAAGACGACATGCAAGGCCTGACCGATCAGGTCGCTGGCAAGCCCGGAAGCCCCGGGGAAACGACGGCCGCGCCGGGTGAAGCCGACGAGCAACCCGCCGACGGCAATGGCGCGACGGCCGATCCAGACCAAACCGGGGAACCCGCCACTGAGGAGCAGCCAAAAGGGGAGCCGGCAAAGACCGACGGCCCGCCGGCCGCGGAAAAACCGGCGGACCCAACGCCGACCGGGGACGGGGGCGAGGCGGCTCCCAAGCAAGAATCCGAGTTGCAACAGCCCAATACGGCAACCCAGGCCGCCACCAGCACTGCCGGCACTGGCCAGGCAGCCTCCACCGTGACCGCGCTGTCCCAAAAGGACAGCCAAACCACCCAGCAAGCGACCATCCAGCCGGCCCTGGCCACAACCGACAGCGGCACCAGCAAACCGGTCGAAAGCGAGCAGTACTGGAAGTCGTTCAACAACGACCCGATCCTGTCCACCACCCCAACCGGGGACAACTCGGGAACCGCCGCGGCCATCCAAACGCCCAAGACGGAGCTGACAACCGGTTCCATTGCGAAACCGGAGCAGACGCTGGCTGATTCCACCGTCCAGGTACAACAGAGCACCCTGAAGGAGCAGGTCGAGGTGCAAACCGAAACCGCCGGTCAGACCGAAACCGCCCCCTCCAACCTGCTGGCCGGAAGCTATCTGGGCATCCTGGCCAGCGACGACGAAAACGCGACCTCCTGGCAGCTCTTCAACGGCACGGTGGCGGCCACGGCCACCGAAGGCCGGGTCGAGGGTGTTGCCACCGCCACCGACCAACGGACAGGCACCCAGCAGATTCCGTTTGCCTTCCCCACCCCGAGCAGCCCCGACACGACCGAAGCCTCCGCCCAGACCTTGGAGCGCTCGGTGACCCTCTCGGACTTTGGCAAGGTCGACATCAGCCAGTACGACTACCTGTACGACCAAAGCCTGGCCGAGTTCGTGGCCTTCTTCAGTCGCAGCCCGCTGGGAACCTCCCCGGCATACGACTATGTCGAACTGGGATTTGCCGGACTTCCGGCCCTGGCGACCAAACGCCCCGCGGACGGCATCGCCGTCTACAAAGGGCTCCTCCTGCCCGTCTCCGTCGACCTCGAAGGCGGCCAGCACAACCCCGAGTTCGAGGGCTACAAGACCCTGGTCAACTTCCACAACAAAACCCTCATCGGCTTTGCCGAGCCCAAGGATGAAACGCTTCCCGAAGGATCGACCGCTACCGAGTCGGACACCGACGCCGCCGGCTCCAAGGCGAACTGGTTCTTCTTCGGCAAACTCAATACCGGCGCCACCGCCGGCATCACCCTGGCCGGACACGATACGGACGGGCGGCAATCGGATACCGGCGGCACTGGCACCCAGACGAACGACCCCATTGCCTACATAGAGCCGACCGCCCTCACCGGCACCGGGACCGTCTCCTTCTTCGGCACGAACTGGCAGGGGATCGGCATGACCGCCGCCGGCCACAGCGAAACCGTCCGGGACCAGACCGTGACGGACAATTGGAAGGTCGGCGGCGCCCAGCTGCAAACCGAGACCCTGGCAACAGCCCCCACCGGAAACGCCTATCTGCACGGATTCGCCGTGGGTGTGGCCGACGACATGGCCGACCCCGCCGGACCCAACACCCGCACCTTCAAGACCGCTAGCTCGGACGACTTCACCCTCACTCTCGACCGCGACGGCGGCACCGTCGCCGGCACGGCCAAGCTTGCGGACAACGCCGGCACGGCCACCACCCTGGACTTGACCATCGGCGGAGCCAGGGCCAGCGCCTATGTCAGCGACCGCGCCTTCGTGGCCCTGATCCACGGGAGCGTTTCCAATGGCACCCTCCATGACAGCGCCAACTTCCTGGTCAGCGAGCGTTCCAGCGCCCTCCCGGACTGGGTTCGCTGGGGAACCTGGGAGGCGGCCTACTCCACCAACGAGGCGGCCTCCCCCCTGAGCCTCCACCTCCACATGCCCAAAACCTTCTGGCTGGCCGCCGAAAACATCGTCTCCAGCCTCAGCGTCGTCAGCGACGCACAGGGCCGCTTCCTGGGCCCGGCCATGGCAACCCGTTTCGCGGACAACAGCACCACCAGCCTCTTCGGCCAGGCCGACTTCAACATCAACTTCTCCAGCCACCGCCTCGGCGGACTTCTGTCGCTCCAGGACGAGTTCGCCAGCCAGTCGGTCACCATGACCGTCAGCGGCTGGGTGACTGGCAACGGCATCGACGGCCGCATCCTGGAAGTCCAGGCCCCGTCCTACCATACCTGGCCCATGACTCCGACGCAGAGCCACCTCAGCGGCGCCTTTTACAACAGCGCCGGACACCTGCACAACGCCGTCATCCCGCCCGATCGCCTTCTGGGCACCTTCGGGGCCGAATTCCGCACCCCCACCGGACGCCTCAACGATCAGTATGTCGGCGGATTCGCCGCCGAACTGAACACCGACCCCAGTGCGCTCAATCTGCTCGACGGCCACTATCTGGGAGCACTGCTGCCCGGGCTTGAAAGCACGACACAGGGTTTGTCCCTCAAGGGCTCGCTGAAAGCCATGACCATCGACGGGCGCTTCTACGCATCCAGCAAGCCCGCCGTTTCCGGCAACGAGGCCGGCAGCGTCTTCCTGGCCGCTCCAGCCTCCGCCGCCTTGCAGGGTGCCTGGACCAGTGCCGTCGACAGCGCCACAGGCCAAGACGACCAGACCCACACGCTCACCTTGGCCGGGGAGGCACCGGTCGTGCTCAGCTACTACGACTACCTGACCAGCGGCAACCCTGCCGAATTCATCGCCTTCACCACCTACAGCTACTACAACCAGACCACCGCCGACCTGTACACCGACCTGGGCTTCGCCGGCATTCCGGCCACCGCCACAGGGCGCCCGGACAGCGGCGTCGGAGTCTACGAAGGCCGCGTTCAGGTCGTTGCCACCGGCAGCAACAACACCATCTCCGAAAGCTATTTTGAAAACCACAAGACCCTGGTCAACTTCCACAACAACGCGTTCATCGGCTTCTCGGAAGCCGAAAGCGACGGGGACACGAACATGTCCGAAGCCAAGGCCGATTGGTTCTACTTCGGCAAGCTGGGAACCGGCAGCAAGGCCGCGATCCGCCTGTTGGGGCATCACATGGCGGACATGTCGACTCAGGCGACCAGCGGTTCCGATCCCGAAATGACCGAACCGGAGGCCATCGCGGGCAGCGGGACCGCCGCCTTCTTCGGTCAGGACTGGCAAGGCCTGGGCATGGCCGCAAGCGGCACCACCGAAACCATCCGCACCCAAACCCAGACTAGCACCTGGGATGCGGTCGGCGCCCAGATCAAGACCGGCACCCTGGAGACGGCCCCAACCGGAACCGCCTATCTGCACGGATTCGCCGTCGGCGTGGCCGACGACATGGCCGACCCCCTCGGGCCCAACACCCGAACGTTCGTCAACGGCACCCCCGACGGCTTCAAACTGACCCTCGACCGCGACAGCGGCACCGTCTCCGGCACGGCCACGCTCAAGGATGCCACTGAGCTGGCTTCCACAAGGGGAACCACCTCCGAAACCCCAACCAGCATGACATTGGCCATCGGTGGAGTCGCCACCAGTGCCTACGTGACCGACCACACATTCGCCGCCTTGGTGACCGGGCAGGTCCACTCAGGCGTCACCTCAAACGAACTGCATACCAACGGCAGCTTCCTGATCAGCGGCGGACCCGGAGACTCCCAATCCGACTCAAGCGCAGGCACAACCGGAGGCACGAGCACGATCGTCGACGGCCCCAACCTTCCGGATTGGGCCAAGTGGGGCTACTGGGAAGTGGCCTACGACGACCCGGCGCGCTCCGCCGAAGCCGGGGTCAACCATGTGCACATGCCGGGAGCGCTCTGGATGGCGGCCGAGAACGCGGTGCGGGATCTCACGGCCATCACCGGCGCCACCGGGCAGTACAGCGGCTCGGCCGTCTGCACCCGCATCAGTGCCGAAACCCAGGAAAGGCTCTTCGGCAGCTCGGACTTCCAGGTGGATTTCACCAATCGTCAGTTCAGCGGCAGCATGAGCTTCGGCGACTCGATTTCCATGCAGGCCGGCGGCAGGGTCACCTCCGACGGCATCTCCGGCAGCATCACCGGCATCACCGAGTTCGGCGGCACGGCCATCACCCCGGCCACCAGCACCCTGCAGGGCGGCTTCTTCAACCAAGCCCCGGTCACCGTGCCGGTAACGGCACCGCCGGACCGGCTGCTGGGCACCTTCTCCGCCGAGACCGTCAGCGGCACCCTTTCGGACATCAAAACCAACTACATCGGCGGCTTCGCCGGAGAGCTCCAACCGAAATAGAGTGGAATTGAGGTCGCCGTTATCGACCCTATCTCTGGAGCTGCGCTTTTCCCCAAGCGCCCCCTTTGATCAAGTACTGCCGCCATACAGCAAACCAGCCCATGCCCAACATCTCCAAGACAATCTGGAAATGGCTGCAACCCTCCCCTTTCAAGGCCGGTTGCCTGGTGGTGGTTCTGGCCCTGGCCCTGTTCCTGCACAACGACGCCGCCTTTCAGAGCGGCGTCCGCAGCTTGGACAACCGCATAGTCGACTGGATGTTCCGCTGCCGCGGCGCCTCTCCGACCAGCGGCCAGGTGGTCATTGTCGACATCGACGAGAAAAGTCTGGAGGCGGTGGGACAGTGGCCCTGGCCGCGCAACCGATTCGCCGAGCTGCTGCTCAAGATCGGGCAGTACCAGCCCCGGGTCGTCGGCCTGGACATGTGCTTCGCCGAGCCCGACCGGACCTCGCCCCGCCACTACCTGCCCCTTTTCAAATCCTACCTCAAGGACGACATCAACCTCAGTGAAAGCCAACTGGACTACGATGTGCAGCTGGGGCAGAGCATCGGCCGCATTCCCCTGGTCTTAGGCTACGTCTTCCAGATGGAGAACGACGGCACGGCACCCGGGGAGGAGCGCCCCTTCCCGATGTGCAACATCCAACTGACCCCGCCCGGTGCCCCCTTCGAATTCGCCCGGGCCAGCCGGGTGATCCTCAACCTGCCCGAGATCTCCCAGAACCCCCTGAGCGAAGGGCACTTCAATGTCTTTCCGGACGCCTCGGGGACCGTGCGCAAGGTGCCGCTGCTGATCGAATACCTGGGCATGCCCTACCCCTCGCTGGCCCTGGAAATGGTCCGGGAAGGCCTCAAGGCCGGAATCATCGCGGTGGAATCCTCCGACCAGGGCATCCTCGGAGTCCGTTTGGCCGACCGCTTCATCCCCACCGGCCACCGGACCCAGGTCACCCTCAACTGGCGGGGAGAAGCCCGCACCTTCCCCTACCTTTCGGCCGCCGACATTCTGGAAGGCCGTCTCGACCAAGGGCAGCTCAACGGCAAGTACGTGCTGATTGGCTGCTCGGCCGCCGGACTGCACGACTTGCGGACCTCTCCCATCAGTTCGGTCATACCCGGCGTGGAAATACACGCCACCCTGGTCGACAACCTCCTCAACGCCGATCCCTTCCGCTACAATCCCAAGACCGAGGCCGTTCTGGTGCTCCTGGTGCTGGCCATCGGCGGCCTCCTCCTCAGCGCCATCCTGGCCTATGCCTCCCCCCTCATCGGCTTCGCGGTCGGTCTGGCCATGCTCCTGCTTATCACCCTGGGCAATTACTTCTGGATCTTCCGCCAGGGCCTGATCATGGGCGTGACCTTCCCCTTGGCCACCGTCCTGCTCATCATGGTCGTGGTCAGCATCTCCAACTACTTCTTCGAGGGCCGCGAAAAGAAGTTCATCCGCCATGCCTTCGGCCACTATGTCTCCGACGGAGTGGTGGCTGAACTGGTCAGAAACCCACGCAAGCTCAGCCTGGCCGGGCAGGAAAAGACCCTCAGCGTCATGTTCAGCGACATCCGCGGCTTCACCAACCTCTCCGAGCAGATGTCCCCCACCCAGCTCAGCACCTTCCTGAACGAATATCTGACCGCCATGACCGACCAGGCCATGCAACTGAAGGGAACCATCGACAAGTTCATCGGCGATGCCATCATGGCCATCTGGGGCGCACCCGTCTCCGACCCCGACCATGCCGCCAACGCGGTGCGCTGCTCTCTGCGCATGATGCAAACCCTCAATCAACTCCAACCCGCCTGGGTGGAGCGCGGCCTACCGGCCATCGACATCGGCATCGGCATCAACACCGGGCCCATGACCGTCGGTAACATGGGCAGTCAAAGCCGCTTCGACTACACCGTGATCGGCGACAATGTCAACCTGGCCTCCCGGCTGGAAGGTCTCAACAAGGTCTACGGCACCAACATCCTGATTTCCGAGCACACCCGCCAGGCCATTGGCGAAGGCTTCGTTTGTCGCTATGTTGACCGGGTTCGAGTCAAAGGAAAGGACAAACCCATCCGGATCTACGAACCGCTGAACGAAGGGACGGTTCCGGCCCGCCTGGCCGCCGCGGTCAAACAGTTCGAGGCCGCCGCGACGGCTCTGGGCCAGCGCCGCTTCGAGCATTGCCGGGAATTGCTTCTGGATCTGAAAAAACACGAGAGCCATCCGCTGTACGACCTGTATCTGACCCGAGTCGAAGAGTATCTGGCCGTGCCGCCGCCCCCGGACTGGGACGGGGTCTGTGTCCACAAGACGAAATGACGAAAGTATGAGTAAGATGCTGTCTATCCGCTTCTTGGGGACCCGGGGCAATCTGGCCCCAAGCCAGCCCAGCACGGTGTTTGGCAATCATACGACCGCCGTGGAAATCTCCCCGGGGGAAGACAGCCCATCTTTCATCGTCGACCTAGGCACGGGGGCCGCCGGGGCCGCCGCCCAGGCCCTGGCCCGAGGCCAACGACACTTCGACGTGCTGATGACCCATCTGCACCACGACCACATCAGCGGGGTCTTCTCCTTCGCCCCACTCTACCGACCCGACTGCCGGGTGCGGATCCACTCGGTCAGATCCGACACCGAAGCATTCTTCGCACAGCTTGTCCAGCATCCGCTTCACCCCATCCGTTTCCAGGATCTGGCCGCCAAGATCGAATTCTTCATCATTCCCCCGGACGCCGCCTTCGAGCTGCCTGGACGCCATCTGACCGTCTCGACCGCACGCCTGCCACATCCCCAGGGATGCACCGGCTACCGCTTCGACGACGGTCGGAACGCCCTGGTCTTCGCCACCGACATCGAACTGGCTCGGACCGATTGTCTGGACGGGATCCGCCGACTTCTGGCCGGTCCCTATCCGGCCGGGCTGGCCGTCTTCGACGGCTTCTTCACCCCGGAGCAGCTATCCGACCATGCGGGCTGGGGCCACAGCAGCTGGGAGCAAGCCCGCGACATCTGCCAGGCAACCGGGGTCGGACAGGCGCTGATCACCCATCACCATCCAAACCAGGACGACGACGCCCTGCTGGCCCTGGAAAACCGCGCCGGATCCGTGCGCTGGGCGAGGGAATCGCAAACCTGGTCGCTGACTGGAAACCAAGCTGTGGCCGACGACGAACGGGAGCAGCCTGTCCATGGCAAATATTGAAGACTACCTGCGGCGCATCATGCAATGCAGCCTGGAGAGTTCCCCGGAGAATTTGCTCCACGAATGCCTGGCCATTCTCATCGAACTTTCCGGTGCCAACGGCGGCTCGATTCTGGGCGAGGAGGACCCTGGCCTGCGCTTTCTCTTCAGCGACAAGGAAGACCTGATCGGGCTTCCCGTTCCCTGGGACAGCATCGCCGGCGAAAGCGCCCTCCGCAATGTCTTCATCTATACCCATGCTCCCAGCGACAAGCGGCACTATCAGGGCATTGACGAGCAGACCGCCCGCCGGACAAGCTACCTTCTTAGCCTTCCCATCCCCTCGGTGCACAATTCGAACCAGGAAAGCGGGGAGGTCCACAACGCCGGCGTTCTGCAGCTGCTCTTTCAGGAGAATCTCTTCCCGGAGATGGAGTTGGACCAGGGAAATGCCGAGTTTGCTCTTGAGGACTTCAAGGAACACCCCGTTTACCAGAACCGGTTGAAAGACATCTTCCTGATCCTACCCAACCTCGCCTTCGCACTTGAAATCGTCAGCTTGCGCCAAACCACCTACCAGGCCATTCACGAGCTGAAGAACAAGCTCATCTCCGCCGCCTCGTGGCTGAGCTGCCTCCAGCAGGATTTGCGGCACCACAATCCGGCCGTCTTCGAACAGGAGGACATCCGCGAAGATCTCCAGCTGGCCTCCACGGCTGCCGAGGAAGGCTCCGAGCTGGCCAAAAACTTCCTCTCCTTCACCCAGCTTTACGCTCCCCATTTCGAGGATATCCTGCTGCAGGACATCGTGTCCGAAACGGCCGTGAGTCTGCGCGCCTTTGCCCAGACAACCCGCACCGACGTGGCCGTTCGTTTCGACTATGGACCGCCCCTGCCCTA
>JBFJXC010000095.1:0-10618 GCA_041623325.1 Lentisphaeria bacterium | reverse complement strand
GATGGCGACACCGTCACCGTCACCACGGTATTGGCCAACGCCGACACGCCCAAACCTTACGCCTGTGAACACAAACTCACATGGTCCACTGGCGATCCATTTGCCAGGGTGAACACCACGTTTGTCAATCGCTCAGATGAGCCGCTGACTGTGGACATGCTCAGCAGTTTCTCGCTGGGCGGGTTGACGCCCTTTGCAGTAGACGATGCGCCGGGTCGGTTGATGCTTCATCGCCTGCGATCCATCTGGAGCACTGAAGGTCGTCTGGACTCCGAACCGTTTGAGAAGCTGCATCTGGAGCCCTCATGGGCTTGCCATGCACCCAACTCCGAACGCTTCGGGCAAGTCGGGTCCATGCCTGTCCGCCGATTCTTCCCTTGGGTTGGCGTGGAAGACACGCAGACCAACGTCCTCTGGGGCGCGCAACTTGCCATCGCATCAAGTTGGCAAATCGAAGCCTACCGCAAAGGTGACGAAGCGCATCTCTCCGGCGGGATTGCCGACCGTGAGTTCGGCCAATGGTTCAAACACATCGCCCCCGGGGAGTCCTTTGCGGCCCCCACTGCGATCATCGCAACTGTCGTCGGTGATGTCGATGACCTTGGCCATGCACTGACTCAGTCGATGGTCAAAGCGGTTGACGCCCAACCTGACATCGAGCAGGACTTGCCGATTGTGTTCAATGAATGGTGTACCAGCTGGGGGAAGCCGACGCATGAAAATATGCTTGCCAATCGGGACAAACTGAAGGACACCGACACGAAGATCATGGTGATCGATGCCGGCTGGACCAACCGGAAAAATCCGGCGGACGCTCAGGAAAACGGTGACTGGAACGTCAATACCAAGAGCTTCCCAGCCGGTTTGGAAGGCATCAGCAAAGACCTCCGCGACCGTGGCATTATCCCCGGCGTCTGGTTTGAATGGGAAGTGGCAACCGTCGGTTCCGATGCCTACGACATGACCGATGCACAGCTTCACCGCGATGGCATGATCCTCAAAGTCGGCACGCGACACTTCTGGGACATGCGCAATCCAAAAGCCCAGGACTACCTTGCTGCCAAACTCATCAAGCAACTCAAAGATGCCAACATGGGGTATCTCAAAGTCGACTACAACGACACCATCGGCCTGGGGGTCGATGGGGCCGAATCACTGGGTGAAGGTCTCCGCCAACACATCGTGGCGGTGCAGGACTTTTTCCGTCGCATGCGACGTGAAATGCCTGACCTGATCATCGAAAACTGCTCGTCCGGCGGCCATCGCCTTGAACCGTCCATGATGGAAATTTGTGCGCAAGGATCATTCTCCGATGCTCATGAAACAGTGGAGATTCCGATCATCGCTGCCAACCTGCATCGAGCGATCCTCCCCCGCCAAAGCCAAATCTGGGCAGTGCTTCACAAGTGTGATGATGCCAAGCGCCTGAACTATTCACTGGCTGCGACGTTTCTTGGACGCATGTGTCTGTCGGGCGATATCCATGAACTTGAAGATTGGCAACTGGACATCATCAAGCAGTCAAGTCTTGCCTACCGCGATGCCCGCCCCATCATCAAGGATGGCAAGAGTCGCATCCATCGTGACATGGGGTTGAGCTACCGCCATCCCACTGGATACCAGGTCATCATCCGTGAACGTGTTGATGGCAATGACCTGCTCGTTGTCGCCCACCGCTTCGGGGACAAACCCAATGCGACTGGCAGTATCACCCTGCCTGATGGCAACTGGTCAGTCAAGACCAGCTTCGGGCAAGACAATTTGCTGTCCGTCAACGGTAATCACGTATCGGTCAACATATCGCCGGAGTTCTGCGGGCAAGTGCTGGTGTTGACCAAGTCGTAATACATTTTCCGTTGCGGGCAGGCCGTCTCCCTTCGGTCGGCTTCGATGAAAGCGATGAACTTCATCTCCGCCCCACAGTGCGGGCACAGGAGGGGGGCCGCCTACTACACTTTCTTATTAGCCGGCTTGGAAGTATGGGAAGCTGACTTTCTTAAGTCGTGTTTTGAGTGAAATGCAGAGCGAGACCTGAGCGCCCCGGGCGGAGCCCGGGACTGCCAAGCGCGCAGCGCGGTGGGGCTTTAGCCCCCGGATTCGATTACCCAAGATTCCGCCCCGAATGGGGCGGAGGCACTTTGGCATTGCGCCATGGACCAGGCTACTTGCTTTGCGATGTTGCCTGCACCCCTTTCGGGGTGCTTCTCTGGGTGAAACTTTTCCGTGGGCTAAAGACCACGGCTACATGCCTTGGCCCCATTCGGGGCTTAAACAGAATTTAAAATGTGAGTTAGAAAGAGCCTGCTTTGCCTTTCGGGCGTCCTCCGTGGG
The DNA here is from genome assembly GCA_041623325.1 of Lentisphaeria bacterium. Taxonomy (GTDB): domain Bacteria; phylum Verrucomicrobiota; class Lentisphaeria; order Oligosphaerales; family JBFJXC01; genus JBFJXC01. The sequence goes on along the minus strand of JBFJXC010000095.1, from coordinate 8,287 downwards.
CGGGGGGTTAGCCTTCTGCCAGTGCCAGATCGGCCCAGACGAGACGGCCGGGGATCTGAGGGGGCATGATCTCGACGGCGTTGAAGGTCTCGTGCAGGAGGTCGGCGGGCACGTCGCAGGCGTAGATGAGGGCGGCGTCGCGCGGATAGTCGTTGAACAGCTGAAAGGGCTGCTGGGGATCGACTCGGTCTTCCGGCAGGATCTGCCACTGGCCTTCGGGCAACGGGTGGGTGTTGATCCTGACGGGCAGGCCTTGCACCCGCTCCGGGTCGGTGTCGGCGCAGAATCCGAGGGTCAGGGTGCAGGCGGTTCCCGGGGCGATTTTGCCGGCGTTCAGACGGCAGGTGAGGGTCTGCTCCATGCGCCCCATGTCGTACCCGATCGTCTTCTGGATCAGCGGCACCGGCAGCGTGGTGCGGTTGGACTCCCCGGCCAGAATCGCCTGGGTGTAGCCCGTGGTCAGGCGGCGGGGGGAGCGTGCGAGCCGCTCGGGGTCGGCGATGTCCCGCATCAGCTCGTTCAGAACGTGGATGTTCTTGGGCTCCCGGTAGCACTCGTTGAAGAGGTAGAGGTTGTCCGCGCCGCAGGTCAGCGCGGCGGTCGCGGCGCCGCGCAGAAAGTCGTCGCTGATGACCGTGTTGCCGGGATAGGACGCGCCGAAGGTGGAGACATAGACGTTGAGAACCGTGCCTTTTGGCAGCAGCTTGCGCCAGAGCGCGATCTGCGGATCGAACTCATTGCCCCCGAGGAACGAGGAGATCGTCAGCATGTCGACCCAGCCCTTTTCGCCCCACACGATCACATTGAACCCGTAGTTCAGGCAGGATTCGGGGTGCGAGGGCACCCGGTGCGCCAGTCGGATCGGATGGCCGCGGCGTTTTTCCGCGGCGTCGGCCAGTTGCCGGACGCGGCCGACGAACTCGGTCATGAGACGTTGCCCTTCGCGCTCGAAGCCGGGTGCGAACATCATGCCCCAGCGCATCCAGTCCAGCTCCAGGCCGAACATGTCGTAGCGCTCGAACAGTTCCTCGACCAGGGCCAGGTGATGCTCCCGTATCTCCTCCAGCCCGTAGTTGTACGAGCCTTCCCAGCTGCGCTCGGGCCGGTAGGGCGCCCGCCGCAGGTGTCGGCCATTCCGCCACTTTTGCGACGGCCACTTGTGCAGGCAGCAGTCGACCATGCCCTGGTCGGCCTCTTTGAGACCATGCGAGTCGTTCATGCGCATGGTCAGCCAGTTTTCCATGCCCAGCTCTTTGCTGCGCTCCAGCCAGATCGCAAACTGGTCGACGCCGCGTCGGGACAGCAGACGCAGGTTCTGGGCATACAGGCTGTCGTCGTCGATGTCGCGAAAGCGTTCCCACACGTCCGAATCGTAGAGTGCGCGCTGCAGGTTCACGCAGAACAGAAGTCCCCTGATCGTTCCGGTTTCGGCGTAGGTGTCGACCAGACCGCGCACCCCGTCCTCGGTCATTTCCTCGGCCGTGTGGCGGTCGTAGAAATGCTCGTTGTCCTCATTGAAATAGATGGTTTTCATGAAGTGCCTAGTTCTCGTTGTAATGGTTGACCCACTCTTTGGTGGCATCGCCGGCGGGGATGAACCGGACCGCCTTTAGGGGGGAGGCGCCTTTTGTCCAGGTCAGCTCCAGGCCCTGTTCGCGCAGATGCTTGCCGCTGAAGCGACCCAACTTGAAATCGCCGACCATGTCGTCGCAAAAGAAATCGCCGTCCGGGCAGTGCGGAAACTTGACCTTAAAGGCGCCGTACGTGTCTTCCAGGTAGAACAGCCCATAGTGCCGTTTCCGTGCGGGATTGGTCATCTCGGTGAAGTTCGGCACCTCGGAGTCCTTCAGGGGGTTGCTGACCCCGGCCCAGTCGGCGGCGTTGGCCATCATGCCCTTGAGCTTGTCCGAACTGATGTCCGGCGTGCCCCAGAAGACCAGGACCTCGCCCTTGCCGACCTTGTGCAGGGAAAGCGCCGCGCCGCCTGAACGGAAGCGGGCCAGAACCGTGCCGCCGGGCTCTTGGTGCGGGTAGTAGCCGAAATAGTCGGTTTCCGGCAGCCAGCGGTATTTGTAGCGCCAGAACGCTTTGCGGACTTCCGGGCTGTCCTTCTGCTCGTGCAGGGTGGTCAGGGTCTGGAAGTCAATCTTGCGGTCGGCGGCGAAGAGCGGATTGCCAGGCAGGGCCTCGGCGATGACGCGGCCGCTGGTCACATAGTCCTTGTCAGGTGTCGAGATGCCGAAGGCTTTCAGCAACTGGAACGTCTGCTTGCCGAGTTCCGGGACGAACTTGCCGGTGTTGGCGCCGATGATCATCTTGGCGCCGTCCTGCTTGACCAGCTGTTCGTAGCGGCGCAGGCTTTCGAGCGATATGACTTCGTCCAGGATGTTCGGGACGACCAGTTTGAAACTGCGGTCCGGGAAGGCGGCGAGATTGGCGTTGGGGACGGCGTCTTCGTTGAGCAGTTCCAGCCAGCGTTTCAGATCCTCCAGCCGGGCACGGAAGGTGGTCCGGTGCTTGGTGTAGAGGGACTCGCGGTCCTGATGCACCGCCACCTCGGCGGGCTGCGTGATCAGGTCCGCGTCATGCAGTTCTTGAAGAATGGGAATGAAGCGCTGATAGCGGTCGAAGGCATAGAATCCGCCGAAACGCCGGGGCGAGGGTTTGCCGGTGTAGCTGTAGACATGCAGGTTGGCGCCGCCGCCCCCGGCCTGGGTCAGCATGGTCCAGGTTGACACGTCCAGCACCCAGCCGCCCTTGCCGGGATCGTTGTTGGCGCCCCAGCCGTGGGGATGGATCGGTTCGGTGATCCAGCCGATCCCACCCTTTTCCCACGCCTCGAGAAATTCGCCGCGGCGGTCGAGGGAGTGGTTGCCGCCATTGTGGCAATAATCCAGTTTGCCGACCAGGTGCATGTTCGCGGAGGGCGAGCCGTAGACCATCACCACCCGCTTGTCGTCGTAGGAGCGGATGTCGTCGATCAGCGGTTCGACCCAGACATATTTCTGGATGTCGTCTTTGAAGCGGACAAAGTCGAGCCATTTCATGCTCAGATCGGGGGTCGATCCCTGCGCGAAGGACGGTCTCGGCGGCTCGATGTCCGCAAACGATCGATAGTGCGTCCCCCAGCGCTGGTTGAGCTGCGCCAGGGAGAGCCCCAAGGTGTCCCGCAGGTAGCTTCTGAAACATTCCGCGGTGACCGGCGCATAGCCGGCGGTCGTGCCGTCCCACGGCTGGTCGACGACCGTCCATTCCCCGGCCGGCTGCATGATGAAATAGCCCTCGAAGGCGGTGTGCTCGCCATAGCGGTTGTAGACCGCCCGGTTGGCGTCAGCCCAGAATTTCCGCAGGTTGGGGTCGGTGGCGGCATAGGCGCCGTAGGAGATGCCGTCGCCGGGTTCGATATCGTCGGCGGAGAGCTGGCGGGAGAACTTTCCCCAGCGGTAGTAGCCGTGGTGCAGGTCGGAATGGGCGAAGCGGACTGTGAGCTTGCAGCCGTAGTCCGCGGCCATAGTCATCATCGGGTCGAGTATGGAGTAGTCGAAGACGCCCGGCAGGACCTCGAAATCGTTCAAGGCGGGGCAGATGGTGAAATGCTGGACGAACTCATGGCTTTCGTTGACGAACTCCCGGAAGTCGTCGATGTAATACTGCATCGGCTTCTGCTTGGCTTTCGCCGTCATCATGACGTACGAAAGCCGGTTGTAGGAGTGCTTTTTCAGCTCGTGGCGGTCGGTCATCCGGCCCTTGTAGACCAGCTTGGCGGGAGGATCGTTCTTTTCGCCGAACACGTATTCCTGCGAATCGATGGGGGCGCCGTTCTCCATAATGTCGACAAACAGCCTGAAGGCGTTGTACGCGGGATTCCTCTCGAACGGGAGGGTGAGGTTCTGAACCGCTTGGCCACCGAGCTTCTTCTCGCCGGACATCAGAACGTCGGTGGCGTAGTACGGCAGCAGCCTGTACTGCAGGGTCAAGCCGCTCTTGCCCTTCGGAAAGACCCGGACACTGATGTCGTAGGGCTGGCCGGGCAGGTAGACGCCGCGGCCGGGGTGGTCGGGGTTGATCCGCATGTAGCCGACAACCGGCGCGGTTTTCGTGTCCACCGGTTTGAGCGTCTGATCCCGGCCCGAGCCGAACTGCTGGTACTTGAGAGAATCCGAGGCGACGACCTTGCCGCCGTCGCCGAGAATCTGGTAGTTGATCCAGTAGATGTCGTCGGGCCCCAGGTCCAACGAGATCGTCTGCCGGCTGGCGACCGGATCGTCGGGGTCGTAGACGATGGTTTTTTGGACTTCCCGCACCGGGGTGCCCTGGAACTGGGTCTTGACCTGAGCGGCAAACGTGTAGGTTCCCTTGTCTTTCAGGAACGCTCCCGCGTAGGCGAACGGGTCGGAGAACGGGATCTGCAGCGGGGCGACCGCGAGGCTGGCAAGATGCAGGGTCCCCCGCAGAGGCGCGGTATGCTCCTCACCGGACCCCGAGCGGGCCACATGCAGCCGGAACCCTAGCAGGTCGAGCTGGCCGTCGGGGAAAGAATTGCGGATGGTGCCGCCGACGTGGCAGGTGCCGTGAGAGGCCGCGCCGGCTTCGCCGCTGTGGAAACCGGCCGTCATATACGCATTCCAGCCGGTCTTGCCGTGTTTGAAGGTTTTCCGGTCCTTCGGCAGGAAATAGAACAGCTCGCCGTCGGCGTCGCGAACGATTGGATGCAGTTCGATGATGACCTTCGAGGTGTGGGCATGTTCGCGCATCATGCCCAGCGCATCGAAGAAGACGCGCTCCGTTCCCGCTTTCAGGGCGATGGGCGTTTTGAACAGCAGGTCGACATCCTTGACCATGCGCATGCGGTTGCCGGTCCGGCTGGCGATGTCCGGCACCAGATCGTACTCGATTACGATCATGTCCGCCGCGACCTGCTCAAGACCGACGCGTTCGCCCTTCAGCGCGGGCACCTTCCAGTCGCGCACATCTGGAAGCTGGACGGCAAACGCGCTGCCCGCCGCCGCCAGCGCCGCCGCCGTCATCAATGATCTCAGGTTCATCTACATTCCCTTTTACTGGTTCTTGTTTTTAACGATGTCGGTCAATTCCTGCAGGGTCAGCGTCGCCGCCAGGTCGCAGCCGCCGGTCGGCGCTTCGCCAACGGACCCTTCGCGGGACCCCTTGTCAGCCTCGAGGTAGGCCTGGCGAAACGCCTGCAGCCCCTGGAACGTCTGCGTGCCGATTTTGAAGACGGGATTTGCGGAAAACACGTTGTTTTCTGAACGGATGCGCTCCGGCGTGGCCCCATTGACCAGAAGAAAGTCCTGGCCGCAGTCGACAAACACGCAGTTTTTCAGGGTCAGCTCGGCGTTCTTGCTCCAGATGCAGACACCGTGGTCGAAGCCGACGAAGGTGCAGTTTTCCATCTCCACCTTGGCCTTGCCGCCGATGCTGATGCCGTAGCGGCCGTCCGGGCCCTTGATCATGACGCAGTTCTTGACGTTGAGGGAGGCGTTGCCGCGCGCCATCAGGGCGTTCCGGGCGTTGTCCCGCATGATGCAGTCTTCCACTGCATAGTGGCCGCTGCCCTGGAATCCCGCGCCGCCCTGTTCGAAGATGCAGCCGCTGTAGAGCATGCGGCAGTCCTCTTCGGGCCGGAAGGTGATGTCCAGCACGCACTGGGCCAGGGCGTTGCGGAAGAACGAATAGCGCACGATGCCTCCGGCGGTGCTGTGGGCGCTGATGCACTGGTCCATGCAATCGGAGGCGTTGAGGTTCTCGAAGACGATGCCCTTGCCGCGGTGCGTGTCGAACAGGTCGGACGAACTCCACTTGGCATTGATGTTCTTAACCTTGATGTAGTCGCCGCCCACCGTCACCCCGTTCGTCTCCGGGGCCATGATTGTCACATCGGCCGGCGTCTTCCCGGGCTCCAGCTTGATATAGAGCATGCCGTGATCCGGGTGCAGCCTCTTTAGTTTCTTGTCCCAAAGCAGGAAGAAGAAGCAGGAGTTCGCCGTCAGATCCTCCCGTTTTTTCACCCAGGGCAGCGGCGTGCCGTCGACGAAGACAAACGGAAAACCGTCGTAATAGCCTTTGCCGGACATGACCACGACATTGTGCTTGAAGCGGAGGGAAAACACGTCGCCGCCTTCGCTCTTCCAGCACTGGGCACCGACGTGGTTGAGCCGGGTCAGATGCGCGCCGTGGCCGTCGACCACCGTGGGTTGCTCCGGGGTGCCGGAATGCTTCTTGCCCAACTCACCGAACTCTTCGCGGTACGGCTCCTCGTTGGGGACGATATGCAGGGTGTCGCCCCCCTTGAGCATCTCCAGGCTTCTCTTGAAGGTCCGGAACGGCTTCTCCCGGGTCCCCGGGTTGTCGTCACCGCCCTTGAGGTTGTCGACATAGAGGTCGGCGGCGAACAGGACAGGGCACAAGCCGATGGATAGTGCGATGATGAGGATTTTTATCATTTCACCGGCTCCGCAGTAATCGAGATATCTTTGATCTTGTAAATGCCGGGAGAAGACAGCTTGATCTGACCGCCGATCTTCGTGATGTCCGAAGGGATCGTGCAGTTGAGTTTCCAAGTTGTTTCGGACGGCTTGAACGCAGTCTCCTGCTGGAACCGTTTCCTGTCCTTGTCCTCGCCGGTCAGCCGCAGCGCACCGCCGGACACAGAGTTTTCGCAACTGATCTCGACCATAAAAACGCAGTTCAGCCCCGTGTCAGGCGGGGTGTCCGTGGGAATGACCGCTTTCGGGGTCACCGCATGGATAAAGATCGGGCGGATCTGGTTGGCCGGGAGTTTCGAGAGGTCGAGGACCAGCGCGCCGTCTTGGCTTGTCACGGCGATTTCCGGGGAGTTTGTCATGCCGAAATAACGGCCGTTTCGGGTGATTTGAAGGCCTTTGCCCGGGGCTAGCTCGCTACCCGGCACGGTCCAGGCCTTGGCGGAAACGGCGCCGGCCAACACAAGCAGTCCCATCAACAATGTCTTCTTCATGTTTCGTTCTCCTCTTTGGTTGGGTTTCTGGAGGTTGGTTGACGGCATGTTTCGTGTTTCGTTACTTCTCCCATTCGAACTTGAGGATGGCCACCTCTTTTTCCGCCAGGGTGAGCTGGAAGCCGTTGGCGGCCAGGTCGGCGCCGCTCTTGCGCCAGTCGACCTTGCCGTTGATCAGTTCGGTCACGCGGTAGTTGCCGGACGGCAGGTCGACCGTGACGGTGGTCGGCGGAGTGGTGCCGTCGCGCTCATTTTGGTCTCGCATCACCAGCAGATACCAGTTTTGGTTGCGTTTGTCCTTTAGCAGATTGGTCCAGACGAAGATCGAGTCCGCGTCGGTCGGAAGCGTACAGTTATGCCGCCGGGCAATCTCGCGCAGGTAGAACGTGTCGATATCCTTGCCCTGCTTGTCTGAAGTCGGCACATTGGAACCGGCCCACATCACGTAAACGGTACCTTTCCCGTATCGCAGCCAGGTAATCGCCGGTTCGCCTTTCGTAGTGACCGCGAACACGTTTTCGCCTTTGACCGGATCGTGCTCATACAGGTGACGCAGCAGACCGAGCTTGTCTTTTTTGCCAGGGGTGTAGATCGGGAACGGGATGCCCTGATGCTCGGCGGACGGGGCATTGAAGCCGAATTCCTTCAGCATGGTATACGGCGCGTCGTCCTCGATTCGTGCCTTTCCGGTGTCGGCGCCCATCAGGAGAACCCCGCCGCTTTTCACATAATCAACCAGCGTGTCTATATCATGTTTAAGCAGATTATTCAGTCTTTGGGGAAATGCCACGATCAACTTTGCCTGCAGCCAGTCCGTACCGGGGGCGACCCAGAAGGGCACCTGAGCTTCCAGGAAGGGGTAGGTGTCCCAGGACGAACCGCCCGGATGGAATGTGCTCTTGCGGGTGACCCGGTAGCCTTCGTCGTTGGTGTAGGACCGGATATCCTTGAAGACCACCTCGGTGTTGCGCAGCTCCTGCCAGATGGGAATGAATTTCTCGTAGCGTTCCAGACCTGTTTTCTTGCGGATCTGGCTCAGATCGCCGTTTTTCGGCAGGGAGCGCACCGGGAAGAACATCTTGCAGAAGGCGTTTTTGCCGCCGCCCATCATCATCGAAAACAGGCTGGTGTCCAGGTGGGTCGGATAGAAGGCGTACCAGTTGGTGACGCTGACCTCCTCGGCGCGCTGGCCCTGATCCAGATCGGCGACCTTCATCATGCCGTAGCCGAATTGCTCCGGTTTGCGGCAACCGCCGTTGGCGGTCATCACGGTGTACTTGCCATACCGCTCGT
>JBFJXC010000094.1:0-10679 GCA_041623325.1 Lentisphaeria bacterium | reverse complement strand
TTTTTCGTCTACGGCCAGCCCTCCGGCTGGCCGTTTGCTTTTCTGGTCGCAAATACCGTTCAGCCAAAATGACTTGTGACTCGCGGGCCGCCGCTCTCTCGTCGCCCTGATTGCTCTATCCCCCTGCCGTCGTTCTTGCCGAAAACCGCCGCCAGAAGGCCGTCTCCAGAATAAATGGAATTCAGACGAAATGCGCCGGGCGGCTGGCTTAAAGCCAGTTAGAGGCGTCATCATTAAGCGCTTATGGGGCGTTGCCCGGGGGATATGATTCGTGCTTTCAGCCCCTTCTGTTCAGCCTGCAGGACTCTGCTGCCCAATCCTTACACGGTCTGGCCTTTTTTCTGGTGGTTTATCCGTCATTGGTCCTGGACACGGGACTGTTTGGGGGCATGGTATGGGCCGTCGAATCATTTCAATTCCGATAGGAGTGGTTAAGTATGAAGCGGGCCGGAATCTGGACGGCATCGGGCGGCAGCCTGCTGCTGATTGTATTGCAGGCAGGCGGCTGGGTCACGCCGGTCGGGTTTACCCTGGCGGTGGTGGCGCTGCTATTTGTGGGTCTGCTGAGCGAGGCCACGGCGCCGGAGCTGTTGGTTCTGGCGGCACTGGGGCTGTTGCTGGTCGGGGACCGGATAGGCGGGGGCATCCTGAGATTCGAACAGGCTTTTCAGGGATTCTCGAATTCTGCGGTGATCACGGTGGGGGCGCTGTTTGTGGTGGCGGCGGCCGTGCGGAACACCGGGGTGTTCGACCGTCTGGCCAGCCTCGTCCTGGGTCCCACGGGAACGGCCCGGACGGCGATCGCGCGGATGGCGCTGCCTCTGGCCGGCATGTCGGCCTTTTTCAATAATACGCCCATCGTTTCAATCTTCATGCCCAATCTGCGGGAGTGGGCGCTGCGGCAGCGGATCGCCCCCTCGAAGCTGCTGATTCCGTTGTCCTATCTGACGATTTTCGGCGGCATGTGCACGCTGATCGGAACGTCCACCAATCTGGTGATCGATGGCCTGGCCCAGAGGGAATACGGTTGGGGGCTTTCCTTTTTCGCCATTGCCTGGGTCGGGATCCCCTGCTCGCTGGTTGCCTCCGTCTATCTGGCCACCATCGGGGTTGGCTTGCTGCCGGACCGGGAGGATGCATTGTCGCAGCTCAACCAGTCGATGCGTCAGTATCTGGTGGAGATGAAGGTTGTGCCGGGCAGCCCGCTGGATGGGACCTCGATCTCGGATGCGGGGTTTCGCCATATTGTCGGGCTGTTCCTCTTCGAGGTAAAGCGCGGGGGGCGTATCTTTGCGCCGGTGAAGGGGGAGTTTGTCCTGCAGGGGGGGGATACACTGGTCTTTTCCGGCGAAGTGGGGCAAGTGATCGAGTTGCAGAAGATTCAAGGTCTGAGCGCCCCGATGAGTCCTGAGCGGCTGGAGATCGGCGACAAGGCGCAGTTGGTCGAGGTGGTGGTTTCGCCGAGTTCGCCGCTGGTCGGCAAGAGCATCGAGGACGTCTGGTTCAACCGCCGCTACGATGCCACCGTGCTGGCTCTGCACCGCAATGGCCAGGATGTGGTCAGCAACATGAGTCTGACGCCATTGCGGCCGGGAGACACGCTGCTGATGGTGGCCGGCATTGGCTTTCGGCGCATGTGGCAGAACTCGTCGGATTTCTATCTGGTTTCGCCGTTGCGCCATGACATCTATCTGCCGAAGCACGCTCCCGTCGCCCTGGCAGTGGTGATCCTGATGGTTCTGTTGACCGGACTTGGGGTGGTGCCCATCAAAATTTGCGCGCTGATCGCCGCGCTCGTGCTTGTTTTTTCCGGCTGCGTGCCGGAGAAGTCGGCTCTGCAGACGGTCGACTGGGGCGTTCTGGTGGTGATCGGCGGGGCCTTTGGCATCGCCCAGGCACTCAGTGCCAGCGGAGCTTCCGCCTGGATTGCGGAGGGCATCGGGCACGTCGCGGCGGGACGCAGCCCCCTGGTGGCCATGCTCATCCTTTATCTCGGCACCAGCCTGATGACCGAGCTGATCACCAACAACGCCGCCGCCGCTCTGGCCTTTCCCATTGCGGCGAATCTGGCCTCCAAGCTGGGGGTCGAGCCAATGCCGCTGGTCATGACCGTGGCCGTGGCCGCGGCCGCCAGTTTCGCCACTCCCATCGGCTACCAGACCAACATGCTCGTCTACGGTCCGGGTGGCTACCGCTTCAGCGACTATTTGAAGGTCGGCCTGCCGGTCAGCGCCATCTTCTGCGTGGGGACGCTCCTGGTGGTTCCGCGCATATGGAGCCTGTAGGCAACCCCCTTTTCAAGGCGCCTCCCAAGTGGGGCCGTCTTCGGCGAGCCAGCCGGTTCTCGGGCGGGGAGCCTTTGGTCCAGCGGCCAATCCTCCAAGTTGTCTTACCGTGAGCCGAGGCTGGCTTGCGACTGCGGCCAAACTAGCGGGGGACAAAAGAAAGGCCGCGCTTCCGGAGTGGAGGCGCAGCCGGGTGTTGCAAGGCCAGTTGCGCTGGCGGGATCAGCCGCCCCAGCCCAGGATTCTGGCGGTGTTCTCGATGTGGGGGGCGATCAGGGTCTTGATGGCCTGGGCGTATTGCTGGATCTCCCACTGGGCGTGCTCGCTGTCCCGCAGCTCCAGAAAATGAATCAGGTTGTGGAGGTCGACCGTGGCCCAGAAGGTGGTGAACAGATTCTGCGGCAGGACACCGCGGGCCTGTTCCCGGCAGACTCCCATCTCCAGCAGTTTCTCGAACAGAGCCAGGCTTTCCCGGTTGTGCTTGTCGATCAGCTCCTGGCAGACCGCCTGGTCCAGATTCGAGGTTTCCACGGAGGCCTGGCGGTTGGTCGGGGCCTGGCCGCGCACGATCGGGGGTACATAAAACTGCATGTCGATTTCGGTGTAGCGCCGGGAGATCTCGTTGAACGACCAGGTGCGGTGCCGGTGCCATTGCGATCGAATGAACAGAGGGCAGTGGACGATGAAGGTGAAGACCACGTGCTCCAGAGGGCTGGTGTGCTTGTGCTCGAGCAGATAGCGCAGCAAGCCCACGTCGCGGTCGTCCATGCTCTGGCGCATTTTACCGAAGGAGACCCGGGCAGCGTTGACCGCGGTGGTCTCGGTGCCCATGTGATCGACCAGTCCGACCCAGCCTTGGCCGTCAAGAACCTTGACGTGTGCGGGCGGGGGAACGTTGACATGCGTTTCGGTCATGGGAAGGGGCCTGACTTACTTGTCTTTGAGGTGCGGTTCGAGATAGTCGATGCAGCTGGTCAAACTGGCCAACTGGGGATAGTCGCTCTCGGGAACCTCAACGTTGTAGCGCTTGCGCAGCTCCATGACGATGTCCAAAAAGTCCATGGAGTCCAGGTCCAGCTGGTCACGGAGCTTTTCGTCCGGATTCAGACTGCTGCAATCTTCGTCCGGGACAATGTCGGTGATGATTTCGATAATCGCGTCGGCAATGTCTTGTCTGGTCATTGCGGCCTCTTTGTTTTGGGGTTTGGGTCAGGAGAAACGGGGTTAGGATTCGTAGCGTTTGATAATGAGTACGGAATTGATGCCCATCATTCCAAAGGAGTTGTTGAGGATAATGTCGACCTTGTCGACCTGGAGGGGCTTGCCAAGGACCAGGTTTGGCAGGGCGCAGGCGGGGTCCAGGTCGTCCACGTTGATGGTGTGGTGTACGATCTTGTCGTCGAAAGCCGGCAGGTTTCCGGCCAGTTCCAAGGCACCGGCTGCACCCATGGCATGCCCGATGAAGCTTTTGGCGTTGTTGAAGTAGGTGGTCGTGCAGCTTTGGTCGAAGACGCAGCGGATCGCCTCGCACTCGCGGCGGTCTCCGGCCGGGGTTCCGGTGGCGTGGGTGCTGACAATGTCGATGTCCGCGGGGGCGATGCCCGCCTTGGCGATGGCCTTGAGCATGCATTGGGCCTGGCGCTCGGGGTTGGGCAGGACAAAGTCGGTGGCGTCGGAATTCTGGCCGTAGCCGACGACTTCGCCGTAGATCCTGGCGCTGCGGGCCAGGGCGTGGTCGAGCCGCTCCATGACGTAGACGGCGCCGCCCTCGGCGATGACAATGCCGTTGCGGCTGTTGTCGAAGGGGCGGCTTGCCTGGGTGGGGTCCTCGTGCTCGGCCAGGGCGCCCTGGCTCTTGAAGCCGGCGAAAATGCCGAAGGTGTGAATGCTTTCGGAAACGCCCCCGGCCAGGGCCACGTCCACCTCGCCCATCAGCAGCTGCTGGAGGCCCTGGATGCACCCCAGGTTGCCGGCCGCACAGGCTCCGCCGATGGTGTAGTGGGGGCCGGTAATGCCCATGTTGACGGTCACTTCGCCGGCGGGATTGTTGGAAACGGTTCGGGGGTTGTGGTAGTGCGACCAGTACTTGACGTCGTAGTCGAACTTGCTGATCTCGTAGATCTCGCCCTCGGTCTCGACGTTGCCATGCTCGGTAATGCCCAGGAAGACGCCGATTCGGGAGCGGTCGATCTTGTCCCAGTCCAGGCCGGAGTCGGCCACCGCCTCGTTGGCGCAGTAAATGGAAATGGAGCCCGCCCTTGTGCCAGTGCGCAACTCCTTGCGGGTCTGGTACTTGCGGTTGTCGAAGTGGCACACGCCCGCCACCGTGTCGCCAATGTATCGAATGTTGTAACGTTCGACCCCGGAGACGCCGTTCAGCAGGTTCTGCCGAAATTCGCCCAGGGTGTCGCCGTTAGGAGCGGTCAAACCCACCCCGGTTATGACAATTCGAGTAGAGGAGTCCATGTATTTCCCGAGTATTTTTTGAGGCGGTTTCCCGGTGGCCCGGTCCGCAGATGTTTTCAACAAACTCAAAGAGGCGCAATATACCGCCAAATCCCCTGCAGAAAAATGGTCCCTGGGAAAAAATGGCCGGGGGAAGGGTGGCCTTGTGAGCGGGGGGGCGTCCGCTATATTACGATTTTGGCATGGAGTTGGGCCGGCTAGGCTTGTGATCCCCGGGATTGGTTTATGCAGTATTGTGATGTCTGTCTGGAAACGTTTGGATACGCCTTGCCGCCGCAGGTGGTCAGCAGTTCCGATTTGGAAGGGCGTCTGGCCCCGTGCTACGAGCGCCTGCGTCTGCCCGAGGGGCGCCTGGAGCTGATGACCGGAATCCGGGAACGGCGCTTTTGGGAAAAAGACACCTTGCCCAGCCAGGCCGGGGCTCAGGCTGGCCGTCACGCCATGGACTTGGCCGGGTTCGGTCCGGACCGCATCGACTGTCTGTTGAACTGTTCGGTCTCGCGAGACTTCGTGGAGCCGGCCACGGCCACGTCCGTGCACCGTTTGCTCGGGTTGCCTGGCCATGCCTTGAACTTCGATATTTCCAACGCCTGCCTGGGGCTGCTCTCCGGCATGGTGACGGTGGCCAACATGATCCAGCTGGGCCAGATCCGTACCGGACTGGTGGTGGCCGGGGAGAACGCCGGGCCGCTGGTGGAGACTACCATCCGGGCGCTCAATAGCGACACCACCCTTTCGCGCCGGGAAATCAAACCCTACTTTGCCTCCTTGACCATCGGCTCGGTCGCCGCGGCGGCTTTGCTGACGCACCGGGATCTGTCCCGTAGCGGGCATCGCCTGCTGGGTGGGGCGCATTTCTCCAATACCAACTACAATCACTTGTGCCAGGGCGACGTGGCCGGCGGCATGAGCGGGGATAGCGCAGCCATGATGCAGACCGACTCCGAGGAACTGCTGGTCCGGGGGGTCGAGGTGGCGGAAAAGACCTGGAGTTTGACCGAGCAGCAGCTGCAGTGGACACCGCAGACGCCGGACCTGATCTGCAGCCATCAGGTGGGCCGCGCCCACACCGAACTGCTCTTCCGCACCCTGGGCCTGGACATGGCCAAGAATTTCTCCACCTTCGAATTTCTGGGCAACTGCGGTTCGGCCTCGGTTCCGGTGACCGCGGCCATGGCCGCGGAGAAGGGGCTGCTGAAAGCCGGCGACCGTCTGGCTCTGCTGGGCATCGGCAGCGGTATCAACTGCATGATGCTTGGCATCGAGTGGTAAATGAAGATCGTGGTCTGCATCAAGCAGGTTCCGGATACGAGCGAGGTCCGAATCAATCCCGAGACCAATACCTTGGTGCGGGAGGGGGTGGATTCGGTCATCAATCCGTTTGACACCTACGCGGTCGAGGAGGCCGTGCGCTGGCGGGAGCGTCTGGGGCAGGGGCGGGTGACGGTGCTGAGCATGGGACCGCACCAGACCGAGGCGGCCTTGCGCGAAGCACTCAGCTTGGGGGCGGACGCGGCGGTCCTGCTGTCGGACCGGGCTTTCGCCGGAGCGGACACCTGGTCCACAAGTCTGACCCTGGCCCAAGCCTTGCGCCGCCTGAAACCTGATTTGATCCTGACCGGCAAGCAGGCCATCGATGGCGACACGGCCCAAACCGGCCCCGGGATCGCCTGTCATCTGGACCTGCCCCAAGTTTGCTACGTCTCCAAGATACGCTCCATCAGCCACGGGCTGGCAGTGGTCGAGAGACTCCTGGATCATGGTCGCGAGGTGGTCGAGGTGCAGCTGCCGGCCCTATTGACCGTGGTCAAGGAACTCAACCAACCCCGCCTGCCGTCGCTGCAGGGCAAATTCGCCGCGCAGGCGGCCGGCATCGTCGTCTGGGGCGCTTCGGAGCTGGGGCTTTCCGCGGCCGCCGTTGGCCTGGACGGCTCCCCGACGGCGGTGGAGCGGATTTTTTCGCCGCCGGGGCGTAGCGCGGGCGAGATGGTCCCCGGCAAAAGTGTGCAAGAAAAAGTCGCGGCGGTGGTGTCACGGCTTCAGCCCCTGCTAGCCTCGCTGGCGACCGGGCCGGACGCGTGAATCGCGAATGGTCGAACCTGGATTGTCGTGAAGAGGAAGAGCCGACCGGGCGAAACTTGAGGTGCGAGCCATGAAGACCGGTTCAGAGAAGGAAACCCGACTGCACATTGACGCGGCAACCTGTGCGGGTTGCGGGCGTTGCGTGACGGTTTGCCCATTCGGGGCTCTGGAGTCGGACGGCTCGGTGGCGGTCGTCAACGCGAACTGCACGTTTTGCGGGGCCTGCGTCGACCGCTGCCCATTCGGGTCCATCGTTCTGCACCGGGCCAAACGGGCTGGCGGCGCGGATCTGTCGGCCTACCGGGGAGTCTGGGTTTTCGGAGAGCAGCTCGATGGCCGTATCCAGCCCGTGGTCTACGAATTGATTGGGGCCGGGCGCGCCTTGGCCGATAAGCTTGGGGAGCCGCTAGGCGTGGTGGTGCTGGGCAGCCGAATGGATTCGGCCTGCCGGGACTTGCTGGCCTATCCGGTTGACCAAGTGCTGCAGGTCGATGCTCCGGAGCTTGCCGTCTATGCGTCCGAACCGTATGCCACGGCGCTGTCCCGGCTTGCCGAGGAGCGCAAACCGGCCATTGTGCTGGCCGGAGCCACCGCCGTCGGGCGCAGTTTCCTGGCCAGGGTGGCGGTCAGCGTGCATACGGGCATCACGGCCGACTGCACCGGGCTGGATATTACGGAGGACGGATTGCTGCGGCAGACACGGCCAGCCTTCGGGGGCAACATCATGGCCTCGATTTTATGTGCCAATCATCGGCCGCAGATGGCCACGGTCAGGCACGGGGTCATGAGGGCAGCCTCCCGGCAGAGCCGTGGCGGCACCCTTGAAAAAGTCGCCATGCCGAGGGCGGTTTTCTCGAGCCGGACGCGCCGCCTGGATTTCATGGCCGAAATGGGCGATCGCCTAAATCTGTCCGATGCCCAGGTTGTCGTGGCTGGCGGCCGGGGCCTGGGTGGGGCGGATGGTTTTGCCATGTTGGAGGAACTGGCCGGGAGGCTGGGCGGTGCGGTGGCGGCCAGTCGGGGGGCGGTCGACGCCGGTTGGGCTGCCTATGCCCGCCAGGTGGGCCAGACCGGCAGGACCGTCAACCCGAAACTCTACATTGCCTGCGGCATATCCGGGGCGGTGCAGCATCGGGTGGGCATGGCCGGTTCCGAGGTGATCGTGGCCATCAACAACGATCCCGAGGCTCCCATTTTCGAGGTGGCCACCTACGGCATTCTGGCCGATGTCCGCGAGGCCGTCCCGGCGCTTATCGAGGCATTGGGGCCGCCAACCGGGAGAACCGAATGAGTGCTCTGGGCATTGAAACTCTGGATGCGCGTTATCAGGAGTACCTTCGGGACGAATCGCGCCGCGTGGGCACGGCCCAGTCGATTTCGTTTCCGGGCAGCGAGCAGGAGGTTCGCCAGATTCTGAAGGAGATGAGCGCCCGGGGGGTGGGCGTGACGGTGCAGGGCGCCCGCACCGGCATCGCCGGCGGGGCGGTGCCGGCCGGCGGGCACGTGCTGAACTTGAGCCGCCTGCGGCGGATCACCGGGTTGCGGCACGAGGTTGCCACGGGCCGTTATTGTTTGATCGTGCAGCCGGGGGTGCTGCTGAGTGAATTGCGCGAGGCGTTGCTGCATTGCCGTTTTCCGACGCAGGACTGGTCGGCGTCGTCCCTGGCGGCCTTGGAGAGTCTGAAGGCGGCCCCGGCGCAAATGTTCCCGCCCGATCCGACCGAGGCGTCCGCTTCCATCGGAGGCATGGTCGCCAGCAATGCCTCCGGAGCACTGTCCTTCTGCTTCGGTCCGACCGGCAGGCACATCGAGGCCATGCGCCTGGTTTTGGCCGACGGCGATGTGATCAGCCTGCGGCGCGGCAGGTGCCGAGCCCGGGGACGGCGTTTCGAGCTGACGACCGAATCCGGGCGACGTCTCCAGGGGGAGCTTCCCGCCTATAGCCCCCCTCCAGTCAAGTGCGCGGCAGGCTACCAGGTTGGGCCGGATATGGATCTGATCGACCTGTTTGTTGGCATGGAGGGAACGCTGGGGGTGGTGACCGAGGCGGAACTGCGGCTCCGGCCGGCCCCACCGTGTGTTTGGGGAATCATGGCCTTCATGCCATCCGAGGCCGCTGCCTTGGCCTTGGTGCATGCCGTTCGCGGCGACAGGAGCGCCGCGTCCGAATCAGCCGCCCGGCACCGCCCGGCGGCGGTGGAACTTTTCAACAGCCAGTCGCTCGACTTGCTTCGCCGTCATAAGGTGGCCAATCCGGGCTTCACGGCGATTCCGGACATTCCGGCGGCCTATCACACCGCTGTCTATGCCGAGTATCATGGCGCCGGAGAGGCTGAGGTGATGCCGGCGGTCCGGAGGCTGGGGGATATTCTGAGCGCCCTGGGCGGCAGCGAGGCGGAGACCTGGGCGGCCAGCAATCGCCATGAGCTGGAACGGCTCAAGTCCTTCCGCCATGCGGTCCCGGAAATCGTCAACTTGACCATCGACCAGCGGCGGCGACGCGAACCGGCCCTGACCAAGCTGGGTACGGACATGTCGGTGCCTGATGCGGATCTGGAGCGCGTGATGGCCATGTACAACCAGGGTTTGGAGCAGGCTGGCCTGGAGAGCGTGATTTTCGGGCATGTCGGCGACAATCATCTGCATGTGAACATCTTGCCGCGGAACCTGGATGACTATGCCCGCGGCAAGCGTCTGTACCTGTCCTGGGCACGAGAGGTGGTCGCCCGTGGAGGCTCCGTTTCGGCCGAGCATGGCATCGGTAAATTGAAGACGGCTTTTCTGGAGCTGATGGCGGGGGCGGAGGGCATCGCGGGGATGCGGCAGCTCAAGAGGCTGTTCGATCCGGCGGGGATTTTGAACCGGGGCAATTTGTTCGAGGCGGAGCAGCCCTAAGTTGGCCACGGGCGTGGCCGGTGGGCGTTGACAGCAAGGAGACACGATGAAAGCGATGGTTTTGACCGGCATTCGCCAGATGGAGATGCGCGAGGTTCCCACTCCTGAAATCAAGAGCGACACGGAGGTGTTGATCCGCATGGGTGCGGTCGGGGTCTGCGGTTCGGACGTGCACTACTACACGACCGGGCGCATCGGCAGCCAGGTCGTGCAGTACCCCTATGCCGTCGGTCACGAGGGAGCGGGCACCGTGGAGAAGGTCGGCTTGGGGGTCACCCGGGTCAAACCCGGCGACCGTGTCGCCATCGAACCGGCCATGTCCTGCGGGCATTGCGACCAGTGTCTGGCCGGGCGGCTGCATACGTGCCGCACCTTGCGATTCCTGGGATGCCCGGGGCAGGCCGATGGTTGCCTTTGCGAGTACCTGGTCATGCCGGAGGAGTGCTGCTTCCCCATTAAGGCGAGCATGAGCCTGGATCAGGCGGCCATCTCCGAACCCTTGGCGATCGGGGCGTACGGCGTCAAGCAGTCGGTGCCGATGAAGGGTGCCCGGATTGGCATCCTGGGCTCGGGTCCGATCGGGCTGAGCGTGCTGCTGCCGGCCCTGGCGCAGGGGGCCGAGAGGATCTACATGACCGACAAGATCGAGGCGCGGGTACAGATTGCCCGCCAGGCCGGAGCCGCCTGGGCCGGCAATCCAGACCGGGAAGATATCGTTGCCAGCATGGTCGAACAGGAACCCCTGCTGCTGGATGCGGTCTTCGAATGCTGCGGCCAGCAGGAGGCGTTGGACCAGGCTGTCGAACTGCTCAAGCCTGGCGGCAAGCTTATGCTCATCGGCATCCCCGAGGTGGATCGCGTCAGCTTCAGTATCGACCTGCTGCGCCGCAAAGAAATTTGCATTCAGAATGTGCGGCGCCAGAACCATTGCGTGCAGGCCGCCCTGGACAT
>JBFJXC010000093.1:0-10685 GCA_041623325.1 Lentisphaeria bacterium | reverse complement strand
GATGGCCTTGTTGCTGTTGTGCCTGATTCTCTTCGGTCTCCTCCAGGTCGCCCATCTGTATACCGGCAAGATGATCGCCCACCATACCGCCTTCGTCATGGCCAGGTCCTATGTCGTCGGCTACGACTCGGGCATGGTCGGGCGGGCCAAGAATGTCGGAAGCATCGGCATGGCCGGGGACATACAGGAACCCTCGTCCTACACCAGCCTGGGAAACGCGCAGTTGGGCCAGATCGAACCCGACCTGATAGCCGAGTATTTGGGCGCAGAGGGATATCACTTTCCACTGCGCTACCAACACTGGGACCGGATCCATCACAGCCTGCCTGTGATCGGTGCCGAAGGCATGAGCAATTTCCGGGTCCGGGTGCGCGACTATCCGGTTGAAATGCCGTTTCAAGGCGCCTACATGGCACCGGATTATTATGACGCCGACGGCGGGGCGGTGTACACGGTCGACTTCGACAGCGAGGTCCGGCTCTACAACCACGCGGGCTACTACCTGTACTAGCATGTTGGATTCGAGGCAATTTGGCAGACGCGCGAATGAAGGCGAGTAGAAACAGGCGGTTTCCGAATTCCCGGCCCAGGCGGTCGCATGGCCCTCGTGGTCAGGTGTTGGTTTTCGTGGTCATGATCATGCTGGTCCTGCTGGTGGTGATCATGTTCCTTTTTGATTTGCAGAACATCATTCGCTTGCGAGCCAAGAATCAGAACGGGGCCGATGCCGCCGCTCTGACGGCCGCCGCCTGGCAGGGGCGAACCCTGAATCTGATCGGAGAGTTGAATCTACTCAAGGCCGCCACGGTCATTCTGACGGATTTGCCTCCAGTGCCCAGCGACGATCCGGACGACCCCGAAGACGAATTGTTGGGCTCGGTGGCCTTGCTGACCCAGATGCAGGCGCGTTTGACCTACACCGGACCGCTGGTCGGCTTTGCCGCCGCCCAACAGGCGGCCAAAAACAACGGCCTGCGCTCGCTTTGGTCCTACTCGGATTTTCTGGCCCAGCATGTCCGGGGGTATGTGGACGAGGCGACCGGCGGGGTTTACAGGGCGATGTACGGGGATGACCCCGACGGCCTGGGTTACGCCTGGCTGCCTCCATACCAGGAGATGCTCGAAGCCATCCAAAACGAGGGGGTGGCGGCCAATCCGGTCAACAACCGTTTCCTCAGAGGCTTGCCCCAGTTAATCGGCGCCGGAGGCAGTCTGCTTCTGGATTCTGGTTTCTACCGGGCGGTTCACGCCCGCCACTTCTGCTGGTTTTACAGGCGCGGCATCGGGCCCGGGCATGGTCCCATCGACCTGGACGGCATGGTCTACGAGTCCAATCCCTCAGCCTACTTTCCGGGCAGCGAATTTTTGCCGCTTTACGTGCATTTTGATTCCGCGCTTTCCGGGGCTGGCCGCCTGGCAAGGGATGAGATGATGCTGGATCGCGGCCTGCTGCCGCTGCCGGACTCCCAGCCCGGGCTTTCCGAAATCCGCTGGGCTGTGTACGATTTGGTCGGGGACGGCAATGGTTGGGGGCAGACGGGGTTGTACGATTTTATCAATCCCTATTTGCGCAGTGATGTCAAGCCCGAATTCACCTATGGGGGGGCCTGTGCCCGCCTGACGACGGCTTCCTACCCGGATTTGTTGCTGGGCCGCTGGACTTGGCAGTACGGCCAGTCCGAGGATGAGGAGACGGACACGCGGCTGGGCACGGAACTGGCCTGGTCGGATCAGCGTTTCGGCTCTGGCGGGTCGTTCGCCTCCGAGGCCAAGCGCCTGGAAGATGCCGAGCAGCGTCTGGCCTCGCTCCGGGCGGGCGCCAATGTGGCCAGCGTTGCATCGGCCAAGCCATTTGGTTCCCTGGACGGGGATGTGCCGCACAAGGCTGGTGTGGTTTTGCCGGTTTTTACGGATGTGCGCTTGATTCCAGTCGGGATCACCCCCAGCAATCCTCTCAGTGAAGATCCTGATTTCTACCAGTTCATCATCGAGTATTTCGGCCACCCGGCCTATCCGGCGGTTCCGGACGAGATCAAGGAGCAATACAGCTACTACTTGAAAGCCATCGAGCAGTACAACGATCCCGCCTCCACCTTCAGTACGATGTGGGCGGACTACGACGACTGGCGCCTGGAGTATATGGCCGGTCCGGACGGCATCGACGGAACCGTGGACGACAGAAGGGATCCTTGCCTGCCGGCGTCTGGCGGCGGCGGTCCGGGGCCCGGTCCCGGGCCGGGGATAATCCACTGAGGACGGTGGACCATTGACAACGGATTGTGATGAATAGACTCCGACAACGAATGACGAGCCCGGTGGCATTTCGCCTGGCTCTTGCGTTGGCGTTGCTGGCGGCCGGTGCCAGCCAGGCCATCGTCTATACGCTTCGGCCAGGCACCGGTGCCGGTACTCTGTACGAGCGCCTTGGAAGCCGAACCGTATTGGAGGATGATATTGTCGTCAACGGCCACAAGGGGGGGCTTCGGGTTGGGACTTCCAGTTTGGCCTTTGCCGATGCGGTGGCCACGATCAAGGCGCTTCTGGTGGACTACCGTCATTCGGCAGGGGCACGCAGCCTGCTGCTGGAAGAGCCGTCCCGAAAGGGAAGGGTGGTGCGTCATTATGTCCTCTCCGTAGGCAATGCTTTCGATACATTGGTCTTTAGTGTCGACCTTCCGGCGCAGGCGCTGGCCAAAGGTCGGGAACCGGTCTGGCCCCGCCGTCTTCCGACCCCCCATGCCGACCGTGTCGGATTGGTGCTCTCGCTGGCCGGCAGGGATGCGCTTTTTGGCTCCTTTGTGTCCGGTCAGTCAGTGAGCACGGTGTTCCGGGATTACGATGCCCGCCTCCAAGAGGCCGGCTGGAAAAAGTTGTCCGGCCACCCCCGGGGCGGGGCCGTCTATGTGGATCGGAAAATGCGCGAAATGGTCACGTTCGCGGTACTTGAGGGCGAGGCCGGCACGCGCGCGGCGGTTTTTCTGGCCTCGGTTGGCGGAATGAAGTAAATGATGATTGCATCCCGAAATCCTGTGCTCTCAAGCAAGCTGGTATTGTCAGCATTGCTGGTGTGTGTGTGCGGTTGGAGTCAGGAAGTCCGGACTTGGACCAGTTCGTCCGGCAAATCCAGCGTGCGGGGCGAGTTCTGGCAAGTGTCCAAAGGGGTTTTGCAGATCCGCGATTCGGAACGCGGCGGCATCACCCGGCTCAATCTTAACTTGCTGAGTCAGCAGGATGTCAATTACTTGCTGAGCAGGAAATCGGTACAAGAGGAAAGCTTTGAAGTTGCCCGGCAGCTCTACGTTCTGGGATCTCAAGGCGAGCTGTTGCCAAAGGACGCCTCCCTTGTCCGCGTCAAAGGGGTTGTGGAAGATGTGGTCGGCGAGGATTTTGTGGTGGTCGCCGCGGCCAGGCGGCATTATCTGGTCCAGGTGGATGCCGTCAAATGGAAACAGGCGGACGTGTTCCGGGAATATCTGGTGCTACGCTCCCGCACGCTCGTGGATCTGGGAAACGAAGGCCAGTCGGGGATCTATGCCGTGGTCAGCGAACTGACCCAGGAGGATTACAAGAAGAGACTGGCGGCCGATCCGCGTCCGCTTCTTTTCACGATCACGGGTTCGACCCCGGCCTATGAGAAGTGGCTGGCCATGGAGCGGCGCAAAGCGGCTATCCTCCAGCAGGCGGAGAGGCAGGCTGAAATCGCCAAAGCCAAGGCCGAAATCGAGGGCAAAGCACGGACGGCGAGACTGCGGAAGAAGCAGGACAAGCAGCTGGCCAATTTGCAGGAGCAGTATAACGAGCGGGTGGCCCGGCGGCGAAAAATTCAGGCTACGCTCGAGCAAATCCAGCACAGGCGCCGCAATAAGAAGATGACCGCCTCCGCGTACACTGAGCGCCGTCGGGAGCTGCTGGCCGAACTTGAGTTGGTCGAAGTCCAGATAGTGCGCCTGGAGGCGGATATTCGCGAACTCAAGAGCATTATCTACGTCACCAACGCCCAAGAGCGATAGTTCAACTTGATTGCCGTGGTCCGGGAGATATGTTGAAGGGTTGTTGCAGGGGTGGGCGATCGGGCAACTGTGTTGGATTGGATTGAACCTGTGGGTCAGCGCTGGAAGAAATGGCTTTTTCAATTGGGGGTCGGTCTCCTGATTGCGAATGCACCCGTTGGCTACGGCGGTTTGGCCGTGGCTGGTGTCATGTATCTCAAGACCGGTGCCGTATTCTGGGTCAAACTGGGCAGTTTGCTTTATGCATTCTCCTGGGTGATGCTCGCGGTCGGAGTTGGCTTGGCTGGCTCGGAGTCCCTGCGGCGCATTGACCGCTGGTGGCGACAGTTGCTTTCGCGGCGTGACAAGTGCGTGGCCGACTAGCCAGGCTCCTGCCAAATCCAACCGATTTCAGATCCGAGGGCCGGATGAATCCCCATCACGACGAGACTCCCCCCCCGCGGTCCCGACCCTTATGGGCGCCTTGGCGCATCGAGTATATTCGGCAGGAAAAGACCGATGAGTGTTTCCTGTGTGACAAGGCTGCTGCGGCGGATGCGGATGTGGAGAATCTGGTGGTCGCCCGCGGTCGGATGTCATTTCTGCTGCTGAATGCCTACCCCTACAACTCCGGGCACGTGATGGTCGCGCCCTATCGGCATGTGGCCGATCTTAGCGATCTGACCGCCGAGGAGCACGCGGAAATGATGGAATTGGTTGTTCGCATCAAGACCATCATGACCCAGCTGATGAACCCCCAGGGGTTCAACTATGGCTTCAATCTGGGTGCGGCCGCCGGGGCCGGGGTCGAGGCCCACCTGCACGGACACCTGGTGCCGCGCTGGTTTGGAGATACCAACTTCATGCCGGTTCTCTCCGGCAGCCGTGTGATTCCGGAGGCCCTGGCCCACACGGCCGCCATGTTTCGGGCGGCTTGGAATCGAGGCTGAGTGTGACGCCGACAGTTGAAGAGAAGGCCCGGTTAGCCCTGAAGGCTTTGAGGGAACTCAAGGGAGCTGTCCTGTCCGAATGCGGGCTGGAAGGCCCGGCCGAGGCGGTTGCGGATTTCAATCTGCTTTGGGAAGATGCCATGTCCGCATCGGACCTGGCCGAAGAGGCTCGGCGGGTGGGAGCCGAATGCAGTTCGGAATTCAAAGATTTTCGCAGTGGTCGTGTCTACTGCTACGATTGCCGGAGCAGCGCCTGCCGGCACAGTCGACCGCTGGCTGACGGCGAGGTGTTCGCTGGGTATGAATCCACTGGCCGGCCGCGCTGGGAGGAGTTCTTTCAGTTGCTTTTACTGCTGGAAGATCGTCGGACCGATCGACTTTTTGCTTCTCGGCCGGATTTGCTGGCTCGCGTCCTGGACCGGTCGCATCTGACAGGCGATCAGTTGGTTTCATTTGGAAGGAATAGTCTGACCTATCGGGTCTGGGGGCAGGTGGTGGCTGGATATCTGCACCTGGAGAACATGCGCGCGGCCATTACGGTGCAGCTGGTTGAAACCCGTGATCGGAAGCTGCACCTGCAGGTCGTTACACCGGAGGCGGTCCGGGAGGTTCTGGCCAATGCCCCCTCCGGGCGGAGACAGGCTTTTCATCGCGTCCACGATGCCCTGGCCGAAGCCAGGGCCCAGGTCCATTCGCTGGGGAATCTTTGGCAAAACACCCGCAATCGCGCCGTGCGCCGGGATTTGCAGAACAGACTGTTTGCCACTCTCCGCCACCTGGCCCACTCCATCGAGCGCAAGGGGCGTCAGCAACAGCGCCGCACCTCCCATGCCGAGTTCCGGGCCGAGGAGAAGCGTCCCGTTCACAAGGCCAGGGAGGATCTGGCCACGGCCGGATGGGACGATCTTATGCTCGACGTGGTCCGCGACACCATTGTGGTTGTGGGCAGGGCCAACCGCATGCATGTCTTCAGCCGAGAGGGCCGGCACATTACCAGCCTGTTTATCGGGGGGGATGAACTTCAGCGCCGTCGCCATCGCCGCCGCTACCAACCCATGCCGGAGGACCAGGCCAAGCGGTTCCGGGACAGCGCCTTGGAGGCGGATGGCCTCTGAATCGGCGCGGCAGGATTCTGCTGGGCTCTCCAGATGGATTATAGTAGACTGGTGTCCGATGAGTCAGGATGGTCGGCCTCCAGCTTGCAGAGAGAGTGGAATGATTGGTTGCAGCGGCACAAGACAGCGCAGTTTAGCCGGAAGGGGCACGCTTCTGGCGCTGTGTGCCGCCGGGTTGCTGGCGGTTGCCGCCAGCGCGGGGGGGCTGTGGTATTGGCAAAGGATTGGCCAGCGGCAGCGCCGCTACGATCCGATCATTTGGGAGGCTGTCCGGCGCCACCATGTATCCCCGCTGCTGGTCAAAGCGGTGATCAAGCAGGAGAGCAACTTTCGGGCTGACGCCCGGGGGGACAAGGGCGAGATCGGTCTGATGCAGATTACCAGCGGAGCGGTCAAAGAATGGGAACGCAAGACCCGGCAATGCAGTCCAAGCATGGGCATGCTTTACGATCCTCGCCTGAATATCGAGATCGGCACTTGGTATCTGGCCCGGATGCTGAGGTTGTGGAACGGCTACCAAGACTCGGAGGTCCTGGCCCTGGCTTCTTATAATGCCGGCCTCGGAAGAGCCCGGGAGTGGGCGCCGGAGGATCCGCGCGGAAAGGCTTTGGAACGGGTTCGTTATCCCATGACCAAAATGTATATTGAGAAGGTCTTTGAATACCGGTTGCGCTACGAAAAGGATTATCTGGCACGTGACTAAGAAAAATGCCAAGTTATCCGCTCTGATCACCCTCCTGCAGGACGAAAATATCAAGGTGGCCTCTTTGGCCATGGAGCAGTTCCTTAAAATGGGGACTGCCATGAACAAGGCCATTGCCGAGTACCAGGAGGATAGCAATCCGCGGCTGCGTTCGCGAATCCATCAGCTCAGCAGCATCCTGGCCCGGCGGCGGGCACGTCGGGAGTTCGTTGCCGGTGTCAAGAATGAGACCATCTCCCTGTGGGAGGGAATCCTGCGCATCAATACCCTGTACGATCTACACTGCTCGCGCCGGGTGGTCGACGACGCCGTCGAAGAGATGGTGGCCCTTCTCAAGCAGGAGGTCAATGACACGCCACATCTGGCCGCCTTCATGAGGGATCGGGAGTTTGCTGTTCCGGAAGAGGATTTGCTGGATGTGGACCTGTACTTGATGGACGGGGTGGTTCAGACCAAATATGGGGCCCCGGTGCTGCTGTGTGCCCTGGCCCAGCATCTGGGCCAGGCGGTCGGCTGGGTCTCCACCATCGTCCTCTACGAGGGGCGCTTCTGTTTGCTTGACTCCCATCACCTTCTGGTGGACCCGACCTCGGGCTGGCATGTGGCCAAACTCAGCGCCTCCGACAAGTTCCATCCCTGCGCCCGCAAGGATGTCTGGCTGGGGATTCTGTCCCAGCTCTTCCTCGTGGCTCTGGTGGAGGGGCAGCTGCGCGACCTCTATCATTTCGGCGACCTGCTTACCGCCCTGGAGAAGCGCGACCTGGACATGCTTCCCTATCCCGTCGGCAAAGGGGAGTAGGCGGCCCAGCCTGGATTCCCGGGCTCAGGTTTCCGCAATCCAGGCACGATACTGCCTCCGTGAGCTCCTGAATGAAGTGTTGCGTTGGCTTTGGCGGGGCACCTTGGCGCTTATCCGAGCTCGTAGCGGTAGAGGGCATAGCTGAATGGACCCGGCAGCTCGAATCTGACCTTGCCGTCGCCGGCGACCGTTAGTTCGGTTTGTTCGCCAGCTCCGCAGACGGCTTTCAGCTTCAGTCTCGCCCCCGGTTTCAGGCCCCAGAGGCAGAAGGCGGCACTGGCAGCCGGGCAGTGCTCGCGATAGACGGCCAGGTAGCCTGAATTGTCCCCTATGCTCTGAAAACCGGTCCAGCCGAATCCGCTGGGCTCGTCGCCAATGGGCAGGATGGTCCCGCTGTGGATGGCGGTCTGATGGTCGCGGTAGGCCCGGATAGCCGGAGCGGCTTCGAAGGCCTCCTCGGGAAGGTTCGAGCCCTCGAACCAGGCCAGCGGCTGGGCCACAAGGGTGATGGCGAAGCAATATTCGAATGGCACGTTGCGGGGGGCAAGGGGATCGCCCGGCGCATACTTGCCGGCATTGCGCCATTTGTTCAGAAACTCGATTTGCAGTGCGGTCGTGGGGACATAGGCCGAGAGCATCCATAGGTTTCGGAGCGTCCAGTGGGGGTAGTAGTTGCCCCAGTCCGTATAGCGGTTCTCCAGAAATTTGTTGCCGTATTCATTGAAGGCGTGATAGCCGAACCGCCGACCGGCCGTCACGTCCAGATTGAAGACCGCCTGGCCCTGGGTCGCCTGGCTCACCGTGTCCAGCAACTGGCGCAGATTGGTCTCCGCGGTCTTGTCGGGAAGATTGACCCCGTCGATTTTGAAGGTGCGGATGCCATAGCGCCGGTTCAGGTTGATCAGGCAGTCGGCATCCTTCCGCCAGTTGGCGTAGCTGTCGTCCTTGGAGGGGTTGAACCAGAGGCACAGCTCGATGCCCAGCTCTTTGGCCTTTTCCAAGACCGGGAACAGGTCGTTGGGATATTTGTCGGCATTGACGGTCCAGTAGCGCTCGTTGTCCCAGATCTTCTCCAGGGAACCGCCAAAGGCCGAATTGCACGAGCGTCCGGTCTGCCAGCCGTCGTCCAACTGAAAATGGGTGACGCCCAGTCTGGCGCCGGCCTCCAGCTCGGCGATGGAGAAGGCTTCGCCCAGCTGGCGGTCCTGGCCTCGGTCTCCCCAGGTATTCTGGAGAATCATGCAATCTCGCGGTGGGTCGAAGGTGCGAACCGAGCCCTGGTAGGCCCGCAGCGCTTGGAGCAGACTCAGCTCGTCTCCGGAGGACACTCCCACCACCAAGCCATATCCGCGCACCCATTGGCCGGTTGACAGCGCGGATTCGGGAATGCCGACTCCCAGCGCGAGCAGTTGACGCCGTTCCACGGAAAAGTCGGCCCCTGGCCAGTCCAGTTGCACATCGGAGCAGGGAGCCTCTTTCAGGCAGAACAGTCGGCGGTTTTCGATTTGGTCTTCCACAAGAAGCAGGTTGGCGGCAAGCCGTTCGGGCTGGTTGTACGGAACCAGCTCGGCGGTGCGGGTCAGGTTGTTGCGCCGGTCGGTGATGTCGAAGAACTGGACGGCCGTGACTCGCGTATGCAGGCCCATCAACTCTAAACGGTCCAGACTCATATCCCGAACCGTGCTCTCCGCCGCGGCCGCGGCGTTTTCCAGCTGCGACAGGGAGCCGGCGTCTGACTTCTGGCTCTCGGATGCCGTCAAGCCTGTCCCCTTCAAGTAGAGTTCGGCCGCAATGGCCGGTACGCCGGGGTAGAGGCGAAAGACTCGCTTCATCTCCAGAGCGCCATGCCGGGTCTGGACTGTGGCCTCCAGGAAGGCCGGTGCGGTTGCCGTGGCCTCCACCACTCGCGTGTTCAGCTTGGCGTCCGAGCAGGGGTGGGAAACGGGCAGCTGCACGTCCGGGCGTTCCCCCCGGCAGTCCCAGTTTATGTTTTCGGCCAGCTCCGTGAGCCGAATGGTTTGTAGGGCGCCGCCGTTCCAGCGGAATTGCCGAGCCATTGCACCGGTGCTCAGCGTCAGGATATCCGCTTCCAGTCTGACTTCGCAGCTGCCAAAGTGTGCCATCATCTCAAGGGTTCCTTTCCGGTCGGGCCAACTAACGCGCTGTTTTTTCTATCTGTGCTATTATAGTGGTTAAATTCGCTTTGAATAACGTCAGAAGTGTGACCAGATATAGCAAAAATGTGATTCAATGATGAACGAGTTGTTTCGGGTCGGGATGGCTGGCTTCGGGCCTGGCGGCACGCTTCTGGGCCGGCAGTGCTTTCCGCTGCTGGCTGGATTGCAGGAGAAGGGGGCCGGGGAAAGTTATGATTGGGACAACCGCCGGCGCGAGGCCGCCTGCCTGTTCCAGTACACGTTGTCGGGTTGCGGAGAGCTGGTCGTGCAGGGGCAGAGTTATCGGGTTCCTGCCGGACACGGACTTCTAGTCAGGATGCCGTCCGCGTCGGCCTACCGGTTGCCGCGCGGAGAGCGCTGGAATTTCATGTTTCTGAAATTTTGGGGGACGAGTGTTCAGGAGTGGACCGCCAGCGTCCTTCGGAAACCGGGTCGAGTCCTGCGCCTGGAACCGGATTCGCCGCCCATTGGCTTGATGCGCCGTTTGCTGGGTATGGCCCTGAATGGCGAGGGCGACGGGCCGGCCCTGTCTGCGCTGACTTACGCGTTTGTCTGCGAACTGGATCGTCACTGCGGTCAGCCCAGAAACGATTTTCCAGAGCCTGTTCAGCAGGCCCTGGCCATCATCGAGACCGCCTACTCGGAGCCGTGGCTGAACGCGGAGAGCATCGCCACCCGGTTGGGCCTGTCCCGCGCCCATTTTTCACGGCTGTTCACCCGGCATGTGGGGGTCGCCCCCTACGAATATTTGGTCAGACGGCGTCTGAAGGAGGCTCGGGAGCTGCTGCTCTCGACCTCGCTGCCAACCCGGACTGTGGCCGAAATGACGGGTTATTGCCGGCCGTCCCACTTCTGCCGCACGTTTCATCACCGTTTCGGGAAACCTCCGCAACAGTTCCGCCGCGACGGTGCCTGATGGGAAGGGATCCCGTTGTGCAAGGGTGCACACGTT
>JBFJXC010000092.1:0-10736 GCA_041623325.1 Lentisphaeria bacterium | reverse complement strand
GCGGAGTGCGAAACGCTCTGGTGCCCGCCCCGCGAATGGACTCTCTATGTCATCCGCTCCTCTCATACCGATATCGGCCTGCACAACTCCCCGTACATCCAGCGCTTCAACTGTTCCCGCTTCCTGGAAAAAGCCATGATGCTCTGCGACCAAACGGAAGGTTGGGACCAGGGGGAACGCTACCGATATATGCTGGAAGGAACCTGGATGTGGAACAATTATGCGGCTGACCGGGGCGAAGAGGCCGCACGCCACGCCGTGGAACAATACGTCGGGACCGGGCGACTGGCCGTCGGCGCGGGGACGGCCGGCAACCACACCCAGGTCTACGGAATGGAGCAGATGTGCCGGTCCACCTACACCCGGGCAAAATTGAAGCGCGCCTGGGGTATCGACAGCCGGACCATGACCATGATCGACAACAACGGCATGAGCTGGGCGCTGGTGGCCCCCTATGCCGAGGCCGGATTCGAGAACATCTTCTTTGCCCCGAATCATTGGAATCCCCTGCCGTCCACCATCTGGCCGAGAGACCCCGAGGTCATCGGAAAGGTCTGCAATCCCGACGCCTCCGGCGGCGGATCCCGCATCGATGTCCGCTACGACTCCGCCCTGCCCATGGTGTTCTATTGGCAAAGCAAGGACGAGCGGAGTCGTCTACTGATCTGGGGCAGCACCCAGTATCATTACGGCGCCGCGGCCTTCGGTCTGATGCCGGGCATGACTTGCACGCCAAGCGATCTTGAGAATGTCGCCACCCGCACCGCCCGGCAACTGACCAAACTGGAAGCTCGCTACCCCTACGACATGTGGCTGATGGCCAGCTACATGGACGACGAAGAGCCGAACCTGAGTCTGAACCACGTCTTTAAAGAGTGGAACCGAACCTGGAGGTGGCCGCAACTGCGAACGGTCGGCAACCTGGACGAACCGTTCGACCGCCTGCGGCAAGACTTTGACGCGCAGATTCCTGTCCTGAGCGGGGACATCACCGGGGGCTGGTATCAGCATCCGCTCACCACCCCGGAACTGCTGGCGCAGAAGTTCGCCGTCGACCGCCTGCTGCCGACCGCCGAGAAACTGGCCACCCTGGCCGGACTGCTGATCCCCGGCTATGCCTATCCGGCCACACGCTTCAACCGCGCCTGGGACGCCCTGCTCTGCAACGACGAACACTCCTACGGCGTCAGCGGCTATCAGGGACGGCGCGTCTACGAAACCTGGATGCAGCACCGCGACTGGATTGACAAGGCCGAACGCGTGGCCACCCAGGAAGGCAATCGGGCCCTCGACGCCCTGGTCTCGCAGATTTCCGCACCTGAACCGTCCCTGGTTCTGTTCAATCCGACACTGCAAGAGCGCCGGGAGTTGATTGGCCTGGACACTGAACCGGAACGGACGGCGACATTCGTCTCGCCCGCGGTTCCGCCCTTCGGCTATGCGGTCGTTCCCCTCCGTGAGCTGACGGCTCCAACCGAACCCGCTGTGGAGTGTCCGGACGCGGCCCCGACCATCGAAAACCAGTACTACCGCGTGAGGTTCTGCCCCGACGGCTCGATTGCCTCCATATTCGACCAAGACCTGGAGCGCGAGCTGCTGGATCCGGACGCCCCCTTCCGCGGCAACCAGTTCGTCTACACCACCGACAACCATCAGACCTTTTCCACGCCGGCGGACGCCCGCTTTCAAATCGAGCGCGATCCCTTTGCCGTGACCGTCGTCGCCACCCTGGACGATCCCGTGTCGGGAGCGGCCCTGGAGCAGCGCGTCAGCCTGCCGGTTCATGAAAAACGGATCGACATCGACAACCGGCTTTCGCATGTGGCCGATCTGATCAACACGAATCGCTACTACCGCTACGGGTACTACGCCTTTCCCTTCGCCATCGAGAACGCGACACCGCAGGTCCAGCTCAACGGCTGCATGGCGACCCCGGGCCAGGACCAGACCGGGCACGGGACCGAGACCTATATGGCGGCGCGGGAGTGGTGCTGTGTGCAGAACGACGCCATTGGCGTGGCGCTGTTTCAACTCGACAGTCAACTAGTGGAATTCGGTCGGATCCATCCGGACAAGACCGACTGTTTTCTGAAGGATCCGGGGTCGGCAATCTACTCCTATCTGTTCAACGACTGGCTGCAGATGCACACCCCGGGCGGTTCACATGTGAATCCGCAGTTTCGCTACACCATCACGTCCTACGCGGGCGATTTCCGCAGCGCCGGCGTGCCGCAACTGGCCGAACGCCTGGCACATCCCGTCATGGTCCGCCGGATCCCCGCCCAGAAAGCCCCCCACCCCGCCAACGGCATGAGCTTCATCGAGGCCGATTGCCCCAATCTGCGGCTATTGGCCCTGAAGCGGGCCGAGGACGGCAACGGCATCATCGCCCGCTTCCAGGAAAACCACGACCGGACCATCAACCGGGCCGCGATTCAACAGTCGCTGGTCGCCGACGGGAGCCTGACGCGCGGCACCGTCGATGAACGCGGCACCGGCGAGACGTCCGACGAAGGCGCCTTCACCGTCAACCGAGGCGGCACCCTGACGCTGCGGATTGAAGGCCGGAACATTCCCGAAGCCACCGCCCTGCCCCCCTCCGATTCGCTCGAAACGCCGGCGCCCATCGGATCGGTCTACACCGGCATCATCGACCAACCGCGAGCCGTTTGCGGCGAATACCAGGGGCACTTGTATCTGGTCTGGGGCCAGAATCAGGAGGCGGATCTGTCGCATTACGAGCTTTTCCGATCCGACCAATCCGGCTTCATCCCGAATGAGACCACCTTTCTGGCACGGGTTGAGCCCGGGCCCTATCGCGTCGCCCGCTATGAAGACCGCGACCTGCGAACGCATCGGGAGTATTTCTACCGGGTCCGGGCCGTCGCCGAATCGGGACGCACCGGCGAGTTCAGCACGGAGTTCTGCGGATTGACCCGGGAGTAGTCGGCAGCCGCAATTCACCCCTGGTTTCCGAGGCGGCTCTGCCGTTGGGGCCCTGGGCAAGACTCTGGCTACAAAGCCGGGTAGTGGCCCTGTTTCTGGGGGATCACCGTGGCGTCGCGAAAATCCAGCTGGGCCGCTTCACCGGAATCGGAGGCGCAGTAGAGGCGTTTTCGGCTGCACTGCCAGCGGGCGGCGGGAAGGTTTGTCCGCCAGGGGCGCTGCTTCCAGTAATAGCGCGCATCCCTGACGACGGGCTTTCGTGACGGAATCGGTCCGGAGAACGCGATTCAGGATCTGCCGGTGATCAGGCAGATCAGGATCCCGCAGATCTTCTCCTCATGGCTTCTCTGCTTACTGACGGCCCTGGCTGCCCAGGGGATTGAACCGAATGCGGATCAGGCTGAGGATCTGCGTGTCCAGAAGATGGTCGAATACCTGCGCAAGATCCAGGTCTTTGCACCGGTTCCCTATAAACAACTCAGCGAGCTCACCTGCCTGGGGCGCGTCCATATTGACCGCCTCTTCAAGCAACATCTCAAGATAACGCCAAAGGGTTTCCTCGCTCAGGCCCTGCTCTCCCAATGCACCCAGCAGATTCTCATCCAGGACAAAATCTTCAAGGGGATCGCCCGGGAGATGGGATTCAACAGCGAAGCGCAATTCTGCACCTGGTTCAACAAGCGAACAGGCCTGACACCACTCCAGTTCCGTTGCATCCTCGGCAATCCACGCACGTTCAACGTTCTCACGTTCCGATGCTTTGGTAGCGGAAGTTGAAGGGTTCTCGGGGGCGCCGGGCAGGTTTGGGGGCGTCGTCGCCGTTCAGAAAGGCCCTGACCTGGCGGGCGGCTTCCTGTATTGCCGGAGTCGGCAGGAGGGAGTTTGGCGAGGATGCGGCGGATGGAGGGAGAACCGTTGCGTGCAGATCTACAACCTTGCGGCACAGGGGACGGGCCCAGTCCTGCTCCCGGGCCATGGCGGCCAGGGAAAGGCTGGCCGAGACCAATACCTGCTCGGTATCGAACATCTTCTCGCCCATTTCCCCTGGGATCACCGGCCGGGTGGCCAGCACAACCATCGCCTGGGCGGCGTCCTGACTGAGCGGGAGGACTCTGGAGGCGGCCCAACAGGCCCGGGCCCGCTCCTCGGGGTGGGTCTTGGCACCGTAGCTTTTTAGCACCCTGATCAGAGTGGCGTCGAAGGCCTGGCCGTGGCCGGTACGGCCAATGGCCTCCAGGGCCCTGAGCCGCACACCCGTGTCGGCATCGGCCGCCAATTGCTTAAGGCAGTCGTCGGCAGCCGGCTGCTTCAAGAGACCGAGGGCGGCGGCAACCGCACCCCGAACGCCCGGATCGCGATGCCCCGCCCGCCGGACGATGCCCGGAACGGCCGCGACCGTTTCCATCCTGCCCAGGGCGGCGATGGCCGCGGCCACGTTCTCCGGGGCCGACTCGCGCTCCAGCGCCTCCTGAATGGCTGTAGCATGATCCCGGATAGCCAACTGACCCAGCAGGCGCAGGGCATGCAGGCGGGCCGCGGGGTTGGCCGTGGGCAGGACGGCCACGGCCAGGCCATCGACCGCTGTGCGCTCGTGCAGATTCACAGCGGCGGTTTCGGCGGCCTGCCTGACCACGGCGCTGGCATCCGTCAAGCGGGCGATGACCGCCTGGGCGCACTGGCTTCCGGATTGCTTGCCAAGACCTTCCACAGCCAAACGGCGAACCTCGGAATCCTGATCCTTGACAAGGACTAGCAAATAAGGCACGGCAGTCTGGTCGGTACGGGCAGCCAAGCTAACGGCTGCCTGCGCCCGGACTCCGGCGTGGGCATCCTTGATTAACGAGCTGACCAGCTTGCCAAGGTGCGAGGCCGGAACCAAGGCCACGCCTTCGGCGGCGGCACAGCGGACCATGACCGAGGAATCCCCTGCCGCCTGGACCAGCTCGCCCTCCAAGCGGGAGCGACAGGCGGCCACCCGCACGGCCGCAGCCCGGACCTGAGGATTCTCATCCTTGAAAAATGGCTTGAGGAAGCTCGGGCTGACCCGGTCGGCCTGGAGCTTGAGCCCGTCCCAGGCTGCGGACCAAACGGCCGGGTCCTTCTCGGTTTCAGCCACCGCCTGCAAGTCCCGGCAGGAGGCATCGCCAAGCCGCGAATGCAGCCGCACCGCCCAGTAGCGAACCGAGGCATTTTCGTGCTTGAGAAACGGTTCGACGTTTTTCTCGAGCCCGGATTCAATCTCGGATGAAGTGGAGGCGAGCTGCTGCAGGATCACCGCCAGAACCGAGCGATCCGTCTCCTTTGGCAGGGCGGCGGCCAGAAGCCGGGCAGCCTGGGGATCGTCCGTTTGACCCAAATCCTCCGCGGCGGCCAGGCGCACCAGCGGATCGCTGGACCGCAGAGCCTCCTGCTGCACCGCGACGGTGTCGGCCGTCACCTCATAGGGAGCCGGCCCGGGGTTCAGATCGGCATCGGTCAGGGGCCGGTCCTGCCAGATTGGCAAGAAGGCGGTGAACAGGGCGACGGTATTGAGAAGTTCATCGATCATGTCAAGAATCCCGTTTAGTAAGGAAAGAGTGTGTTCTTAATTCGTGATCGCTTTCTTAATCGCAATCGTAATCGAGAGTCTCACCCCGATCATGAGCGCGATTACGAGCGCGATCACGATTTCGGCTTCATCTTGCCGACCACTTTATCCCCGGCGGTGCAGAATGATCCGGACACGCACGGCGGTCAGGACCGTCAGAAACACGGTCAAACTGCCCAGAAAGATCAGATTGTTCTGCCAGAGCCGGCGTCCAAACACCAGAGGAAGCTCGGCAAACCAGGTATCCGAGGTGATCTGAACGGCCGCGGCCAGAGGATTGAAGCTCAGAACCAAGGCGACCAGTCCGGGGGCCAGGCGGTCCTGGACAGCCAGCACACTGAGGGTCCCCAGGCAGATGAACGAGGCGAACGCATAGCTGAAGGCCGTGGCCGCCGCCGTGGTCGGCGCCAGGGTCGAGGCGCACAAACCGGCGCTGACAAAGAGCACGGTGCACAGGATCAGCAATCCCAGCCAGACCCCGACCCGCCAGTAGGCCGAGGCACTTTCCAGATAGGCCAACGCACCCAGCACGGGAAGACTGCTGATCAGAAAGATGCAAACGTAGGCCAGGCCGGCCTTCATCTTGCCGGCCACGATCGTGCGCATGGATAGCGGCGTCATCTTCAACATGAAGAACGTGTTGCCGTTGACCTCGTCGGTGATGCTGCCGCTACACACCGGCGGTGCCAGCAGCACCACCACAGCCACCTGGAAGACAATGGCCGCCAACCGCACCGTGTCGCCGCTGATGCCGGTGGCGTACTGCATGGCCACCAGAGTCAATATTCCCATGCTCAGCAGAATGCAGGCCGACAGGCTGCGCAGAATGAATTTGGGTTTGCCGAAGACCTTGCTGCGCAGTTCGGCCACGAAAATGACGTTCCGCAAGCGTCCGATGGGCTTCTTGCGCTTCATGGGGTCGATCAGGTAGAACGGAAACATGAGCTTGCGCTTGACGGCGGTCCTGGTGTCGGTGTAAAACTGCTGATTGCGGGCGGCACGCCCCCTTGGCGGACGCAGAATGAAGAAGCAGAACGTCAGCAGGCACAGACCCGCCAGAATGGCCATCCCCAGCAGAAAGAAGGTGAGGGTCGAGCCCGAGTAGACGCCGCTGACGGCCAGCTCGTAGCGCTCGGGGCTGTTCAGGGCATAGAGCGCCTCGAATGGGCTCAAGGCGCGTATGGCCAGCAGAAAGGGGCGGATGGCGGCCACCTGGGAAAGGAGGACCGAGGGCAGCCAGACGGCCCCGGCCAGAACCGCGATGCCGATATAGGTCAGGACCAGGGCGGTGAAGTTGCGTTGGCACAGCGAGCTGACGGCCAATCCGAACAGACCGTAGGTCAGGGCCGCGACCAGGATAATCAGGTAGGCCTGCCCCAACAGTCCGAAGCTGATGCCCCCGGAAAGAGCGCAGACGGCCGTGAACGGCATGGTGGCCAGCATCAGCAGCAGCGTCATGCCCAGGGCCGCGGTCAGCTTGCCCCAAAGGATCTGGGAGGGGGTCAGCAGGGAGGTCGACAACAGGATGAACGACTTGGCCTCCCTCTCCGAAGTGATGGTGGTGGCGGTGAATCCCGGGGTGAGCAGGCAAAGCATGGCCAGGTTGCTGTTCAGAAAAATCGCGAAGATCTCCTGAATATTGCGACTGGCGAAAACGCCGCTGCGCGGCCACAGCAGCAGAATCAGCGCCGACAGCGCCCCGCCCAACAGCAGAACGAAAATAGCGGCCTTTTTGGCGCGGGCATTGGCCCGCAGCTCGCGCAGCATAATGGGGTTGCCAAACAAGGGAATCATCACTGCGCTCCCCTGCCCGTCACATTCAGGAAGACCTTCTCCAGGTCAGCCTCCTCCTCCTTGATTTCGGTAATGCGGACCCCGTGTTCGACCAGGAGAGCGTTCAGGTCGGCCACCTGGCCACGCGTGCCCGTGAATACCAGGCGCATTTCGCTGCCGCTGCTCTCCACCTGTCCGACATTCTCGATCCGGCGGCAAAGGGCGGCGGCCTCCTCGATGTCCGAGTCCACCCGTATCACCAGCACCAGATGCTCGCGCAAGGTCTCGGTAATCTCCGCCACCGTACCCTGGGCCAGCAGCTTGCCCTGTTCGATGATGCCGACCAGATCGCAGACCGAGGCCAGCTCCGGCAAAATGTGGCTGGACAACAGGATGGTCTTGCCCAATTCTTTCAAGCGCTGAATGGTGCGGCGCATCTCGATGCGGGCGTGGGGGTCCAGACCGGCGGCGGGCTCGTCCAGAATCAGCAGATCCGGATCGTGCAGCAGGGTCTTGGCCAGGCCGATCCGCTGCGTCATGCCCTTGGACAGAGAGGAAACCTGATAGTCCAGCATGTAGGCCGCGTTGGTCAGCTCCAGAACCTCGTCGATACGGGCCTTGCGCTGCTTGGGCGCGATGCGGTAGGCGGCGCAGAAGAAGTCGAGGTACTCCCAGACGGTCATCTGGTCGTAAACGCCGAAGGCGTCGGGCATGTAGCCGATCATGCGCTTGATCTTGGCGCTGTTGCGGGGTGTGACCTCCATGCCGTCGATAAAGGCCTGGCCGGAGGTGGGCCGGGTCAAACCGCAGAGCAGCTGGATGGTGGTGGTCTTGCCGGACCCGTTGGGGCCGATATACCCGAAGATGCTGCCGCGGGGGACCGTCAGATTCAAGGCATGAACCCCGCGATTGTTGCCGAACTCTTTGCTCAGATTCTCGGTGCGTATCATCTCACGGTTCCTTCACCATTTTAAACACCCTCGGTTTCGGGTCTCAGGCGGATCCTGATAATAGTGGACACCTGAGACCCCATCACGAGCGCGATTACAAGCGCGATCACAATTTTCGGCACTCCACATTCCACATTCCACCGTCACCGGACGGGTTCGCCGGGAGGGGCCGGCTCTTATTCGATCACGAGCGCGATTACGAGCGCGATCACGATTTTCGGCACTCGCCACCCGCCACCTGCCACTCACAAAACTGTCCCCTCAACCCCAACCCGGATGGACTGGATCTTCCACTTGTTGACGCGCTCCGCATCCAGCGGGTTCTTCAGGGCGGTCTTCTGGGAGGTGCGCATCAGCACGGTGAACTGGCCAGCGACCGGATCGACCAGCCCGGTCTGATCCAACTGGTTGAAGTTGAAGAGCATCCCGCTGGCCTGGCCGGCCTTGGTGCCCTGGGCCCAATGCCGGACGAGCTCTTTGGTAAGGCTCTGGCGGCCGGGCAGCACCCGGAAATCAAAAGCGATATTGTCGCCGGGGTTGGAGATTTCCGCCTTCAGCCAAGCGCTCCGGGCGGCCAGTTTGAAGGCCGCTGGCGGGAGTTGAACGGTAAAGGCAAAAAAGGCCTCCGACTCGGCGCTGCGGTGGGTCATGGGCTGCCACTCGTTTTTCATGTACAGCATGCGGGAGGTGACCGCACTGACCCCGACGCGCAGCGCTTCCGGGGGCAGAGACACCACGCCCTCCTCCACGACTTCTCCGACCGGAATCACCTCGATGCGGTGCAGGTCGGACACAAACCCCGGCACCCCGACCGGCAGGACTTGCTTGCCCTCGGTTTCCGCCCCGTGAACCAGCACCAGGGCGGGGGCGGACACGCCATCGTGCTTGACCAGCTCCTGGACCTCCTTCACAAAGGTGTTGAGCTGGACCACGCTGCCGGCGCCCACCGTGCCCGAGCAGACGCCCCTGGCCAGCTCCAGGGGCAGTGCACCCCCGGGAAGGCAGAGCAGGGCCGAGGTGCGTTTGTCGGCAGCCAGCGCCTCGGGCACATTCCAGGGGGATAGAACCGCCCCGCCGCGGGTGTAGACCAATTCTGGCAGCGCCTCCAGCCCCGGCAACGGGCCGGTTTGCGACAAAGTCAGGAACGAGCGCGGCTTGAGCGGAGGCAAATGCAGAAGGGGAACCGACACCTGGCCCTGCTGGCGGCGCGTCCGGACCAGACCGCCATCCGGGCTGTAGGATCCGCCCAAGCGCAACGTTTGTATCGGCGGGATATCCCGTATCACAGTATTGGGCGAAGTGCCCCGCACGGTTTCCCGCGCGTCCGTGGTGGTGCTCAGGGTCACCACCGCCTCTTGAGTGGTGACCGTCGGGGTGCAATGGCTGAACTGCACGGCGGTAACCAGCTTCGGGGCCTTGCCACTGTGCAACCCCTTGGCCTTGGACAGGATCCATCCCGTAGCCCCGACCCCCAATACGGCCAGCAGCAACCAGGCCGTCAGTTGGCGCTTGGCAACCATACCCACGGCAAGCACCGCCACCATAATCCCGAGATAGACAACCAAAATCCGCCGGATGTAGTCGACCGTGGGGGTTTTGGTCCCCAGAAGCATCTGGCTCAATTGCGGCAAGGCCTTGGCCGTGTCCCCCGCTCCCAAGGTGGGCTGAATCTGGCAATGGGCCAGCAGGTGTTCCCAAGCCGAACCATAGTCCGAGCTGCCCCGAACAGCTGAATGAAAAGGATTGACCGCCAACACGCCGACCCGGCCCAGGCCCCAGCGCTTCCAGCGGAAAACCGGAAAATCCAGATACCGGCAGGTCGTCAGACCCTGGCCGAGTTCCAGACTGTCGAGAAAGGGCAGCGGGCCGCCGAGCTTGCCTTTCAGACCAATGCCCTGAAACAGCGCCGGTGCGGTTTCCAGGGTGCGGATCCGCAGGGGCTGCACCGGCAGAAGGCTGCGCAATGGGGTCGCCTGGGCCTCCAGAACCCCCTGCGGGTCCAGAAACAGCAGCGTGCCGCCCCGTTGCACATAGCCGTCCAAGGCCTCCAGCTGAGAGGCGGACATCCGGCGGAAGTCGGGCCCCAGAAGCAGCACGGCCAACTTGTCCCCGTAATAGGCCCAGTGGTCGGGACTGTCCTGGGAACGCATCGTCTGGACGACCAGACGGGCCGCGGCGGGGCCAGCCTCCTTGGACAAATCCCCAACCCCGGCAATGTCGTCACGGTCGTTGATCACCTGCACAATCTGGCGGTTGCTGAGGGTCTTGACGCGCAGATCCTCGCGCCCGATGCGGCGATCCTGCTCGTAAAGAACCGCCTCGTACTCCTCGTCTCCAGCGGCGGGCAGGAACAACCGGCCGCTAAAGGAGCGCCCGGCAGGCAGGTCGATGACGGCCTCCGCAATGGTCCCCGAGCGGATGCCCTTGGGAACCACCGCCAGCCTTAGGCTGACGGCACGGTCGTCGGGGTTCTCCACCTG
>JBFJXC010000091.1:0-10758 GCA_041623325.1 Lentisphaeria bacterium | reverse complement strand
CGCTTGGATCCAGGAGCGGATGGAAGGCGAGCGGGGCGAGCCGACCACCAAACCGCCTTTCCCAGCGGAAAAGGGCTACTGGAACAAGCCGAGCAACGTGAACAACGTGGAAACCCTGGCCAGCATCCCGCCCATCATCCTCAACGGGGCCGCCTGGTTCAAGAGCATCGGAACAGCTTCCAGCAAGGGAACCAAGGTCTTCGCCCTGGCTGGAAAGATCAACAATGTCGGACTCGTGGAAGTTCCCATGGGCACGACCTTGCGCGAGGTGATCTACGAGATCGGCGGCGGCATCCCGGGCGGCAAGGAATTCAAGGCGGTTCAAACCGGAGGCCCCTCAGGCGGCTGCATCCCCAAACAATTCTTGGACGTGCCCATCGATTTCGAATCCCTCAAGCAGATCGGCTCCATGATGGGATCCGGAGGCATGATCGTGCTGAGCGAGGACGACTGCATGGTCAACATTGCCAAGTTCTATCTGGATTTCACCGTGGACGAGTCCTGCGGCAAATGCACCCCCTGCCGAATCGGCACCAAGCGCATGCACGAGATCCTGGAGCGCATCACGGACGGCAAGGGAACCGAGAAGGACCTGATCCGCCTGGCCGACCTCGGCGACGGCATCAAGGACTCCGCCCTGTGCGGCCTGGGGCAGACCGCCCCCAACCCGGTCCTGAGCACCCTGGAATACTTCAAGGACGAGTACCGGGCCCACGTGATCGACAAGAAGTGCCCGGCAGGCGCCTGCCAAAGTCTGTTGACCTACGTGATCGATCCGGAAGCCTGCATCGGCTGCACCGCCTGCGTCAAGGTCTGCCCGGTCGGCTGCATCACCGGCGAGCGCAAGAAACCCCACAGCATTGATCCGGACGTCTGCATCAAATGCGGCGCCTGCTTCGAGCGCTGCAAGTTCAATGCCATCAACAAGGTCTGAGCAGAGGTATCCATCATGAGCCTGAATATTATAAGCATCAACGACAAGAAGGTGGCGGTCAAACCGGGAACCACCATCTTGGAAGCAGCCAAGAAACTGAACATCCACATCCCGACTCTCTGCCACCTGGACCTGCCCTGCAGCAAGATGGTCAACAAGACCGCCTCCTGCCGCATCTGCGTGGTCGAGGTCGAGGGTCGCCGCAACCTGGCCCCGGCCTGCGCCACCCCGGCCCTGGACGGCATGGTCGTGCAGACCAAGAGCAAGCGGGTCATCAAGGTCCGCCGCATCAACCTGGACCTGATGCTGTCCGACCACCCCTTCAACTGCCTGACCTGCGCCAAGTCCCTGGACTGCGACCTGCAACGCCTGGCCGTGGAGTTCGGCATCGAACGCATCGAGTACGCCGGGGCCCAGTCCGAGTATCCCCTGGACCTGTCCACCAACGCCATCCGGCGGGATTTGGACAAGTGCATCATGTGCCGGCGCTGCGAAACCATGTGCAACGATGTCCAGACCGTCGGGGTGCTCACCGGCTACGGCCGAGGCTTCAACGCCGTGGTCGGGCCGGCCGAAATGAAGCCGCTGGCCGACTCCATCTGCACCTACTGCGGCCAGTGCGTCAACGTCTGCCCCACCGGCGCCCTGACCGAGATCAGCTACATCCGGGATGTCTGGAACGCCCTCAACGACCCGACCAAGACCGTCGTGGTCCAGACCGCCCCCGCGGTCCGGGTCGGCATCGGCGAGGAGTTCGGCCTGCCCGTCGGACAGGCGGCCACCGGCAAGATGGTCGCCGGCCTGCGAGCCCTGGGCTTCGACGCGGTCTTCGACACGGACTTCGCCGCGGATTTGACCATTATGGAGGAGGCAACCGAGCTGCTGGGCCGCCTCAAGAGCGGCAAGAACCTGCCCATCCTGACCTCCTGCTGCCCCGGATGGATCAACTTCCTGGAATTCCAGTTCCCGGACCTGATCAACATCCCCTCCACCTGCAAGTCCCCCCAGCAGATGTTCGGCGCCGTCGCCAAGACCTACTACGCCGACAAGATCGGCGTGGCCCCGGAAAACCTGGTGGTCGTCTCCATCATGCCCTGTCTGGCCAAGAAGAACGAGGCCTCCCGGGAAGAATTCCGCCGCGATGAGGTGCGGGACGTGGACTACGTGCTCAGCACCCGCGAACTGGCCCGCATGTTCCGCGAAGCCGGCATCAACCCGGCCGAACGGGACAACGAAGACTTCGACCATCCCCTGGGCGAATCCTCCGGCGCCGGCGTCATCTTCGGGGTCAGCGGCGGCGTTCTCGAGGCCGCCCTGCGCACCGCCTACGAAACGGTCACCGGCAAGGAGCTGCTGGACGTGAACTTCCGGTCGGTGCGCGGCCTGGAGGGAGTCAAGGAGACCAGCATCAACATCGACGGCACCCAGTTGAACGTGGCGATCACCTCGGGACTGGGCAACGCCCGCAAAGTTCTGGAAAAGATCCAAAGCGGCGAAGCCAGCTATCACGCCATCGAGATCATGGCCTGCCCTGGCGGCTGCATCAACGGCGGCGGTCAGCCCTACACCCACGGCGATGCCAGGATCCTGGAAAAACGCATGCAGGGACTTTACGCGGAAGACGAGAAGAAGGTCATCCGCAAGTCGCACGAGAACGCCCACATCAAGCGCCTCTACGACGAGTTCCTCGGGCACCCCGGCAGCCACAAGGCTCACGAACTGCTGCACACTCACTACTACAAGCAAGTCGAAAAATAAACGGTTTGCCGCCCGGCGGGCACCCCGCCGGGCGGTAAATTAAGACAGAATCTAGACAGCTCTTCTGAGTGGCAGTTGTTTGGCCGCATACCTGCGGCGAACGTTGGAGCGCGCCGGCGGCACGCCGTTTGTACCGAAGGCGCAAATCCAGCCGTAGCCTGAGGCGCGGCCCCTGGAAAGCGGGAACAACCCGTTGTGTGCTGAAGGCACGCGACCCATAAACGTGGCTCTACTCCCGCACACAAGCACGAGGAAGCCGGCCATGGACAAACGAATCCCGATCTTCACCAAAGAGACCCAGTGCCAGGACTGCTACAAATGCGTCCGGCACTGCCCGGTCAAAGCGATCAAAGTGGAAAACGGGCGGGCCGCCGTCATTGCCGAACAATGCCTGATTTGCGGGCGTTGCGTTGAAGTTTGCCCGGTCGGGGCCAAATGTGTGCGCAACGACCTGGCCGAGGTCCAGGAACTGCTGGCGGAGGGCAAGCAGGTCATGGTCTCGCTGGCCCCCTCCTTCGTCGCCGAATTTCCGGATCTCCAGGCTCCGCAGCTGATTCAGGCCTTGCTGAACCTGGGCTTCTGCGGGGTTTCGGAAACGGCACTGGGCGCCGAGCTGGTCTCCGCCGCGGTGGCCGACCAACTCCGCCGCAGCCCGGCCCGGCCGTACATCTCCACGGCATGCCCGGTGGTGGTGGACCTGATCCAGAAGTACCTCCCGGAAATGGCCGCCGGCCTGACCGAGCACTGCTCCCCCATGCTGGCACACGCCCGCCTGCTCCGGCAGCAGTTCGGGCCGGATATGCAGGTGGTTTTCATCGGGCCTTGCATCGCCAAAAAAAACGAGGCCGCCGCCCACCCCGAGCTGCTGGCCAACGCCCTCAGCTTTGCTGAATTGAAAGCCTGGCTAAAGGCCAGGCAGGTCGACTTGGCCGGAATCAGGCCGGGCCCCCAGGCTCATTTCACCCCTTATCGGGCGGGCCAGGGCAGTTTGTACCCCGTCGACGGCGGCATGATCAGCGGCATCCGCGACAACTGTCCGGCCACCACCGTGCAGTTCATGAGCTTCTCCGGCATCGAAAACATCCGCCAGGCCCTGGTCCAGCTGCCGAACCTGGAGCTGACCGAACCACTCTTTCTGGAGCTGCTGGCCTGCGAGGGCGGCTGTGTCAACGGCCCAACCGCAACCAGCCAAAACGCCACCATTTTCAAGCGGCACCGCGTGATCACGCGGGCTCTGGGCCAAGGGCCCGAGCAGGAGGCCAAGCAGCTCGGGCCGGTAGACACGTTCCTGCCACAGACCGGGCAGGCCATCCAACCGTGCGCCCACAGCGAAGGCCAGATAATCCAGACCCTGGCCACCATCGGCAAACTCAGCACCCAAGACGAACTCAATTGCGGCGGCTGCGGATATGCCAACTGCCGCGCCTTTGCCCAGGCCCTGCTCGAAGGCAAGGCCGAACGCGACATGTGCGTGTCCTACATGCGCCAGCTGGCCCAGAAAAAGGCCAACGCCCTGATCAAGACCATGCCCGCTGGCGTCGTCATTGTGGACGAAACCCTCAAGATCCTGGATTGCAACCAGCGTTTCGCGGAATTGAGCGGACCGGAGACCGTGCAAATCTTTGC
The DNA here is from genome assembly GCA_041623325.1 of Lentisphaeria bacterium. Taxonomy (GTDB): domain Bacteria; phylum Verrucomicrobiota; class Lentisphaeria; order Oligosphaerales; family JBFJXC01; genus JBFJXC01. The sequence goes on along the minus strand of JBFJXC010000091.1, from coordinate 6,440 downwards.
CGTCCAGCCCGGTCTGGAGGCGGCCAACCTGCGCAAAATCGCCCCCTTCCTGACCGATCTGTTCCAGCATGTGCTGGAAAGCGCCCAGGACCTGCCCAACCGAGACATCCGGTACGGCGACTGCGTGCTCCACGCCTCCATCTTCTCCATCGAACCTCACCGCGTGGCCGGCGCCATCCTCCAGGATGTGACCGAACCGACCGTTCACAAGGAACGCATCATACGGGAGGCCCGGGATGTGATTCGCAAGAACGTCCAGACCGTCCAACGGGTGGCCTATCTACTGGGTGAAAACGCCGCCGAGTCCCAAGCCAGCCTGGACGGGATTATCGAGTCGTTCTCCAAGGACACGGCATGATCGGCCCTTTCACCATCGAGGTTGAGCACTTCCAGGCCTGCAAGCACGGACAGCCCGCCTGCGGGGATGTTTTTCTGTCCAGACGAACCGGTCTGCGCCGGCACGTCACCGCCGTCCTCTCCGACGGTCTCGGCAGTGGCATCAAAGCCAACGTCCTCGCGACTCTCACCAGCACCATGGCGCTGACGTTCATGGAGCGCAACCTGGACCTCAGGCGGGCCGCCGAGATCATCATGGACACCCTGCCCATCTGCAGCCAGCGCAAGATTGCCTACGCCACCTTCACCATCGTCGACATCAGCCCCGAAGGCGACTGCCGCATGGTCGAATACGACACGCCCCCTTTCCTGCTGCTCCGCCGGCAGGCCAGTGCGGATATCGCCAGGGAGACCGTCTGCATCAACCCCAATCCCCGCACCGGCCGCAACCGGTCCATCGTCGTATCGCAGTTTCGCCTAAACGAGGATGATCGCCTGGTGTTCTTTTCCGACGGAGTCGTCCAAGCCGGGACGGGGCGGCCCCAGACCCCCCGGGGCTGGGGCCGGGAAGCAGTCGCCACCCTCGCCTCCGGACTGCTCCAGGCCAACCCCCTGCTCCCGGCCGCCGACTTGGCCAGATGCCTGGTCGAAGCCGCCGTGGCACGAGATGGCTACTGCCCCGAAGACGACATCAGCTGTGCCGTCGTCCACTTCCGACGCCCGCGCCAACTCATGCTCGCCACCGGTCCTCCCTTTGATCCGCGCAACGATGCCCAAATGGCCCGGCAGCTGGCCGAATTCCCCGGGCGCAAAGTCATCTGCGGGGGCACGACCGCGCGCCTCATCGCCAGGGAACTGAGGCGGGAGGTGAACCCGGACTTCGGGGAGATGGACCTGAAAGTGCCGCCGCCGTCAAAGATCCGGGGCATCGATTTGGTAACCGAAGGAAACATCACCCTGGCCACGACCGCCCGCCTGCTGGAGGAAGAGAACGCCACCACCCCCCTGCCGGGCAATGCCGCCGGCAAACTGGTGCAGCTTCTGCGCGACAGCGACTTCATCCACTTTCTGGTGGGAACCCGCATCAACGAGTCCCACCAGAACCCCAATGTGCCGGTGGAGCTGGATCTGCGGCGCAACATCATCCGCCGCATCGCCTCCCGGCTCGAAACCGACGGACTCAAACAAACCCGCCTGGAACTGATCTGAATCCGGTCACCCAGGACGGCAGGCCCTGGAATGGAGAAAGCCGAACCCCACGAAGGCCAGGACCGTCAACAACCAATCCGAAGCCGGCCAATTCTACAACCTGCCCGGCTGAAAACGCCCCCGTTACGCTTTTTCAACCCAACCTTAGTTATTGCAAAGCCGCGGCTTTGTCAGCCAGGATTTTATCCACGTACTGCTGCAGGGAGAGGTTCTGCTTTTTGGCCTCCGCGGCGAGCGGAGCGTAGATATCAGGCGTCACCAGGTGCTCGGGCATATGGGGATGGTTCAGGTAGAGAGCCATCGAGGGGATCGTGCTCCAGGAGGGGCGGATATTGGCAATCACCTCGTTGGAAACGCCGGCCCATTTCAAGAGTTCGAGCGCATAGAACTGGTAGCCGAATCCGCTCCAGTGGACGTCGTCCGGCAGGAAGAGGCTCACGGGATTGGCCTCGTTCTCCGCCTGAACCTGGTCCATGAAGTCGCGGTGGTCGAGACACTCCACCCCGCGGGCTTTGGCGACGTCGCGCACCATCTGACTGTATCCGTCCACCACGGGTTGCTTCTCTTCCGTCCGGTACGCGGGCGGACAGGCCGTCGGCATCAGGACCAGACGCACGCCCGCCTCCTGCACAAGGTCGACGATCTGATTGAGGTTCTGGCGCGACCCCTCCAGGTTGCATCCCGGTGTTTTCCGGATCTCCTGCGCGGGATCGTTGGTGCTCAGATGATAGAGAAAAATCGTCGGTTTCTGCTGTTTGAGAAGCGTCTGGATGTGCTTCTCCTTGAGCTGCCGACCGGAGTGATAGCCCGGATGGCCGCTAGCAAAGACATAGGCTTTGCAACCGGCCTGGCGAAGCCCCTGCACAAACAAGGCCTTGTACCCGTAATCGCGCCAGGCGCCGAAGTACTCGTTGGAGGCGCCGTAGATCACGATCCGATCAGAATCCTTGACGGTCAGCTGCCCGAACGCACTTCCGGCCACGGTCAGCGCCGCCAACAACAGCATGGTTTTCTTCATCATCGCTTTCGTTTCCTTTTTTACTTTTCCACGCCGAGTTCGGCGCTGCTCAACTCAAACTTGGTCTCCAGCGGCCAATGCCATCCCTTTCCGCGCCAGTTGACCGGGATGGTGCGCATGGGCCAGAATTCGATGATATTGCGTTCGCCGGGCTTGAGACATCTCGTCACATTCAGCTCTGTCCGGCTGGAAAACGGCCCATACTCCATGTGCCTGGCCAAGGCTATCCCGTTGATGACGACCGCGCTGATATTGCAGGCCGGGGCGCTCCAGCGCAGATAGACGGTTTTTCCCTGCCAGTCCGCCGGGACCGTCAAGGCTTGACGAACGTAGCGGCCGTAATATTTGCCGGGAATCGTGCCGGGACTGGTGGTCAGCAGATCCTTTTGCACCACCTCGCAGGGTCCGTCCAGTTGGATCGGATCTTTCAGATGCCGTTCCGCGACAAAGAAGATGGCCTCGGAGATTCCGGACATATCGTTGGAACCGGTCACCCGGGCTTCCAGCACGTTCTCGCCGTCCCAGTTCACCAGTTTGGTCACGTCCAACGACCGGGTCCCCTTTACCTCGCGATGGACGTTCCGAACATCCTCCGACGCGATCTTGGTTCCGTTCAGGAAAAACTCGCCTCTGTTGAACACGACGGGTTCGACAAAGTTGAAGGTGACCGTCCGGCCTCGCCAATGCGTCGGAAAAGCCAGCGTTGTCCGGTACTCGCCGCGGCCGCTGAAATCGGCCAGCGTCGGATCCAGCAGATTCCAGGCCCCGGAGGCCAGCGGGCGCCATGTTCCGTTTTCCGGGCGGAACTGCCATTGGTCCACGGCGAGCGCGGCAGGTGCCTGCGGGACATGAACCGGCAGCTTTTCTTTGGGGGCGGCCCGCCAAAACCGCGTCTTTTCGTCCCACCAGGTCTTGACCGTCTGCGGCAGCATTTCCGGACGGACCGCTGCAAAGAAGCGCGTCTGATATTTGGTAAAGGAAACCTGTTCCAGACGAATTCGGTTCGGGCCGACCACGGTGAACGGCATCGGTTCTGCGGTCAGCCGGTCGATCACCTCTTTCGGAGTGAAGTCGAGCTGAAATTCCAGATCGGCGGAGAACGCGAACGGCGCGGTCTCCCCGGCATTCGTGGCGATCAGCCATTTTTCCTGTCCGTTCTTGGCGTTGGCGGTACGCATCCAGATCTTTTCGGAGGACGACCAAACCGTGGTCTTCAGGCCAAGTTCGCGGAGGAGGGTCCCGAAAAGCTCGTTCTTCTGCGAGGGCAGCCATTTGCCATTCACATCGCGGCCGTCGCGCCAAAAGGTGGTGCCGAGGGTGACCACGCGCCCCTTGCCCAGTTCTCGCACCCCGATGGCCGTGGTGCCATCCTGCCAGCGCGCCAGTGTTTTTGCGGAGAGCGCAACTGGTTTGAGAGCCAAGCCGGATGCTGCGGCGACCGGGCGGTTCTTCCAATCCGCCGCGGCGCCGTTGCCGGGAAACTCCTTGCCCGCCCAGCAGGCGAACATCTCCGGGTTTTCGACAAAGCGGATGTCGCCTTGCATGCCTTCCTTTTCCACCCGGAATCCGGAGAGTTGCGAGATGGGCTGGGCATTTTTCTCAAGCTCGGCATGCCGTCCGGTCGGAGATAGGACCACATACGTTCCGCCGTTGCGGACAAATTCGCTGAGCAAGCCGATGGCGCGGTCGGTCAGAACATCGTTTCCGCAGTCGATCAAGACATCGTAGCGGGTTCCTATGCCGCACTCCAGCGCTTCTTCATGCAGATAGTCGGCCGCGTAGTGCGCCGAGGGCATTTCGCCGCGGCCCAGATTCCAATTCCAAACGGAATCTGAGCCGGGCAAGGCCGAACTCCAGAAGAACGCCGCATTGGGACGGTCGAGGAGATATTTGCCGAAGAGCCTGAGCGTGGGTGCGGTGCGCGTCAGGTAGCCGGTTTCAGCGTCCCACTTCATGTAGGCGCCCACGTTGTGGAAGAGGTCGAAGCCGCTGGCACCGCCATAGAACTGCATGCCGATCATGCGGTCGAACTTCTCCTCATTCAACACGGCGCCGGAGGGTTCCGCCACAAAGTAACCGTCCAGAGCCGAGGCGATGGCGGGGTGTTGCGGATTCCAAAAGCCCTCGACGGCGGTGTACTGGAAATGGCAGCCGACTTGGCGCATCAGTTTGAAAAGGCGTGGCGGTGCGATCCACGTCCCATCGGAGATCATCAGGGGACGGTCCGGGTCGAAGGCGCGGGCATAGTGCAGGGATTGCTTCACGCGGTTGACCCAGGCCATCGCCTGCGATTCATACATGTCCAGATACCGGGCATTGAGTTTGGCATCGGCAAACGGGTAGTTCTCCGGAGCGTGCGGCGACAGGGAAACGGGACCGGCGATCCGGCCGTCACTGCGCCCATCGGGGGTTTGAACGATGATCTCGTTTTCGCCGTCAACGCGCAACAGCCCGGCGGGCACGGGGACCCCGACCAATTTTGGCGCATAGCTGTGAACCGGTGCGCAGGCCAGCTCTTTGCCGTTCACCCAGATATAGGGTTTGTGATGGTCGTATGCCGCGAGCAGCATCTTGAAATAAAGCGGGGTGCCGGCATGCCGACTCAGATACTCCGGGGCGGAAAAGGTGAGCCGGTACCAGGCACTCCCGGAATCGAGAAAGTTGCAGCGCTGCGACGGGGGCGGCTCGACCGTCAGCCAAGCGCCCGCCCCCGGCGCTTTGCCCTTGTCGTCCGCGTCGGCCTTGCGCCATTGCCATTTGGCCGTATTCAGGGGCAGGCGCTCGGCATCGTATCCGCCGCCCAGGAAGGTGGAGAGCTGCATGATGTCAACCTCATCCCATGAGCGGTAGAATGTGGCATTGCCGTGCCAGCGCAGCCCCAGTTGCGCGAGGGTGTACTTGGCTTGCAGGAATTCCTTGTCGGCCAGCAATCCGGAGGCGGAACCGTCCCAGGCGCAACCGTTTAGCATGGGCGAAAGCATATCGCCGACGGGTTGACCGCGGTAGACGTGCCACGCCCCGAGCGCGGGACTGCCCTTGTAGCGGTCCATGATCTGTTTTTGCATGGTGACGATGGGGGATTTGGCCCCGGAGAGCGGGCGCGCCCCCTCGAAAGGAGCGGCGTGGGTGCCATTGCACCAGCCCACGTGGAGCATATGCTTCTGCATCTGGGCAACCATCTCCGGATGCTGATTGGCCATCCAGAGCGGCAACGCGCCGCCGAACCCCGGACCCAGCACGATCAAGCCATGGTTTTCCTCCGCGGAGCTGACCTCGAAATCCGTGCCAATGGTATTCAGCACCCCCTCGGCGGGACTCCTGCTGACGCTCGGTCTCTGGACAGCCAAACCGCCGAGACCGAGTTTCTTGACAAACGTCCAGTGCTCGGACAGTTTTTCACCGCTGTAGCTGTTCATGGCAATGGTGTAGAACCGGAAGGCCCGCAGATCGAAATTGTCCAGATAGCGCGGATGGTCCGCCTCAGGAAAGGTCAAGTTGCCAAGTTTGAGTTCCGCGGCGGTCTTCGCGCCGAGCACCGTCACCCGGCGGCCCTTGACGCCGACCGCGGCAAACGACCCGTTGGCCAACCGCCAGACATGCTCACCCGCCCTTGCCGGCGGCGTGGTTTCCATCTCCTGCAAATCCGCGCACAGCTTGGAATAGAGAATCGCCGCCTTTTCCGGAGACTCGCAGCTGAACACGGTTTTGGTGGGCGAGAAGCTCGCCTTCACCCGGCCGTAACCGCGCAAATTGGCTGCGTGAGTGCCGATGCTCACAACCAGGCAAGCCACCATCAACCCCATTATTATTTTTCTTTGCGACATGTTCATTTCCTCTTTCTTTGCATCCAGAGCGGTTGACCGACCCCATTGAAGGG
>JBFJXC010000090.1:0-10787 GCA_041623325.1 Lentisphaeria bacterium | reverse complement strand
GGGTGACCCACGTGGCCCGGGTGGCCAAGGTGGCGGACATCCTGCAGATCGGGGCCAGAAACAGCCAGAACTACCACCTGCTGGAAACGGTGGCCCAAGCGGGGAAACCGGTCATGCTCAAGCGCGGCATGGCCTCGACCATCGAGGAGTGGATCTCCGCGGCCGAGTATTTGTTGGTGAACGGTTGCCGCGATGTCATTCTCTGCGAACGCGGCATCCGCACCTTCGAGACGGCCACGCGCAACACGCTGGATGTAGGCGCCATTGCCCTGGCCAAGCGGGACACCCACCTGCCGGTGGTCGTGGACCCCAGCCATGCGGCCGGCCGCCATGATTTGGTTCTGCCCTTGACTCTGGCCGGTATTGCCGCCGGGGCCGACGGGGTGCTGGTCGAGGCCCACCCCAACCCGGCCTCCGCCTGCAGCGATGCGGCCCAGCAACTGCCCAGCGGCAGCTTCCAAACCTACATGGCGGCCATCAGGCCCATGGTCGATCTTATGGGCAAGACGCTCAGCTGAGCGAATCTAGGGTCTCCAGGAAGCGCATGGCGATCTTGATGTCCAGGCGCACGCCGGCGGCCTGGCGGGCGGCCAGGAAGCCGGCCATGTCGGTTGGGGCCACGGTGAAGACCTCGATCCTCTCGTCGTCATCGTTGGCTGGGAGGGGGTGGTGGTTTTCCGGGAGGGTTTCGTCGATGTCCACGATGGCCACGGCGGCGGCTTCGCTGGTCAAGCCGGGCGTGTTGTGGCAGGGAGGGAGCAGCCGGCGGATGGTGCCGGAGTAGCCGGTTTCTTCGCGGAGTTCGCGCAAGGCGGCTTCGGCGGCGGATTCGCCGGGGTCGATCAGGCCGGCGGGAAACTCCAGGACGGGGGCGTCGACCGGGGGGCGGTATTGCTGGACCAGAACCGCCCGCCCCGAGGGCCGCAGGGTGGCGATTACGGCCACGGCTTGGGCCGAGCCGCAGCGCTCGGCCGCCTCCCAGCGGCGTGGCCGGCCTTCCGGATCAAGATAGTCGATCTGTTCCAGCCGCAGCCAGCTGCCCTCGGCCAAAAGACGGACGCCCAGCCGCCGGCCGGGCGTGCCTGCCGGGCCCGTCATGGTTTGCGGGTTTGGGTTGCACCCCGGGACTTCAGGAAGGCCCCGTAGCCTTTGTAGGCCATGTAGGTGTCCAGCTTGCCGGCGACCTCCCAGGGGGCGTGCATGCTCAGCAGGCCAACCCCGCAGTCGATCACGTCCATGCCGTAGCGAGCCAGGAAGAGGGCGATGGTTCCGCCTCCGCCTTCGTCCACCTTGCCCAGTTCGCCGGTTTGCCAGACCACACCGGCCCCGTTGAAGATGCGGCGGATTTCGGCGGTGAATTCGGCGCTGGCCTCGCTGGAGCCGCTCTTGCCGCGGGATCCGGTGTATTTGCACAGGACCACGCCGGCATTGAGAGCGGCCATGTTGTTGGGGGAGCTGACCGACGGGTAGTTGGGGTCGTGGAGGGCGTTGACATCGGCCGAGAGCATGCGGGATTTTTCCAGGCAGCGTCGCAACAGCAGGTCCGAGTAGGTCGGTTCCTGCAGGTTCAGCAGCTCGGCCACGCTGTTTTCGAAGAAGGTGGAGTCCATGCCGGTGGCACCGACCGAGCCGATCTCCTCCTTGTCGCAGAGCAGTACGATCGAGGTGTACTCCGGGGTCTGGTCCAGGTCCAGAAGGGCGCGCAGGGCGGCGTAGGAGCAGATGCGGTCGTCGTGGCCGTAGCCCAGGAGCATGGAGCGATCCAGACCCAGTTCGCGGGCGGCTCCGGCCGGCACCAGTTCCAGCTCGGCGCTGGCCAAATCCTCCTCGCAGATGTCGTAGCGCTCTTTGAGCAAACGCAGGATGTTGAGCTTGACCCGGTTGCTCTCCTTGTCGTTTTCGGTTTTTTCGGCGGGGATACTGCCCAGCAGCACATTGAGGCCTTCGCCGGTGATGCCTTCGGCCATGGTCTTCTTGGCCTGCTCCTTGCCCAGGTGGGGCAGAATGTCGGTGATGACCAGCACGGGATCGTCGGCGGCCTCGCCGATGGTAATGGGAATGGTCTTGCCGTTTTCCTTGACGACCACCCCGTGAAGGGCCAGCGGCATGGTCACCCACTGATACTTCTTGATGCCGCCGTAGTAGTGGGTGTCCAGCAGGGCGATGCTGCTGTCCTCGTAGAGAGGCACGGGCTTGGCGTCCAGGCGGGGAGCGTCGGTGTGGCCGCCGATAATGTGCAGGCCCTCGCACAGCGGGCGTCTGCCGATGTGGACCAGCATGGCGGTCTTGCCGCGGCAGCTGCGGTAGAGACGGGTTCCGGGTGGGAGTTCGCCGGAGATTTTGGCGAAGTCGCGGTAGCCGGCTTTCCGGGCCAGGTCGACGGCCAGGTCGTGGGATTCCCTCTCGGTCTTGGCGAGGGTGAGGAACTCCAGGTAGTCCCGGCAGTAGCGCTCCAGCTGGGCACGTTCCTGGGGGGGGATCTTGTCCCAGGCGGCTTCGCGCTTCCAGCCCAGGTTTTCCGACGAGGTTTTGTTTTCGGCCATGGTGGGGGCTCCCGTTTCAAGGTTTTCGCTTCGAATCCTGGCCAATCAGCCCCGAGGCGTGAAGGCAAGTCCGCAGGGGGTTGCCGGTTGCCGCAGGCCATGGTGTTTGCTGGTTGGGCGGGTCCGATCGCTGGTGGTCTGGTCGGGGCCTACTATATTGCCCACTGTTCAGCAGACCAAGTGCCAGCAGCAGCGGAGACAGCACGGGCATGCCACGGAAGATACAGAACGGTTTTTTCATTACGCTGGAGGGTCCGGAAGGCGCCGGCAAGTCCACCCAGGTTCGGCTGCTGGCCGAGTCGCTGCGGGAGCGCGGCTATGCGGTTTTGGAGACGCGGGAGCCTGGGGGCACGGGACTGGGGGAGGAACTCCGCGGTCTGCTCAAGCATTACGAGGGACCCGCGCCGGTTTGTCCGGAGGCCGAGCTTCTGATGTTTGGGGCCAGCCGGGCCCAGCTGATGAGGGAGGTCATCCTGCCGCACCTGGAGGCTGGGGGGGTGGTCGTTTGCGACCGCTTCGCCGATTCCACCACCGTTTACCAGGGGGTTGGCCGGGCGCTGGACCTGGGCTTCATCCAAGCCATGCACGAATTGACCGTCCAGCACCGCTGGCCGGATATGACCATTCTGCTGGATCTGGATGTGGAGGCGGGCTTTTCGCGAGCCGACCGGCGGGGTCGGCCCGAAGGCATGGTCGACCGCTTCGAGGATGAGATCCGGGAGTTCCATCATGCCGTGCGCGCCGGGTTTGTGGGGTTGGCCCAAGCCAATCCGCAGCGGATCCGGGTGGTCGACGCGGCCCAGTCGCCGCACGAGGTCCACCAGCAGATTATGGAGTGCGTCGACGGTGCCATTGACTGAATTCCATCGCGACTTTCCAACCATCTGCGACCGTCTGCTTCAGGTCCGGCGGGTGGACCGAGTGGCCCACGCCTATCTGTTCGTGGGCGACGATTCCGGCTTTCTGGAGAGCTTCGCCCGCGCCTGGATCCAGGTTTGCGCCTGCGTTCAGCCCCAGGCCGACGGTCGGCCCTGTGGCCTTTGCGACGCCTGTCGGCGTCTGGGGAGCCAGTCCTACGACGCGCTGTATGAAGTCAGGCCCCAGTCAAAAACCCGGAGGATTGTGGTGGATGCCATTCGGGATCTGGAGCGCAGTCTGGGCTTGACCGCCGGCGGAGGGAAATTGAAGGTCGGTTTATTGGTGGATGCGGACCGGATGATGGAACAGGCGCAGAATGCCTTTCTGAAGACTCTGGAGGAGCCGTACCCTGGGACTCTGCTCATCCTGCTGGCGACCAGTCCCCGCCATTTGCTGCCCACGATCCGCTCGCGTTGCCAGCTGATTTCATTGCGGCGCAACCGTCGCGACTATGCCACTTTGGTGGACCGTGGCCTTTTTGGACTTCTGGGGCGTCTGGGGCCCGGGGCCGGCGCGGGAACCGCGTTGTCCGTGGCCGGGGAGCTGCAGTCTTTGACCGGATCCCTGCGGGCCCTGGCCGAGGAGCATGTCGGCGGTCTCGACCCGCGCTGGCAGCAGCTTGCCGAAGAGGACCGCACCTTGAAGAAAAAGCTGGAGGAAGAGCAGGCAGTTCGCGTTGAATCCGAATACATGCGGCTGCGCCAGGATGTGACCGAGGCGGTTCAGACCTGGTTTCTTCAGCAGAGCCTGATCGCCTCGGGGGTGCCGGAAGCGCTATTGCCTCATCCGGAACTGCTGGCCGCCGCCGTGGAAGGGGGCGTTCGGCTGGGGGCGGTCGCCCCGGAAGACGCCGACCGCAGCGTTCGGCTGGTGGACGAGCTGCTATCGGATTTGGCCGCCAATGTCAATGAGCGCCTGGCCCTGGAGGCGTTCTGTTTGGGTGTTTGCGAAAGGCGGCACTAGCCCCGGCGCGGGACGCCGTGGCCGTCTGTCGGAACCCGGCTGCACGGCGGATCTGAATCCGTTGGTTCACTATCAGTTTTTCAACAAGTTATTAACAGGCCCGATATTCGGGGTAGGGATATCTACTATTGTGTTAACCTGTTGGTTGATAGGTTATTGTGGTTTGAAGTGCGGTTGGGGGGTTGACCTGGAGGATTTGGATGCTTGTCGGTGGCGGAGTTATGAACAAGCCCCGCAAGCGCCTTCAAACGGAGGAGGTTAGGGAGTGGGGCTCTCCCGAAATTGCATTGCCTGATCCAACGGCGGTCTCGCGGCGGGCAGTGGCGACTGGTTGCGGGAGGGACTGGGAGGCTGGCGTCAGCGAAGGACTCCCGGAGCGGTGTTTTCGCCCTGCATCCAGATGGTGGCGCTTTGCAGCAGTTCGACGCTGTTCTGGAGATTGAGCTTCTCCTTGATGTGGGCCCGGTGGGCCTCCACCGTCTTGATGCTGAGGCTGAGTTGTTCGGCAATCTCGCGCGTTCCCAGGCCCCGACCAATCAGTTCGAATACCTCCAGCTCCCGGTTGCTCAAGCGCTGGACAGGCGTTTCGCACGGTTCGCTTCGCCCGTCCACCAACAGGTCCAGCATGCGCGAGGACATGTCCGGGCTGAGGTAGACCTTTCCGGCCAGGACTTGGCGGATGGCTTGGATTAGCAGGTCCGTGGCCTGGTCTTTCATGATGTAGCCTCGGGCCCCGAGCCTGAGCACGCGCTCGGCGTAGAGCGACTCGCTGTGCATGGACAGGACGAGCACGGGAAGCTTGGGGTGGTGGATCCGGAGGTCCTTGAGGAGCTCGATGCCGCTGCAATCCCCGAGGGAGATGTCGACCATCACCAAATCGGGATCGATGCTAGTGAGGCATTTGAGGGCCTTGTGCGGGGTATCGGCCTCGCCAGCCACGATTAAATCAGGTGCCTGGTTGATCAGCTGGCTTATGCCTTGGCGGACAATCGGATGGTCGTCAACGATTAGGATCTTTGACTTGTTCATAACAGATACTACTTCCCCCGCTTGCTTTCTGCAAATCTTGAACGACCCCTGGCCAGTCTGCTCTATTGTGAGGAAAACTACACCAATTGTCGCAAATGTCCAGTTTGGGGCCGGGGTCTGCCGCACTGAATAATTGGAGTGGTGGGGGAATGGAGTGCTGGTTTGGTTGCCGTTGCACGGCCTAACCCTGGCGGTGGGGCCGCGGTTGGCCACCTTGCCTGGCTGAAACAATGGCTGGCCGGGAGCATCTAAAGGATTAAGGCGAGTCGGTGGTCTTTTGGATGCAGAAGGAGAGAGGCAATGAAACCCAAACTGAAAACTCCGGTCGTCAAGCTGGTCTCGGGCACCCGGCAGCGCGAGGTGGCCGATTTTGTCAGGTCCGGCCTCGACCTGGACGCGGAGCGCATCCAGGCCAGGGAGGATTCGTTCTGGCAGGGCCTGTTGGATGCGGGATCGGAACTGTGGCTCGACACCGGAGACCTGGAGGAGGCCACCGGCTTGTGGACGGCCCAGTTCGGGGGGTTAACCACCAACAACACCCTGCTGAACCGCGAGGTCCAAAAGGGGATTTACGATGACCTGATCCGCCAGGCGGGACGCATGCTGGCCGACCTGGACGAGTCGACGCGGGTTGTCGAGATCGGCTTCATTCTGAATGCGCGGCACGCCCTGAGGCTGGTCCAGCGGTTTGGCGCCAAAGTCAGCGTCGAGTTGCATACGGACCTGGCCCATGATTTTCACGGGTCGCTTAGCTACGCCCATCGCCTTCATGAGATCTGCCCCGACCGCTTTGTCATTAAAGTGCCGCTTACCCCCGCGGGCTTGATCATCACCCGCAAGCTGAGAGACGACGGCGTACCGGTCAATTTCACCCTGGGCTTCAGTGCCCGCCAGAACTACCTGGCCACGGCCTTTGCCCATCCTTCCTTTGTGAATGTTTTTCTGGGACGCCTGAATTCGTATGTGGCCGACAACGGGTTGGGCAGTGGCGAGTTTGTAGGCGAGAAGACCACGCTGGCCAGCCAACAGTCGGTGACCTATCTGGCCTACGGCCGGCTGGAGCCAACCCGGCAGATTGCCGCCAGCATGCGCTCGGGCGTGCAGGTCGTGAGCCTGGCAGGGGTGAATGTCCTGACCATGCCAGCCAAAGTGGCCGCGGAGGCCCGGCAGACCCTGTCCGGAAACTGGGCGCTGCGGCGGGACACGACCTACGAGGTGGCCTTGGACGAGTCGGTGCGGCCCGAGGAAGTCCGCATCCAGAAGTTGTGGACCGTCGACGAGCAGGTGAGACGACTGGCGGACAGGTTGCTGAAGAAGCCCCCCCATGCGGAGGAGGAGCTGCTTGCCCAGGCCCACGAGTGCGGCTGTGCCGACATGTTCCCCAGGCTGTCCGCCGCGGAGTTGAAGAGGCTTGTCGAGGAGGGCAAGATCCCCAAACACGAGAGTTGGAAGGAGCGCATCGCCCGGAACGAACTGGCGGTGGATACGCTGCTGACCCTGGCCGGGCTGGCCTCCTTCGCCGCCGACCAGCAGGCCCTGGACGCGCGCATTCGGGAGTTGGTTCGCTGAGGGAGCACGAATAAGGCCCACGCCAAAGCCGGGGGACGGGCGTTGCGGACAAAGAATGGGCTTGCGGATCAGGGGCTTACTCGCCGGACGGGCCACGGGGGGGGAGGACGCCTTGATAGCCGCTCGGCCCTGAGACGCCGTCAGATTGTCAGGCGTCCGGCTGGGGTGCCGGGGCTGCGTCAGTCTTGCAACCCCCGACTCTTGCATTAAGATTACATGCCTTCACGAAAGGCGCGTTGCCCGCCGCTTATTGACCATAGCAAGAAATTCAACGATGAATATTGTGATTTTAGGGGCTGGTGAGCTGGGCCGCCAGCTGGCCTGGACTCTCTGTGACAAGCAAAACAAAGTGGTGGTGGTCGATGCGGCGGGCAGTCATCTGGAGCGTTTGCGCGAGCGCATCGATGTTATGACCATCCAGGGGGACTGCGCCAATGTGGAGGTCTTGCGCAGTGCCGGCATCGCCAAAGCCAGTCTTCTGATTGCGGTCACCGGCAACGACGCCTCCAACATCCTCGCCTGCCAGCTGGCCAAGCACTACCAGGTCGAGAGGACCATCTGCCGCTTGTCATCGGCCCATTTTTTCTCGGAAGAGGATGGCTACCCCCCCGCCACCGCCGGCATTGACGACATTATTTTGCCCGAGGAGGAATGCGTGTCGCGCATCCTGGCTGTGCTGGAGCATCAGAGTCTGGTGGAAAAACTGAGTTTTTCCCATGCGGCGGCCAAGATGTGCGCCTTCCGGATCACCGCTTATTCGCCGTTGGTCAATACCAGGCTGCGGGACTTTGCGGATAAAGAGCTGTTGAAAAAGGTTCGCTTCTGCCTGCTGATTCGCGAGCAGAAGCTGATTGTCCCTGGGGGGGACACGGTTTTTTATAGCGGCGACGAAGTCTACGTGTCGGGGGAGAACAAGGAAACGAATATCTTGCTGGACATGGCCGATCCTTCCCAGCGGCCTTTTTCATTGATCGTGGTCGCGGGGGCCACCCGGGTCGGGCACAAGGTGATCACCGGTTTGCTGGAGACGGGCAAAACGGTCCGGGTGATCGAAAAGGATATCGACACGGCCCGGAAGCTGATGGATCAGCTGGGCAAACGAGTCATGGTGATCCATGGCGATGCCACGGAAAAGGATGTGCTGGAAGATGCCGGTCTGGACAATTGCGATGCCTATATCAGCACGCTGGGCGACGACGAGGACAACATCCTCAGTTGCGTCCTGGCCAAGAAGTGCGGCGCCCGCAAGGTGATCTGCGTGACCAACAAGGCCGAGTACATGGATATCGTGCCGGCCATGAGCGCCATCGACTGCGGATTCAGTCCCCGCCTGGTGGCGGTCAACGCGGTCTTGAATCTGCTGAGCAGCGATACGGCCAGGGTCCACGCCTTGCTGCACCGGACTCATGCGTATGTCTATGAGTTCGAGGTCCAGCGGGGGGCCTCGGTCTGCGGCCGGACCATTGCGGAGTGCATTCCTCCCGGCAAAGGGGTTCTGGCCCTGGTGCTTCGGGGCGAGGATCTGCTGCCGGCCACCGGCGGGACAGTTCTGCAGGCGGCTGACAAAATCGCCATGATCATGCAGCCCCAGGATGTGCCTAGGATCGAAAAGCTATTCGGAAACAGAAGGTTTTTCTAGGCATGAATGGTCGTTTGGTTCTTCGGGCAATATCGGCGCTGTTGGGGGTGATTGCCCTGGCCATGGGCAGCAGCATTGGGGTCTCCTGGCTGATGGGGGACAGTTCGGAGGTCATCGCCCGGCTGGGTGTTTGTTCCGCAACCACGCTGCTGGTCGCCGGGGCCGGGCTGTTGCTGACGGGCAAGGGCGGCCATTTCCGATTCCGGGAAGGCTTTGCCATCGTCACCCTGGGATGGATTTTCGCTTCCGCCTTTGGGGCTTTGCCTTTTGTTCTGGTCAGCCAGATGCATTGGTACGATGCGTTCTTCGAAACCATGTCCGGCTTTACCACCACCGGGGCCAGTGTGCTGGACAACACCCTGGTCCTGGCCGATGGCAGCACCCTGAAGCAGGGGATTGCGGATCTTCCCGCCGGACTGCTCTACTGGCGCAGTCTGACCCATTGGCTTGGCGGCATGGGCATCGTGGTCTTGTCGCTGGCCATTCTGCCATCGTTGGGACTGGGCGCTCATCAGCTTTATCAGGCTGAAGTGCCCGGCCCGACCAAGGATCAGCTCACCCCTCGAATTGCCGACTCCGCCAAAATTCTCTGGGCCGTCTATGTGCTGCTGTCGCTGCTGGAGACGGGCCTGTTGATGCTCGGCGGCATGTCGCTTTTTGAGGCCTGGTGCCACACGTGTGGAACCATGGCCACGGGCGGGTTCTCAACCAGTCAGGCCAGTGTGGCCGGTTTCGACAGCGCCTACATCGACTATGTGATCAGCATTTTCATGTTCTTGGCCGGCGCCAACTTTGTGCTGCACTTCCGGGCCTTGCGCGGGGCCCCCCTGATCTACTGGAGGGACGAGGAATTTCGCTTCTATCTGATGGTGACGGCTCTGGCCACCCTGACCATGGCGTTTTCCTTGATGGGAGGAACCATTGCCACCACCGCCGGCAAGGAAGTGGCCAATGTGGGTTTTGGGGAGGCCTTCCGCTATTCCTTCTTTCAGGTGACCTCCATCCTGACCACGACCGGATTTGCCACGGCGGATTTCAATCTATGGCCCGCGTACTGCACCTTGCTGCTGGTCATGTTGATGTTCATTGGCGGCTGCGCAGGCTCCACAGGCGGCGGCATGAAGTGCAGCCGCATCGTCTTGGTCCTGAAGTACAGCCTGTCCCAAGTCGAACGCTGTTTTTTCCGGAGGTCCATCTCCAATGTGCGCTTGAGCAATCAGCGCATCACCGAGGATGTGCTTCACAAAACCTTGACCTTCGCCTGCATCTTCGTCGGGGTTTTCGTGGTGTTCAGCCTGGCTCTCTGTCTGTTGGGAGTGGATGATATCACCACGGCGTGCACTGCCTCCATCGCCGCTTTGGGCAACATCGGTCCCGGCTTGGTCAAGGTGGGCCCCACCTGCACCTATGCCTGGATGCAACCCCCGGCAAAGATCCTGCTCTCCTTCGCCATGCTTCTGGGCCGGCTGGAGCTTTACACGGTGTTGGTCCTCTTCGTGCCTTCGTTCTATAAATAGGTCATGAAGTGGCTCGGCGGGTAACCACGATGACGCGCATGATGATGCTCTGGCAGAGGCTGAAGATCAGGAAGGTGGGGGATGGCGGCCACCAGCAGGAAGGCCATCATCGCGCCCGTGCCGCTGCGCTGCTGCAGTTGGTACAGCCAGGTCATCAGGGACCACTCCACTCGTCTTGGCAGATCAGCAGAGCCATCATGAAGTTGCCGCTCTTGCCCCAGATCATCTCGTCCACGCTGACTCATATGCCGTCGAAGATCAGCGGGATTTCCTTGTCCTCTCCTTTGCTGGTCAGGGGGTGGCATTCGTAACGGCTGTTGCTGGTCACCTGCCCCATTGGTTGTCAGATAACCGTTCTGTTTCTCGAACTGACGATCCCCATGGCGTTCTTACCCTGCCGATTTTTTAAATTATACGCCATAAGTTTAAATGTTTATTTGAAAAATACGCCTTTCATAGGAAGCTTCGGGTGGGAGATCGCCCAGTTGTGGCGATGGAGCAGGAGTGTTGAGATCATGAAATAGTATGCCCGGCCAATTGAAGTCCAACTTGAGCAATTGCAGAAAAAGAGCAGGGGGCGCTTAGTTGTGCTGACTGGAGCGCGGCAGG
>JBFJXC010000089.1:0-10811 GCA_041623325.1 Lentisphaeria bacterium | reverse complement strand
GGGGGCGACGCCGCTGGTGGCGCTCGACCGGATCACTAGGGGGGTCGAGGGGCGGATCCTCGCCAAGCTCGATTATCTGCTGCCCGGATTCTCGAAAAAAGACCGTGCTGCCAAGCGGATCGTCGAGAATGCTGAGAAATCAGGAGAGCTGAAGCCCGGTCAGTGCGTGGTCGAGCTGACCTCTGGGAATATGGGCACTGGGCTGTCGATCATCTGCACAGTCAAGGGGTATCCGTTCGTCGCGGTCATGTCCAAGGGCAACTCGGCCGAGCGGGCCCGGATGATGCGGGCGCTGGGGGCGGAAGTGGTGCTGGTGAACCAGGGGCCGGGCTCGCGCCCAGGCGAGGTCTCAGGCGCCGACCTAGCCCTGGTCGAGGAGGCAGCAAAGCGGATCACCGCCGAGCGCGGCGCCTTCCGGGCCGACCAATTCCTGCGCGCGGGCAACCCTGAGGCTCATCGCGACGGCACCGGGCCGGAGATCTGGCTGCAGTCGGGCGGCGCGATCGACGCATTCTGCGACTTCGCCGGATCAGCCGGCACGCTCGCCGGATGCACGGAATTTTTCCGCGCCAAAGCGCCCCAGGTGAAATGCTATGCGGTGGAGCCCGAAGGGGCCGAGGCGCTGGCCGGCGGCGACATCTCGAAGCCGGATCACCCGATCCAGGGCGGCGGCTACCTGATGCCCGACCTGACACATCTGGCTGGCGTCGATCTGGCCGGATGCCTGAGGGTCTCGGGCGCCGAGGCACGCGGAGTTTCCCGCAGGCTGGCGCGAGAGGAAGGCATCTTCGCTGGCTTCTCGGCCGGCGCCAACGTGGCGGCGGCGATGCAGCTTCTGGCTGGTCCGGTCCGGGGTGGCACGGTGGCCGTGATAATCTGCGATTCGGGGCTGAAATACCTCAGCACTGACCTTTGGATGGATGACGCGTGATGAAAGCTCTGGTCAAAGCCGAGTCCGCTCCCGGCCTGGTCATGCAGGACGTGCCGAAGCCGGAATTCGGCCCCGAGGACGTGCTGATCAGGGTCCGCATGGCGTCGATCTGCGGCACCGACATGCACATCTGGAAATGGGACGACTGGGCCCAGAGAACGGTGCCGGTGCCGCTGGTCGTCGGCCATGAATATGTCGGCGTTGTCGAGACGGTGGGCCCGGAAGTGACCGAGGTGAAGCCGGGTGAGCGGGTCTCGGGCGAAGGACACATTCCCTGCGGCCATTGCCGGAACTGTCTCTCGGGCCGGGCCCATATCTGCGCCAGAACCAAGGGCGTGGGCGTCAACCGCCCGGGCGCGTTCGCCGAATACGTGGTGATCCCCGAGGCGAATGTGCGACCCGTGCCGGACAAAATCCCCGACGAGATCGGGGCGATCCTGGATCCGCTCGGTAATGCGGTCCACACCGCGCTGGCTTTCGATCTGGTTGGCGAGGACGTTCTGATCACCGGCGCCGGGCCGATCGGACTGATGGCCGCGGCGGTCTGCCGACACGCTGGCGCCCGGCACATCGTGGTGACCGACCTCAACGACGAGCGCCTGGCGCTGGCCGAGCGGATGGGCGCGACCCGCGGCGTGCGTGCCGACCGCGAGGACCTGAACGACGTCATGCGCGACCTCGGAATGAAGGAGGGATTCGATGTCGGGCTCGAGATGTCGGGCGCGGGCCCTGCGCTCGACTCGATGATCCAGTCGGTGATCTGCGGCGCTAAGGTAGCGCTGCTGGGCCTCTTCGGCAAGAAGCCCGAGGTCGACCTCAACACCGCGATCTTCAAGGGCATCACCTTCGAGGGCATCTACGGCCGGAAGATGTACGAGACCTGGCACAAGATGCTGGCGATGCTGGAATCTGGCCTCGACGTCAGCCCGGTGATCTCGCACCGGCTGCCATTTCGGGACTACGCAAAGGGGTTCGAGGCAATCACCCAGGGGCAGGCCTGCAAGGTAGTGCTGGACCTCCGAGACTGACCTAACCCGCCTGGCGGTCCAGCTTTGCCGCCAGTTTGGCCGGAGGCAGCTTGCCCAGGCAGTAGCTGCCCGGGGCCAGGCCGCTACCGCGGATCACCGTGTCGCTGCGCGATGCGCCCCGGGCAGGGGCGGACCGGGTTGGCGATTGCGCTTCGGTCGGGACCGGAACCCAGGCGTTTTCCGCCGGATCCAGATACAGCAATTGCAGCGTTCCTGACTCGGGTGCCGGCAGGCCCAGACCGAATTCAGCAGGCGCCGTACTGGCCGCACCCACCTGAATGTGGTAGGTAGCTGAAGCGCGCTCGAATGGGGACGGCAACGGAGGAAGCGCTGCGGAGGCAAGCCCGGTGACCGTGACCTGCGTGGCGGACGCCGGCCAGGTGCCGGGCAGGCTTACGATGACGCCGCCCGCCAAGGTGGTCGCCTGCCCCGGGCTGACCAGCCGGCTGTCCGAAGCGCCAGCCCCCAGGCTGCATTGCAGAATGCCGGCGATATCCGCAGGCCCGAGCGTCTCGTCGCCATCCAAATCCGCTCGCACCATATCCACCGGAGCGGTCCCCGCATACATGCGGCGGGCGAGCACGGCATCTTCCAGCGTGACACTGCCATCGGCATTGGCATCGCCAGCCAAGACAGGTTTCAGAGCAAATCCGGCAGTGAGGGCATGATGCCCGGTGAGAGGCAGGTTTACAACTGTGGCGGCGCCGGTGGCATCGCCACTCCAGCCGGTGAACCGGAAGCCTTCCGCCGGTGTGGCTGTGAGCGTAACCGTGTCCCCGAGACCATATGTCGTTGGGCTTGCGGTCACGGTACCGCCTTCCTCGGGATGCCGGACAACCGTGATGCTGGTCGCCTGTGGTTCAGCCAGTGCCCGGATCTCATGGTCGCGATCCAGTCCGTCCAGCGTCAACGTGGTAACCGCTCCCTGAGACACACCGTCGACCAGGACATCCGAGAGGGGTTCTCCTGCGGCGGGCTGGATCATGCAGGTGAAGGAGGTGCCGGCTGCCAGAGTGACCGATGGGGTAATCGTGCCACTGCCTTCATAGGCAGTCGTGATGCGAAAGGGGCCGCCGGGCTCGAATTCCGCCGTGACGGTGAAGTCGCGGTCGACGACCAGCTGCAATGGATTCTGAGTGAAGGTTCCCATACCGAGGTCGTTCACATAGCTCCACCTGGTGAAGGCCATGCCCTCGGCGGGCACGGCCTGCATGGTGACGGTGCCGTATGGCATCTCGGCTGGATCGTAGGCGCGGTCGCCATCGAGAAGCCGCTCGCCATCAGGCAGGGTATGAACTTGGCCGGCGCCGGTGGGGGCCGTGGCGAAGCGGATGCGGAACCGTCCGTCCTGCATATAGGCACCGATGGTGCTGGAGGAGCTGTTGCCGGCGATGTCGACGGTTTGGGCAGGGGGCACTTGCTGGCCGTCCACGGGATGCCAGTTGATGGTGTAGCGGCCTGCGGGCAGCTGGCTGTCCGTCCAGACGCCGCTATTCAGTGTGTAGATGCCGGAAACCGGACCGTTCAGGGTGAAGGTGGCGTCCGGCACGCTGGAGGTGATCGTCAGTTGGCCTTGCTCGGGGGCGTCCATGCTGGCCCAGTTCATTTCGGAATGAAGCAATTGGCTGCCCCAGGGATAGACCTCGACCCAGCAGATGTCAATGGTGTTGGGGTGAGGCATGTTCCAGCCGGCGCGCAGTCCCGGGGAGTGGGCGTCCAAGGTGCTGCCCACCTGCAGCGGGGCCGAAAACGTGGTGTCCGTGAGCTTGCGCACGAAGACGCCGCCGTGGGAAGCGGCGCCCGGCTCTGCGGCCGCCAGATCGTAGGCGATCAGGGTGCGCCTGCCCGGATAGGCCGCCACGGTCACGGACAGCGCCGAGGGTTCGCTGGTCGCGGTGACGGACACGGCGGGGGTGAGCAAGCCATCGGCCTGGTAGCAGCGGTAGTGGGCTGCATACGCCCCGTCGGCGGCGTCCGCTTCCAGCCAGACGAGATGGGCATTGCCGTCGGGATCCATGGCCAGGTCCCCGCCCTTGGCATAGCGACCGGGATTGGAGATCACCCCTCGATCAAGGATGTCGCCGGCGGGGGTGATGGTAATCAGCTGCATCTGGGGCGGTGCGGTGGTGGTGGACAGCTCGTAGAGCACGTGTCCGGTGCCGTCGGGACCGATCTGGAAGCGAGGATGCTCCGCACCACGCTCCAAGGCGTCGACATTGGGCACATCGGTCAGCATGACTTCCGTCCCCCAGCCCCGGGATGCTCCAAGCCAGGTCCGGTACACCAGATTGGAAGGATAATCATACCAGCCGAAGCAGCTTGAGAAAACCGTCTGGAGTTTGTCTTGGTACAGGGCCAGCTGGGGCGCATAGTCGAACTTGCCCCACCCCCCGTCGCGGAGGGCCGTTGGCGTCTTCCAGCTGGCGCCGCCGTTGGTCGAGGTGGTGTGGAAGGCGCCGACGTTGAAGGTCAATCCCTGGTGAAGCGTCTGGGAGCTGTCCAGGACCAGGCTGTTGGCCTGGCAGGAATCCGGGAAGTGTTCGGTGCGGACTTCCCCGCCCCAGTCGCCGTCGGGGGAGCGGCTGCGTACGAAGCAGAACCAGTCGCCAGTGGCTTCTGCATTGACCGCACGCGTATACGTGGTGTGCAGCGTGCCGTCTTCCGCGCGCACCATAAGGTTGTTGCTGGCACCGTGCCGAAAACCATGGAAATCAATCGCCACGCACATGGGATCATCCATGTTCGCTTGGCGGCGGGGAGTGAAGAAGAACGTCCGTGCCACCGGGGTGAAGTTGGTAGTCTGCCCCACGGTTGAACTGCCGCCGATGAGCATCAGTTCGGTGGAGCCGATTCTGTCGACGCCCAGCAAGGTGGCCGCGTTGGGCACATAGCCGGCGATGGTGACCGGGGCGGTCGGCGAACTCCAGCTTCCGCTGGCGGGGTCCACGATGTGAAGGAGCAAGCAGCTGTCCGGAACATCCATCGGGGTGGAGGCGGTGAGCAGCATGACCTGCCCGGTGCCGCTGGCCAGCACTGGCGGGAGAACCCGCCCGCCCTGAAGCTTGAGTTCCGGGAACAGCTCGACTCGCGCGAAGGAGCCGGACTCCGGGTCGAAAAGGGCCAGAGCGACTTGCAGGGTGACGCGATGCCAAGCACTGAATACATAGCTCCCGTCGGGCCGCCGGTGGGCCTGGACGTCGCCCGCCAGGTCGGTGACCAGCACCCAGGGTTCGCCATCGCCGAACAGAGAGTCCTCCACGGTAGTGAAACTCTTGGTGATGCTCGAGTAGTATTCGACCGCTGTGGCATAGCCACCCCCGGCAGCCGTGCCTCCAGCGACCACCGCGCCGCCGTCTGCCGTGGGGATAACCAGCGGTTCCGAGCGAGGCTGGCCAAGTGCGCCGGTCTGGCTGAATGTGCCGGCGGTGGGGTCGAACAGTTCCGGATAGGTCGAGCTGGTGAAATCAAACCAGCCCCCGACGATCAGCACGCAATCGCTGAGCAGGCGTGCCGCCCGCGCATTCATGCGCGGGTGCACCATGGTGCCGGTGGTAGATTCGACCGCAAGCCCCGTGGAGACATCGACCACAAGCGCGTCGGAAATGCCCGGGGCGATGCCCAGATCGTCGCTGGCCCCGCCAGCCAGCAGGATGCGTCCATCGGCCAGCACCGCCAGCGCCGCCCCGTCGCTCGGGACGGGAAGGTCGACACTGGCGAACTGATTGCGTCCCGCGTCGGTTTGCTCCATGGTTGCACTGCGCGTGAAAGCGGTAGTGTGGCCGCCGAAGACCAGCACCCGTCCATCGGCCAGCGCCACGGCCCGGTGCCCCATACGCGGCTGCTTCATCTCGGGTCCTTCGCGGAAGGCGACAGCAGTGGGGGTGACCGACACAAAGTTGGCGGTCAGCGCGGTGGCAGCGTTGACGGTGGCGGAGATCTCCGCGGCCGAACTCTGAACGTGCCCGGTCCAGCCCGCGAACCGATAGCCGGTGGCCGGCGTGGCCGACAGCTGCAGGGAACTGCCTTTCGCCACCGGCACGATGGTCTGGCCGGTAAAATTCGTGGTACCTGCGCCCGGAGGAAAGACTTGTACGCTCACCGGCAGTGGTTCAGGACCTGACAGATAGGCTCGCCCGGACGCACTTGCGATCAGAAAACGGCCATCCCCATAGCCAATGGCCGTCAGGTCCGACCCATTGGCGCCGATGTCGAGCGCAGTCCAAGTGATCCCATCGTGGCTGACCACGAGCGCGCCGTTTGCCCCGACCGCCGCAAACCATGTTCCGCCGGCAGCGACCGAAAACAGATGTTCAGTGGTTGCTGAAGAACTCAGTTCCCATGACCCTCCCTCATCGTCCGAACGCAGAATCTGACCGTTTTCCCCGACCGCGACGAAGACACCGTCCTTGGCGACCACATCGAAAAGCCGCTTCCGGTCGAAGCGGTCTGGGCGGACGCGGGTCCAAGTGGTTCCATCGGTCGATGTTGCGATGGCCCCGAACCCGCCCACGGCCATGTAGCGCTGACCATCATGGCAGATGCCAACCGGGTAGTCCATCCCGTAGTGCCAAGGCAAGGCAACTTGACGCCCCATTGCCGGGTCGAGCGTCATGGTGTTGAAGCCCGTGTAGTCGTTGCCATCGCCCGGGGTGTCATCCTCGCCGTCCCAGTCCTCATCGGCGAACCAGGCCATGCCGTTCACGGATGTGTGCAGCGCACCCTGCCAATAGTCGATGGCGACAAACCGGTCGGTACCGCGGACGATGTCCCCGCCCCAGAAGGCGTACTTGCCAGTCAGGCTCCAGGTCCCGGGGGCGTTCAAGCCTATGGCGAAATGCCGGTCGTTGCCAACGGCGACCAGACGGTCGCCATCGCTGGCCAGGGCACTGACCAGTCCGGCCCGATACTCGCCAGGCTCGTCTTCCCAGGCAAGCTGCTCGGTGTAGGTTGGGCCCAGATCGGCCCAAGGCGCGATGCCGTTGGGCGATTTCAGGACAAGCCCATACCAACTCTGCAGGTCCTCAGAATACGTGCCCTGCCCCTCGCCGGCCAGAAACCAGCCCTGACCGGCAACCCAGTGGACGGCGTGAATATCCACTGAAAACGACCAGAGCTGGCTGGAAGTCCATTCATCGAAACCGCCACAACGGGCAGGCAGGGAGGCAAGGGCGGCAGTAAATGCCAAGGCGAGAGTAAACCAGGAGCGCGCGAGGCGCCTACGTAGCTTTCCCATCAGATACCTCCTGGGGGGGCCGCCTCACCTGGAGGCGGAGTCGACCAAATGGGTTACTTAAGTAACGGCAAACCTTCCAGCTAATCATAGTTCATTGCCCCCGTAAAACAAATGGCCTCGTGGCCGATGCCGCCAAACCATCCATCCTCCTAACGGCTTTGCCCGGATTTTGGACTTGGACGTCGTCGACACCGCCCTTCATTAATACGTCCCCCCGCACTGTGGAACAAGGCCCCTTCGAAATCCTCGTCTTTCTCCCCGATGCTCAGTGGAACTGTGAAGTAAGACGCCATTCCTACGAACAACATGCTAAATGCATGAACGCTAAATTATGAGTCTGCTCTAAAAAGTCGAAACCTTGTCCCGAACCAATATCCAAGAACAAACTGAGCACGAAATGCGATGACGCTCGAGACAAAGTTCGGGACAAGTTGTCCATTTTGGACAAACCCGCCTTTTTTAGGGTGGACTCATCATTCGAATCGATGACCTTTAAGGATCAGGGCGTAGCTGGTTGCGCCCATGTGGTCGGCCAGGGCGCCGGGCGCGGGCGGTTTTTTTTGAATGCCCTGTTGACACACGTCGATAAGGTACTAGCTTTTGGTTGTAGGATAACCAAACCACCAACCTGAGAGCGTCATGGCAGGCTTAACCGTCAAAACAAAAAGCGACCAAGTCCGAGAGATCTTGTTGGCCGATTTGCGGTCGGGAAAATACGATGTCGGCAGTCGCATGGCATCGGACAACGTTCTCTCGCGCGATCTCGGCATCAGCAAGAACACAGTACGGGAGGCCGTGTCGAGTTTGGTCAACGAGGGGTATTGCGAGCGCATTCAGGGCAAGGGAACGTTCGTCGTTTCCATCTCTCCCAAACCCGCGGCGACCGATCTGAAAGTGATTCGCCTGGTCTGCCGCGACACCTACAGCCACGGTGGCGCCGATCCGTTCATCAACGACATTCTATGCGGCGTGCACAACGCGCTCTCCAACCAGAACGCCACGGTTTGCCTGGACTTGTTCGCCGGCGACTCGCCTTACGAGCTGCTCCGTTCGGACCAGTTTCGGGATCAGGCCAAGCATGGCGTCATTCTAGCGGGCTTCACCGTCAAGGCCGACGAGATCGCCCCGCTACTGCAGGATCAAGTCCCCGTTGTTTCGGTGGGCAAGGCAAACGATGTGGACCTGCTTCCTTACGTGGACATGGACCATACCACTGCTGTCAGAAACGCGGTGGGGCACCTTCTGGATATCGGCCATCGGAATATTGCCTATCTCGACCAACAGCTGCACGCGCCCTCCTACCAGGAGCGTTTCAATGGTTACGTACTGGCCCATCAGGAAGCCGGCGTTCCAATCAACGACGACTTAATTTTTGCTGCGGAGGAACCTGGAATGACCGGAGTTCGGGGCATGCGGGAGATTCAGGAACGGGGCGGTGCCTTCTCGGCCCTGCTGGCATACGGAAATGATATGCTGATCGGCGCGATTCGCCACCTGCAGCGGCAAGGGCTCGGGATTCCGGAGGATGTGTCCGTGGTCGCCTATTCGTCCTACACCCAACTGATTTCCGAATGTTTCGGCTTCGACCTGACCCGGATCGAAGACGACATGCAGCGGCTGGCAACGGCCGCTGTCGAGCTGTTCGACGACTTGGCGGCCGGCAGGAGCCCTGCCGCTAGCAGAACCATCCTGCAGCCCCGCTTCATCGTCGGCAACACCGTCGCTCCTTGTTCGCTCTAGTTGTTGTTTAGTCAACCCCCACCCCAGCAGAAGGAAACAGGATATGCAGAACCGGAAACACTTCACCCTCATCGAGCTTTTGGTCGTGATTGCCATCATCGCCATTCTGGCGGCCATGCTGTTGCCGGCGTTGCAACAAGCCAAGGCCAAGGCCAACTCAATCAGCTGTATGGCCAATCTCAAACAGATCGGCACGGGCACGGCCATGTATCTGGACGACTTCGATGGCTGGTTCCCCAAATCCGGAGGCGATTCAATCACCTGGAAACACGAAATTGGCCAGTATGTGATTGGCAAGACCGGCAGCGACGGCTACAGCGTTGTCTACCGTGGCGGCGTGTTCGAGTGTCCCTCCTTCAAGATCATGCCGAACTGGGGCACATCCTACCGGGCCTGGTACCAGGGGTACGGCTGGAACCGAGTCTATTTCGGCCGGACCGCGCACATCAAGGCGAACACGGTGACCAAACCGTCCGAATCCGTCTTCGCCGGGGATACCAGCGACATCGGCGACTTCAACTGGGAAGTCCATTATATCTATCCGGGCAGCTACGGCGTGTCGCGTATTGGCAATCGGCATGAGGGTAGCTTGAATGTGGTCTGGGCGGATTTCCATGTGTCCACGGAACGGCAGGGGAAACTGGCTACCGGGTTGCAGGGTGACGTGGACTATTTCTACCGCTCCGCCCGGTAGACCGCGTCTGGCCCGTCCGGTACGTACCTTTTCTCAACCGTATTGAATGCATTAGGAGCATCGATGTCCTTCGCCACGCTTCCCAGGTGTATCGTCCCATTGGTTGCGGCCGGGCTGGCCGTGGCAGGAGCCGTCCAGGATGCCGACTCTGTCGAGACGCAACTGGCGGCCCTGCCCCACACGGTCGTCGTGGGTCCGGAACAAATCCGGGCTGGCCGCGTCAACGGCCGGGACCTCGACCGTAATCGGGCAGTCTTTTTCGAGACCGCCATCGCCGGGCTCAAGACCCATGCCGTCCGTCTGAACAGCGCTATGACTTACCCCATGCACTACAACGTGCAATTCTCCATCCCATTCCCCAAGGCCATTCAGAAAGGGGAACTCTATTTTGTTTCCTTCTACATGCGCACCGTCGAGGCCCGGACCGAGAGCGGGGAAGCGCAGACCTTCTTCCGCATCCAGAAGAACAAGCCGGACTGGGACCGCCTCGCGGCCAAAAACGCCTGGGGGGGATCCGAATGGACCCGATACTTTTTCTCCGACCATGCCCCGACCGATCTGGACGCCGGCGACGTGGAAATGGTGTTCTCGCTGGGTTTCTACACCCAGACCTTCGAGATTGCGGGCCTTAGTGTGCGCAAAATGGCTGATTCGCAGGCGTGGCTGCCCACCATGAAAATAGGCTGGGAAGGCATGGAGTCCGACGCCCCCTGGCGCCGGCAGGCCCAAAGAGACATCGACCGACATCGGAAAGGCGACCTGGATGTGCTCGTGACCAACGCCAAGGGCGAGCCCCTGCCCAACGCGACCTTGCGCGTGGCCATGCTCCAGAGCGACTTTATGTGGGGGACCGCCACCCATGCCGAAACCTTGCTCAATACCGACAATACCCACTATCACCAAACCCTGAAGGAGCTGTTCAATACGGTCACCCTTGGCAACGACCTCAAATGGGGAAACTGGGAACGCGATCCGGACAGGGCGCTCAAGGCTCTGGAATGGCTCCGGGAAAATGGCCTGCGGGCGCGGGGACACTGCCTGATCTGGCCCAGTTGGCGCAAGACGCGGACGGTCAACCGCCCCCAACTCCAGAAGGCCTCACCCGTCGAATTGAACGCGGCCCTGCTGGCCCACATCGCCGACGAGGCGGGCCGAGTTGGCGACCTGGTCGAACACTGGGACGTG
>JBFJXC010000088.1:0-10822 GCA_041623325.1 Lentisphaeria bacterium | reverse complement strand
GCTCGTGCAGCCAGTTGCGGTACCAGTTGCGGCGCTTCTGGCCGGCCTCTTGAAGGTGTTGCTCCAGGCGATCCCAGTCTTTGTGGTCCAGCAGCTGCCGGATGTTCCCCAGTTCGGCGGTGATCTCGTCCAGGGCTTCCAATACATGGTCGCGGTTGTGGCAGATGATTTCTCGCCACATGCCGGCGGAGCCGGCGGCGATCCGGGAGAAGTCCCGGAAGCCGCTGGCGGTGCCCAGGTTGGCGTTGGGATGATCCAGGGTCACGTTTACGGCCGCGCCGGCGATCAAGTGGATCAGATGGCTGGTCCGGGCCACGAGGGCGTCGTGGGTTTCGGTGTCCAGCTGGACCACGCGGCTGTGGAGGCTTTCCCAAAAATTTCGAACCAGGGCAATGGCCTCGGGGGGGTCTTGATCATGGGGGGTTACAAAGACCACCGCCCCCCGGTACATCTCGGAGTCGGCATGGGCCAGGCCGGATTTTTCGGAGCCGGCCATTGGATGGCTGCCCACAAACTGAATGCCCCGGCCCAGCAGCACCGGCCGGATCGCCCCGACGATGTCCGTTTTGATGCTGCCCACGTCGGTCACGACCGCTCCCGGCCGCCACAGGGCCTGGTTGGCCACCGCGAAATCGATGCTGGCCTCGATGGGCATGCAGATGACCGTCAGGTCGGCTTGCGGCAATATCTCCTGGGGATCCGTGCTGGCTTCCTCGACCACGCCGGCAGTCAGGGCTTGAGCCACGGTCTCCTCCCGGCGCGCGCATCCCAGCACCCGGATGTTCTGGCCGGAATTCCGCAAGGCCAGCGCCAGCGAGGCTCCGAGCAGACCCAGTCCGGCAATGGCCACCGTTGGGATCCCGGTTGGGTAAGGGGGATGGGGAGTTTGTTCTGTAAAACCGGCCATTGTTCCCTGAAATACGCATGCGCGGTGGAGCGCGTTACGGGTTTCGCATTGCCAAAGTGTGGTAAGATAAGGGGCATGCGCCGCTTTGCCAGAAGAGGCGCGGAAGTGGGCGGTTGGAGCATGCCGTCCGCCCGCGGCCAGTCGCCCTATTCCCACTCGATGGTGGCCGGGGGCTTGTGGGTGATGTCGTAGAGCAGGGCGCCGACGCCGTGGTCGGCCAGTTGCTCCCAGAGCTTGGCCAGCAGCCCTTGGTCCATTTCGTAGAAATTGGCGGTCATGGCCTCGCTGGAGCAGACGGGTCGGATGACGATTACCGGTTTGCCTTCGGCGGTCAGCGGCAGCAGGACCACGGGCATCTGCCAGATTTCGTCGTAGATGCCGTGCTCGCGCAGGAAACATGTGCAGATCTCGTCGACATGGCGGAGGGTGTCCAGGGGCTCGCGGCTGCAGAACTGTTTGATGACCTGGAAGTCCAGAGGCCGCGCCGGTCCAGCCTGGTAGACCACCCGGTTGACGGTGTTGAAGCGGTTGGTGATGGTGGTGCTGATGGCCTCGCACGGTTTCCAGGGCATGGGGGTCTGCAGGACGAAGGGGTGGGCGTAGGTGCGGGCATCGCCCTGCACGCCAACGCTCTTGATGGGCAGGATCCGGCCGGCAATTTTCTTTTCGGCCAGGAACGCGTCCAGCTCGGGGTCCTGGCCCGGAAAGCCGTCCTGGCTGTCGTTGCACAACAGGCGCACGCCCAGCCCCGGTCCCGGGAAGGGGTGCCGCCAGATCAGCGGTTTGGGGATGCCCAGCTCCTCGCCTAGGGCGCGGACTTCGTCCTTGTAGAGGTCGGCCAGGGGCTCGATGATTTTGCCTTGCTCGAGCAAATCCACGATGGCCGCCACTCGGTTGTGGTGAGTCTTGATCACGTCGGCATGCTTGGTGCCGCCGCTTTCGATGGTGTCCGGGTAAATGGTTCCCTGGGCTAGAAGCCAGTGGTCGGGATCCAGGTTTAGCTTGACGATCTCGTCGTCCTTGACGTCCAGGAAGGTGTCGCCGATGATGGTTCGCTTCTGCTCGGGTACGGTAACTCCGGCCAAATTGTTCAGAAACAGGTCGGCGGCATCGGCCACCTTCAGATTGTCCATGTGCTCGCGGGCCAGAAAGGCCTCCACGGCCTGGCTCTCGTTGAGGCGCATGAGGCCGTTGTCGATGTGCAGGCCGAAGACCCGGTCCTTGCCCAAGATCTTGTTGAGCAGCACGAAGGCCACCGTGGAGTCGACCCCGCCGGAGACCAGCAGAAAGACATTTTTCTGGCCGACCTGCTGCTTGATCCTCTGCTGGAGTTCGGCCAGATAGGAGGCGGTGTTCCAGGTTTTCTGGCACTGGCAGATGTCGATGAAGTTTTCCAGCAGCCGGTTGCCGTACCGGGAATGGGTGACTTCGGGGTGGAACTGGATGCCGTAGGTTTGATTGGCGTCGTCGGCCACGGCGGCCTGCTCGCAGTCGTCGGTGAAGGCGATGGTCCGAAAGCCGGGGGCGGGCTGGCTGACCTTGTCCCCATGGCTCATCCACATGGCCGACTCGGCCGGCAGGCCTTTGAGCAGCGGATGTTCGGGCTCGCTCAGTTTAAGGGTGGAAATGCCGTATTCCTTGACCTTGCCCGGGGTGACCGTGCCGCCCAGGCGCTGGTTGATCAGCTGGTGGCCGTAGCAGATGCCAAGTTTGGGGACGGGCACGCCCAGCAGCTGGTCGTTGAACTCAGGACAGTCCGGAGCATAGACGCTGGAGGGGCCGCCGGAGAAGATGATTCCCCTGCAGTCGGCAAAGGACTGGGCCGGCTCGGTGGGGGAGTGGATTTCGGTGAAGACTCCGAGGCGGCGCACCCGGTTTGCGATCAGATGGGCGTATTGCCCGCCAAAGTCCAGAACTGCAATCTTATCTTTCATGACTCGTCATCCCGGCCGCACCGTTAACCTGTCGCTGGAAAAAAAGCCCATACTATAGCCGTTCAAGCCACGGCTGGAAATGGCAAGGCAAGACATTGCTCGGGTGCCGGTCGCTCCGGTTGCCTGTCTATTGAAATGGCTGGGCCCGGAATTCGTTTGGACTCATGCCGGTCTGCTTCTTGAACCATACGGAGAAGTGCGGCATGGTGGCGAATCCCAGTTCATAGCCGATGCTTTTGCAGGGCAGTCGGCTGAGGGTCAGTCGGCTGCAGGCCTTGCCAAGCACGATTCGGTCGAAATACTGCTTGGGGGTAAGGCCCAGGGTCTTGACGAAGAGGCGGTCGATCTGGATTCGGCTCAGTGAACAGATGGCTTGCAGGCGCTCGTACGGAAGGCGGCCTTGGAAGGCGATGGAGTTCAGGTAGTCCAGTGCCTTGACGATGCGAGGGTCGGGCGCGACTTGCTCGGGGTTCAGGATTTTGCGCTCGAGCATGAGCGTGCAGAAAGTCGAAAGCCACTGGCGGGACAGCTGGTCGAAAGCGACTACCTGCATGAACCCTGGGGACGGATTGAGGGTGCAGCAATGGAGAAGGTCCAGGGAAACCCGCTCGAGTTCACTCAGCTGATGCCTTGGAAAGAGGTGAAGCGCCTTGGGGGCGACCAGCTGGCTGGTGGGACCGTAGGCCAGGGAAAAGTGCAGTGACAGAATCTGGCTTCCAGGGCTGAAAACCTGGTTTCGCCTGAATCCGGGGGTCAGGAGCACCCAGGTGTCCGGCCCGATCTCATGGTGTCCGGTCGGGGTTTGGAGTCTGACGGTTCCGGTCCGGGTCAGCCAAAGCGTGCAGTCTACCGAGAAAGCATTGTTTCGGGTGCCGTAGGAGGGGACCGGCCCCTGGTACATTTGGGTGAAGTTGAAATCCAGGCGGTCAGACCCCAGTTGATATTTTTCGATAATGGACATGGCTATATTTGAGCACGAAGCGGCGGTGAATCAAGCGGATGTGACGAAATTGGGAAACTTGGGGGGCGGCGTGTTCCGCCAGTTTGGCCGGTATGTCCCGGCCTGAGGCGACGCCCCGGCCAGCCTGTGGATCGCTTCGGTGGTCGCCCCGCTATAATGCCGCTTATTTTCCGACTTTCGGCATGAAAAATGGATGTCCGGGCATTAATTTGGGGGTCCACCAGTTAGCCGCGAGAATGTGAGAAAAACCAACCTGGACTGGGGAGTGAAGAGCCAATGACGAGTCAGCCGGACCGTGTCTGGGCCGAGTTTGATACCGGTGCCTGGCGGGGCAATTTCCGCGCCTTGCAGGCGGCGGTTTCGCCCGCATTGGTCATGCCGGTTCTAAAGGCCGACGGCTACGGGCTCGGGGCGCTGGAGGCGGGGCGCATGTTCAAGGAGGCGGGGGCGCGCTACCTGGCCGTTTCCTGTCTGTGCGAGGCGCTGGAGCTGGAGAGCCTTGGCGTGCCCGTGCTCATTCTTGGCGCCCCGATTCCCGGGGAGATTGCCCTGATTGTGTCCCACGGTTTGACCGGCACGGTTCCCGATCTGGCCACGGCCGAGGCCATGAGCGCTCTGGCCGTGGCGGCGGGCAAGCGCTGTCTGGTGCATGTCAAGATTGATACGGGCATGGGTCGGGTTGGCATTCCGGTGGGCGAGGCTGTCCAGAGCATCCGGCGCATCGTGGCGTTGCCCGGGCTGGAGGTAGAGGGCATCTATTCTCACTTTGCGGCGGCGGGTTTGCAGGACAATCTGACGGCCCGGCAGTACCAGAGTCTGGCGGAGGTGATCCGGACCCTGGAGGCGGAGCGCATTACGTTCAAGTACCGGCACATTGCCAACAGCACGGCCGCCGCCGGCATCCCCCAGGCCTGTCGGCCCCCCTTCAACATGGTTCGTTCCGGACTGGACCTGCACGGAGCCCATCTGTCCATTACCCCGCGGCCTTATCAGACCGCCTCCGTCTTCACTCTCAAGTCCAGGCTGGCTAGCGTGCGGTATCTGCCCTGCGGCACGACGGTCGGCTACGGGCGTACTTACCGGGTCGATTGTCCGGAGGGCGAGCGTGTCGGTGTGGTGGCCATTGGATACGCCGACGGCTACCCCCGCTGCCTGTCCAACTGCGGCACCATGCTGGTGCATGGCCGACGCTGCCGCGTCGTGGGCCGTGTCTGCATGGACTACACGATGGTTTCGCTGGACCAGGTGCCCGAGGCGGCCCCCGGCGACGAGGTGGTGGTTATCGGGCGCCAGGGCGGCGAGGAGATTGCCCTGGCCGAGGTGGCCCGCACCGCCGAAACTATTCCCTACGAGATCATTTGCGGGCTGGGATCGCGGGTCAGGCGGCGCTATTCGGACGGGAGGCCCTGCTGACCATCGGTGGCGGAGTCTGGCCGCTACAGTTTCCGGTCGAGCAGATAGGCGGCCCACTGCTGCAGGAGTTGGCGGTGGGGGGTCTGGGGGAGTTGGTCCAGTAGCTTCCGGGATAGGGCCACGAGGCTTTCGGCCCGTTTGCTGACGGCCTCCAAGGCTCCACTTTCGGCCACAATCGCCTTGGCTATGCTGATCGCCTCCGGCCCGGAATCGGCACTGCCCCACAGGCCTTGCAGTCGGTGCCGATCGGCTTCGCAACAACGGTTCAGGGTCTCCATGTACAGCAGCGTCTGCTTGCCTTCCCGCAAATCCGATCCGATGGGCTTGCCAATGGTCGCTTCCTGGCCAAAGAGCCCGAGGATGTCGTCCTGCAGTTGAAAGGCCAGGCCCGCGTTCATGGCGAACTGGCCCAGGAGCCGAACCGTTGGGTGCTGAGGATCGGGGGTTGCCAGGCCGATCATGGCGCCGCTTTCGGCCGCGAACTGCAGGAGCACCCCGGTTTTGAGGCGAAGCATGGTCTCGATGGCCTCCGGATGCTGCGCAGGCCTGCTTTCGAATTCCACGTCCAGGGCTTCTCCGCTGATCAGTTCGGGTGTGACCCAGCTGCAGAGTCGGGCCACGATCGCGTTGGTGACGGCAGGGGAGACGCCGGCCTCGCCTGCGCGGTTGAGCACGTCCACGGCCCAGCCGTGCAGAATGTCTCCGGCCAGGATCGCCATGTTCCGGCCGAAACGCCTGGAGTCGGTCCGCTTTTGTGGGTCTGTTTCCGGCCTGGCTTGTTGGAGGAGCACGTGGCAGCTGGGCTGGCCCCGGCGCACGGAATCGTCGTCGATGATGTCGTCGTGAATGAGGGTCCAGTTGTGATAAAGTTCCACGGCGAGGGCGGCATGGCGGGCTTTGAGCGGATCGGCGCCGACGGCTCCGCATGCCCACAGGGTCAGGGCTGGTCGCAGGCGCTTGCCGCCCCGGCTAGGGTAGGCCAGAACCGCCTCTCTCAGGTAGCGTGGGCGGACCCGGTCGGGGAAGGTTTCTCCGGCCAGCATGCGATTGACCAAGTCGTCGATGGTTTTGAGTTCGTTAAGCATGGGCCTTAGAGGGGGTCTCCAACGGGGGCGCTGCAGTCGTTGGGCCGGATTGTGGGGTCCGAACCAGCCGGTCGAACTCGCAATTTAGGTTGCGGGAAACTATAATTCCAGCTCGCCCCGATACCTGATTTCGCCCGAGTGGCGGCGCTCAGGGAAGTGGCCACCCCCATACTTACGCAATATGACGATGGATAGAATGTTACTGGTTTATCATATGGAGCGACCGAGCCGCCGTGTCAAAGCCGATTAGGGATCATATCGCCAAGTTGGTCAGGCCGTCGGTTTGGGAAGCTGGCCGGAAGCGGTTCGAAGAAGGGGCCGTGCTGGATTTGCGGGGAGACCCGAAGGCTCTGCAGGCCCGAGTTGCCAACGAAGTGGGCCAGTTCGAGCAGGTCCGGGTGCTGTTCCGGAAAGATGGCTTCGCTACCCGTTGCACCTGCCGCGAATTCGGCTCGCCATGCAGTCATGCGGTGGCCGTCTTGCTGCAGATTGCCGAGGAGATGCCGGAGTACTTCGGTTTCCTGGCCTGCGTGGAAACCCTACCGGTAGCCGAGAACGGACCGGAGCCCCCCCCAGTGGCTTCGTCCGGCCAGGGCGCTCTCAACCCGCAACAGACGGTCGCCCCCCTGCGGTCGTCCCGCCAGCCTCTGGTCAAATGTTCCTTGGACTCGTTGATCGCCGCCCCTACGGTGCGGGCCGAATTGCGGCTCTGCATTCGGCAGAATTTGCACCTGTTGGACCTTGGCCGGAACCGGATTACGATGCGGGCCTTCCTCGAGTACGGGGGGCGGGAATATTCGGCGGGCAACATCAAGAAGCTCGTAGACGGAGTCGAGGCGGCCGGGGGCATGGTGCTGACGGATTTTCCGCTTCAGGAACAGCAGGCCATGCGCTTCCTGGCCTGCCATGCCGAACTCTCCGGTTCGGACTACACGCTAACCGCCGAGGCCGCCGCCGACCTGCTGCACTGCCTGATTGGCTTCGAGCATCTCTACAGCGACGACGGGCATGTGCAGGTGCATCGAGATTGTGCGCAGCCGGTTCTGCGTCTTAGTCGCGAACAGGAGGGGCACGTGGTGACCCCGCGGGTGATGTTGCCGGGCCACGGTTTGCTGCCCGTGGGCACGGTCCTGCCCATCGTTGGCCGCGGCGGGGCATGGATCGGGGTTAAGCGGCACTACTGGTGGCTGCCGGGAATCGTCGATCCGGGCCTGATGAGGTTTCTGATCCGCGGCGAGGGCAGCCGGGTAGGCGCCGAGGACATCCGGCGCCTCAGCGACGCCTGCCAGCGTAGCCGCGGCGCGGTTCGTCTAATCGCCGAGGAGCAGCATGGCGATCTGCAAATCACGGCCGGGCATTGCCGTCCCGTACTGACCCTGGATTGGGACCAAAAGTGGGTTAAGGCGGTATTGGAGCTGGATTACGACGGGGTGCGCTTGCCGTCCGGACGAAGCAGCTCGGCCTGGGCCGGCAGTGATTTTGTGATTCGGGATCCGGATGCGGAGGGAATAGCCGTTGAGCGCCTGAAGCAGCTGGGATTTACCCCGGACGGCGCGCTCCCGGACCATTTTCGCCTGGTTTCGCAGGTCAAGCTGTGGGAGTTCCTGCATTCGGGTCTGGAAGCGTTGGGCGGGGAGTGGAAGCTGTATACATCACGGGAGTTCGATGCCAAGCGTGCGGCCAGCACCGAGCTGCAGCTGAAAGTGCAGACTCATGCGGAGACCGATTCATGGTTCGAGCTGACCTGCGATATGCTGTCGGCCGGGGGAGGGGACCTGAAGTGGGAGAATGTGATGAACACCTTCAGCGAAGGCGGGCAGTTCCTGACTCTGGCCGACGGGACCTTGATCCGCATACCCGAGCAGGTCCGGCAAATCATGGATTTTTTGCAGCGCCGGGCCATCACCCACACCGACAATCTCTTCCGCTTCCACATCTACAGCGCTCTGCCCATTGCCGATGGCGTGGAGCCGTTCGAGATCGGCGGGCAGGCAAAGTGGCGCCAGCTGCGGGAACGGCTCACCTCCAAACAGCTGAGGCCGGATGTGAAGCTGCCTCCCCAATTGCAGGAGACCCTGCGCGATTACCAGAAGGACGGGGTTGCCTGGATGGCGGTGCTGGCCGAGAATGGCTTCCACGGGGTGCTGGCCGACGAGATGGGGCTGGGCAAAACAATCCAGGCTCTGGCCATGCTGGCCTGGCGCCGCGAGACGATGACCAACCGAAAGCCTTCGCTGGTGGTCTGTCCGACTAGCCTGATTGAGAACTGGCTGCTGGAGGCCGAACGCTTCGCGCCGGGGCTTAAGACCTTGGCCGTGCTCGGGCTGGAACGTTTGGAGTTACTCCGGCAGGTGCCCGAGACCGACTTGGTGATTACCTCCTACGCTCTGCTGCGCCGGGATATAGCCCAGTACCAGAAGGTTGAGTTTGACTATGTGATCCTGGACGAGGCTCAGCACATCAAGAATCCGGGTACGGCCAACGCGCGCACCTGCAAGATCCTGCGGGCCGAGCATCGCCTGATTCTGACCGGCACGCCCCTGGAGAACTCCATGCGCGATGTCTGGTCGCTGTTCGACTTTCTCCTTCCGGGCCTTCTGGGAACCCAGCAGGAGTTCCGCAAAATGTATGAGACCTCGGCGCCGGCCGGGGCACCTCCGGAGCGCACCGCCGGACGGCTCGGGGCGGTTTTGCGCCCCTTTATTCTGCGGCGAACCAAGGATGAAGTCTGCAAGCAGCTGCCGCCCAAGATGGAGCAGGTGATCTTCTGCCATCTCAATGCGCGCCAGCAGCGTCTGCATCAGAACATGCTGGCAGCCGGTCGGGAAATGGTGCGGGTGGCCCGGGAGAAGGGGTGGAACTCCTGTCGCTTCGAACTGTTGTCGCTTCTGATGCGATTGCGCCAGCTATGCTGTCACCCCGACTTGTTGCCGGAGGAGTTGCAGGCCGTGGAGGGCGAAAATATCCCGTCGGCCAAGACCGAGCTGCTGCAGGAGCTCATATTGGAAGCCATCGATGGCGGTCACCGCATCTTGCTGTTCAGCCAGTTCACCTCCTTTCTGCACTTGATCCAGCCATGGCTGAAGGAGGAGGGCATCGCCTACGAGTACATGGACGGGGCGACGCGGGACCGGCAGGCCCGGGTGGACCGCTTCAACCGCGATCCATCCATTCCGCTGTTTTTGCTCAGTCTCAAGGCTGGAGGCACCGGTTTGAATCTGACCGGCGCGGATACGGCCATTCTCTACGACCCATGGTGGAATCCCATGGTGGAGGATCAGGCCACCGACCGCATCCACCGCATCGGTCAGGAGAAACCGGTGACGGCCTACAAGCTGGTGGCCCATCACAGCATCGAGGAGAAAGTCCTACATCTGCAGGAGAGCAAGCGGGAGCTGTTCGACCAACTGATGGCCGGGGTTCCGGCCAAAGTCGGGGAGCTGACCCCGGAGGACTTCGAGTTTCTGTTCAACGAGGATTCCTGATGCCGACCCAACCAACCTTGAGCAAGCGCGAGTTGCGCTCGCTGCAACAGGCCAGGACCCGCCATGGGCGGCGCAAGTTCGGCTCGACACTCTGCGAAGGCCTGCGTTGCTGCCGCGAGGCTTTGGCCAACCGCCCGGACTGGATCGAGTTGGTGCTCTGCAGCGAAAGCTTCGCCGCCTCGGGCGACTTCGCCGCCTGTGCCGCCGCCATTGCCCCCGTTGGAACGCCTAGAATCGTGCCGGACTTGCAGTTCGCCGACCTGGCCGCCACCGACAACCCCCAGGGCATCCTCTGCCTGGTCCGCACCCCGTCTGCCGGTCCGCCGTCGGACGGCATCGCCGATCCGTTTGTACTGGTTCTGGACCGTCTGGCCGAACCCGGAAACGCCGGGACCATTCTGCGCACCGCCTGGGCGATCGGCCTTACTGAAGTTTGGATGACCGACGGCGGGGGAGATCCTTACAACCCCAAGGCCATCCGGGCTGGAATGGGCGCCCAGTTTTCCTTGACCCTGCGCCGTTTCCCCGATCTTGATGCCGTCCGGCAAACACTGCAGACGTTCGGGTACGGCCAGCTCTGGCTGACGGTCCCTCGGGGCGGAGTCAGCTGCTTCTCGGACGAGTTTCGGCTGGATAAGTGCGGCCTGGTCATCGGCAACGAAGCCGAGGGGGTTCAGGAGTGTGAAGGTGCCCGCAGGGTCAGCATCCCCATGCCCGGACCGGCCGAATCCCTGAACGCCGCCCAGGCGGCCACCGTCTTTCTGGTCGAGGCCGTGCGGCGGGGGATCATGGCCCAGTCAGGGGCTCTGCACCATTGGCGCTAAGACAACGTCGAACTTCAACGTTGCCAACACCTTTTCGAACAACGTCTTGTGTGTCCGAGAGCTCAACAAATCTCTCGGGTTCAAGTTGCAAGTGCAACCCCTTTGCTGTTAATCTGAGTTCTTCCACTCACTGGGGAACTCGCTGCGCTCGTTCCCCTGGCTTCCGGCGTCGCGAAGCAGAGCCCGTCCCTCCGTAGGAGGGCTGCCCGAAGG
>JBFJXC010000087.1:0-10826 GCA_041623325.1 Lentisphaeria bacterium | reverse complement strand
GTGAACCCGCTGGGGGGGTGTCTGCCCATTGTCTTCCAGATTCCGGTCTTCTTCGGGCTCTTCAACACCCTGCGCGGGGCAATCGAACTGCGCCAGGCCAGTTTTCTATGGGTGGCCGACTTGTCGCTGCCCGACACCTTGTCGTTTCAACCCTTGGGAATCCCCATCCGGCCTTTGGCCATTCTGATGGGCCTTTCCATGATTGTCCAACAGCACATGACACCCGCTTCTCCGGATCCCAATCAGAAACGGATGATGACCTTCATGTCGCTCTTTTTTATCGTGATCTTTTACGGGATGCCTGCGGGTTTGACCCTCTATTGGACCGTAAACCAGGTTCTCACGATTGTTCAGAGCGTCATCAGCCGCCGGCTGGAGAAAATTGGTGTCGTCACAGCCAAGTAACTGGAGTACAACGCCATGGCACCGAGCAAAGAGCAGACACAGAAATGCATTGAAACCCTAACCCGGCTGGTCGAGTTGCTGGGGTTCTCCGCCACCATCACCGGCCAGGAAGGCGAGCGGGAAATTGTTCTGGATGTGGACGTAGACGAGCCCGGCCGTTTCATCGGCAAGGGGGGGCAGTATATCACCAATCTGGAGCTGGTCCTCAATCGGGTTCTTCAGTGTCAGGAGGGGCGCTATCCGTATGTTTCCCTGAACGTGGCCGGTTGCCGTCGGGAACCCCGCGAAGCAAGGGGCGAGGGCAGGCGCGGGGGCAAGCGCGGGCAGGGGGGCGACGGGGCGGAAAGCGAACAGGCCTGCCGTCAGGCTTTGGATGCGGCCAAGGAAGTCAAGAAATGGGGCGAGGCCAAGACCATCGGTCCTTTCGGCGGTCGTGATCGCCGCGCCATTCATCTGGCCTTGGAGGCGGATTCGGACGTTGTTGCCGTCAGTGGTCCGGACGAGGGCCGCGGCATGAAAAAGATCACGATTGCTCTTCCCGGTCGCGATCAGGCGGGGGAGTAAGCCGCTTGGGCGGCAGGGGCAGCTTGGGGAGGGGCTTGCCCCTTTTGGCTGATCGGCGCTTGTCCGGTGCCAGGCGGGACAAGCAGCGTTCAAGCTGGTCGCGCAGTTCGATGTCGGCGGGCTGTACCTCCTGGCTCTTTCCCCGGAAGTGGCGAAGCAATTGGTAGGCGAGGCCGCCGTGTTGCTCTTGCAGCGTGGTCATCTCCCGCCGAATTCGCGGCAGGCGCAGCGGGGGGATTCGGCACATGCCGATATGCAGCGCCACTTTGAATTGGCCGATGGCCTTCTTCTCTTGTCCCATCTTGCAGAGCGTTCGCCCCAGAAAATAGCGGTACAGGATGTTTTGGGGCGACAGGCCCACCGCACGGGTCAGCAGGCTTTCCGCCCTCCCGAATCGGCCTTTGTAGTAGCAGGTCTTGGCTTCCCTGAACAGGCAGAACCGCTCGGTCTTTTCCAAGTCCAGCATCAAGGTTTGCAGGGTGGTCTTTTCGGGGATGGTGTTGCCCACGATCAGCTCTTCGAGATCATCGTCGGCAAGGCTGTCCAGGATCGAACGCCGGGAGCTGTCCCGAACGTGCAGGTGGCTGCCGGAGGGTGCCGGCGGGGCCGCTCCGAGGGCGCCGTCGAACTGTCGGCGGCGGACGGGGTCGGAGAGCACGTCGAACGCTTCGACCAGTAGCTTGAATTCCTCCTCCTTTTGCGGACATCCCCGGTGCCGGTCCGGGTGGCACTGCTTGGCGCGCCGGTAGTAGGCCCGCTTCAGGTCGTCGAACTCGGCTGTGACCGGGACTCCCAGCAGCTGGTAGTAGTCGTTGCGAAATCGCATGGTCGAATCTTATCCTGGGTTTTCGGGCACGGCGGCGGGGTGGTAATCAGCTAAAAATACTGTAATGTGATGCCAGTCCAACCGTCAATGGAAATTTTGAAGGAGCGCCGCTAGTGAAGAACGTCTATTTGGACGCGTTTATGGAGCATTTCGCCTTTGAGGCCCTGACTTTTGACGATGTCTCCCTGGAAACGCAGTATGCCGATTTCTTGCCGTCGGAGGCGGATATTTCCTCCCGTTTCAGCCGCAATGTTCCCTTGAGTGTCCCCTTCGTCAGCGCGGCCATGGACACGGTCACCGAAAGCCGCATGGCCATTGCCATGGCCCTCCTGGGTGGGATCGGAGTCATTCACAAGAATCTGACCCCCGAACAGCAGGCGCTGGAGGTGGAGCGGGTCAAGCATTATCTCAACGGCCTCATCCAGAAGCCGGTCACGTTTCCGGCCAGCCTCAAGGTCTCCGAGCTTCTGGAGGAAAAGGCGGCCAGAAAGTATCAGTTTGCCGGTTTTCCCGTGTTGGACGATGACGGGCGCCTAGTGGGCATCGTGACGGCCCGGGACATCAAGTTCCTGTCCGACTACAATGTCCCCGTGGCCGATGTCATGACGCGCGACCTGGTGGTTGGCCAAGCCAAAACGTCCATCACCCAGGCGTTTGAGCTGATGCTCAAGCACAAGGTCGGCAAATTGCCCATCGTGGATGCGCAGAAGCGGCTGGTCGGCCTCTACAGTTTCCAGGATGTGCGCTCGATTATCGAAAATATGAACCCCTCGTTCAATCGCGATGCCCGCCATCAGCTGCGCGTGGCCGCCGCCGTTGGACCCTACGAGGAAGGCCGCATCGAGGCGCTGGCCAGGGCCGGGGTCGACGCCTTTGTCGTGGATACGGCCCACGGCCACTCGCGCGGCGTGATCGAAACGGTTAAAATGCTCAAGCGGGAATATGCGGATATCGACGTGGTCGCCGGCAATGTGGGCACCGGAGCGGCCGCCAAGGCCCTGGTGGATGCGGGGGCGGATGCGGTG
Source organism: Lentisphaeria bacterium (assembly GCA_041623325.1). Classification (GTDB taxonomy): domain Bacteria; phylum Verrucomicrobiota; class Lentisphaeria; order Oligosphaerales; family JBFJXC01; genus JBFJXC01. The sequence goes on along the minus strand of JBFJXC010000087.1, from coordinate 8,006 downwards.
AAGGTGGGCATTGGTCCGGGCTCCATCTGCACGACGCGCGTGGTCGCCGGAGTGGGGATTCCCCAGGTGACGGCCGTCTACCAGGCGCGAAAGGAGATTGGCGGGGAGGTTCCGGTCATTGCCGACGGCGGCATTACCTATTCGGGCGACGTGGCCAAGGCCCTGGCCGTGGGTGCCAGTTCGGTGATGATGGGTTCGGGCTTGGCCGGGACGGAGGAGAGCCCGGGCGAGCAGATCTTGCATCAGGGCCGCACGTATGTGGTTTACCGGGGCATGGGCAGCATGGAGGCCATGAGCAAGGGGCGCGGCAGCCGCGAGCGCTACAGTCAGGGCGATGTGAACGACCCGGGCAAGCTGGTGCCGCAAGGGATTGAGTCGCTGGTGCCATACCGCGGTCATGTGCCCGAAGTGCTGCACCAGTTCGCCGGCGGACTGCGGTTTTCTTTGGGCTATGTGGGCGCGCGCAATCTGGATGAGCTGCAGGCCAAGGCCCGCCTGGTTCGGGTGTCCAACGCGGGTGTGGCGGAGGCGCATCCGCACGACGTCAAGGTCATCAAGGATGCCCCGAACTACCGGGCTACCTGACGCGGCTTGGAATGGATCTGAAATAGGCGGCCCCCTTCCCCTGGGCGCCTTGTCTGTTGACCGGTGTCTGAGGTCGGATTCCGCGGCTGGTGGTCTCTCGCCGACTCTTTGTGAGCGTGGCGGCCGAGGCAAACTCCGGGCCAGCGGAGCAACCATGGAGTAGGGAGGATGTGGATTTTCACCGTTCTGCTGGGTGTGGTGGCGACCGTGGCGCTGGTGGCTGCGGCGGTGGCTCTGATGTTTCTGAATCTGTGGATTCAGGCCAGAGCCTCCGGAATCCGGGTGGGCATCTGGCGGTTGCTCCTGATGCGGTTGCGCCAGGTCGACCCCAACCTTTTGATCATCAACATGATTTCCCTGGTCAAGTCGGGCATCCATGCCTCCTTGGATGAGCTTGAGGCCCATGTGCTGGCTGGCGGAAGCCTGAAGTCGGTCGTCGATGCCTTGATCGCGGCCGAGAAGGCTGGTTTGGAGGTGGACTTCCGGCAGATCGCCGCCATTGACCTTGCCGGGCGGGATGTGGGCGATGCCGTTAAATCCCGGGTGAATCCCAAGGTTCTGCAGTGCCCGCCGGCCGGATCGGGTCAGGAGGCCATATCCGGTGTCTGCCACGATGGCATCCGGTTGGGGGTCAAGGCCCGGGTGACGGTTCGCACTCAGTTGGACCGCTTGGTTGGGGGGGCCGGAGAGGATACGATCATTGCCCGCGTAGGGGAGGGGATTGTGGCCGCCGTCGGGCGGGCCGCCAGCCACAAGGACATTCTCGAAAGCCCCGAGCGCATTTCGCAATATCTGCTTGAACACGGTCTGGACAGCGGTACCTGCTTCGAAATTCTCTCGGTCGACATCGCCAGTCTGGATGTGCTGGACAATGTGGGCGCCAAACTGCGTTCCGACCAGGCCGACTCCGACAAACGCATCGCCCAGGCCAAGGCCGAAATCCGCCGGACCGCCGCTGTGGCCGCCTATCATGAGATGACCGCCCGCAGCACCGAGAACCAAAGCCGGGTGGTCGCCGCCAAGGCCACCCTGCCCAGGGCTGTCTCCGCCGCCTTCCAGGAAGTCAATCTCGGGCGCACCCGGGCCCTCGCCCCAACCCAGCATGATGCCATGCGCTGGAGGAGACCTTTGCCTCAGGGTTGAGAAATCTGGCCGCTGGGTTGTCCTTCGCAGTTTTTATGGTAGATTTTCAGTCGCTCGCGAATACAGTCAAATACGGAGAGCCAGGCATGGCAGGCGCTGATGACACGGCAAGATTACCACGGCGGCGCATGGGCGCTCTTGGTTGTTTAGTTCTTGTCTGTGGAATGCTGGCTGGCCCGGTCCAGGCCCAGTATCCCCGTATGGCCCCTCCCCAGGCTGGCCGGAGCGATTCCTTGCGGGTTTCGGTCCGCAAGATGGATGTCAATCTTGTGCGTACTCCGTATTACCGCGGGGCGACCAGCGACAATCGGGCCAACGCCAAGGACGATTGGTTGCAGCTGCAGGTTGAATACCAGACCGACGGGGCGCGCGAAGGCTGGTTGGACGAGATCGAGCTGGTCTGGCACGTAGCAATCCTGCGCAAGAACCAGACGCCGGTGGTGATGAGTCGGTCGGTTACCTACGTGGACATCGAGGATGAGACTCACTATGCCGCCACGTATGTGCGTCCGAAGCTGCTGCAGCGGCTTTCTGGAACCCGGCGGTTGTCGCGCAACGACGTCCGCTTTTATGTGGAGATCAAGGTCGATGGCAAACGGGTGGCCGACTCCTATTTGGGTCAGCGTCCTCAGGCGGCCTGGTGGGAATACCAGCCTCCCAGGGTGGACCGACGGGATTCGGACCTGCTCAACCGGCTGGAGACCCCTTTCGCACCTTTGGACTACGATTTTTACGAGCAGATCAAGCGGGATGCCTCCCGCTAGCGGTGTTTCTCCCCAACAGGGTGTTTGTTGATGGCGCGAACTGAACGAATACTAGCACTGGACATCGGCGCTTCCAGCATCAAGGCTGGGGAGTTCGAATTCCAGTCCCCCGGAGCCGGAACGCTTGTCGGGTTTGCCCATCGTGAGTACGGCGAGGAGCTGACCGAAGGCTCCCGTTCGGTCATGATTGCCGCGCTGCTGCGGCAGCTGCTGGTCGAAAATAACTTCACTGCCCGAAAAACCCTGCTGTCCATCTCCGGTCAGTCCGCCTTCACCCGGTTTGTCAAGCTGCCGCCGGTGGCCGACCAGGAGCACCGCGTCCGCCAGATTGTCGAATTCGAGGCGCGCCAGAATGTTCCGTTCCCCATGGAGGACGTGATCTGGGACTACCAGCTCATTGGCAATCCAGCTTCCGAGGAACTGGAAGTGATGTTCGTGGTGATCAAGAACGAGATCGTCGAACAGATCACCGGTGCCGTCCAGGCCGTCGGCCTGCAGCTGGAAATGGTCGATGTGGCCCCATGCGCCTGCTACAACGCGGCTCGGGCCAATCACGTGGGCGACGAGTCCTGCGCCATGATTCTCAACATTGGCGGCCGCAGCACCAATCTGCTGTTCGCCGATCAGAACCGCTTTTTCGCCCGAACCATTCCGATCGCCGGGCATTCGATTACCCAGCAGATCGCCAAGGAATTCGGCATTGGGTATGGCGAGGCCGAGGAGCTCAAGCGCCGACACGGCTTCGTGTCCCTGGGCGGTGCCTACGAGGAGCCCGAATCCGAGGTGGCGGCCGCCGTCTCCAAAATCATTCGCAATGTGATGGCTCGCCTTCACGGGGAGATCAGCCGCTCCATCAGTGTGTATCGTGCCCAGCAGAAGGGCAACCGGCCCACCTCCCTGTTTCTGACAGGCGGCAGTTCGACCATGCTCTATACGGACCACTTTTTCGCGGAGAAGCTGGGCATGGAGGTCAGCTACTTGAACCCCTTCCAGGTTGTGTTGCTGGGGCCGGGCCTGGATTTGGCGGCGCTGCAAGAAAAAGCGCATATGTTCAGCGAGGTGGTCGGACTGGCCCTTCGCCATCGTCATCCCTGCCCGGTTGAGGTCAGCCTGCTGCCAGCGGCCATTCGCCGCGAGCGACTCTTCCATTACAAGAAGCCCTACATCGTGGCCTGCCTGGTTTCGGTTTTGCTGTTTCTGTTTGTCTGGATGCTGGCCGGCCAGCGCAAGGTGGCCCTGTACGCCGGCATCTCCGAGAAGATGGAAAGCTTCATCACCAACCTCGTCCGTCTGGACAAGGAGATTCAGCGGGAGGACCGGGAGGCGAACGCCTTGCTGGACCAGTACAAAGCCATCAAGACGGTCCTGCACAACCGGGAGGTTTGGCCCAATCTTCTCAACCATCTGCTGAAATTGAAGCCCCCCGAGGTTTGGCTGGAGGATTTGAAGCTCCTGCGTGGAGAGATTAAGGCCGAAGCCGGGGCCAAACCCAGCAATGATTTCGGCGGCGGCATGCTGTTTGAATCCTTCGGCGGCCGCGGGGGCGGATCCGCTCCCGCCGCGGCCAAGGGGCCGGTCACCGGCATTGAGATTACCGGGCACAGCGTCCTGCTGACCCCAGTGGGCAGTGGCGCGCAGGCCGTGGCACCCCCGCCGGCTCCGGACTCGCCCGAAGCCCCGCCCCCCCCGGGCCCCGGACCGGAGGGCCGAAGGGTCAACCCCGAACTCTTTTTCCTGGAGCAGCTGCGCTCCTCCGAACTTTTCGACGGGGATCCCAAAATCACTCGGATTGTGACCTACACCACCTCCGACGTCATGCGCAACTACAGCACCTTCGTGATTGTGGCCAAACTCAAAAACCCGCTACCCACAGGCGACTGAGGAGGAGGCCGACTTACCAATATGGACTTTCTTAAAAAACATATCGGATTGCTGATCAGCACCGTGGTCTGCCTGGTTCTGATGCTGGTTCTCATTCTGACCATACGCGGCAAAAGCAAGAATGTGGAGCAGGGCAACGTCAAGGTCAAGGAGCAGCAGGATCTCCTGGCCCAGATCAGCACCCGCGGCGGCTATGCCCTCAGCAAGAAGAATGTGGATATCGCCCGGCAGAACCGCGAGCAGGTGGCGGGCGAGATCAATCGCTTGCTCCTGGAACTGTACCGCAAATCCCGCATCGAGAGACAGAACATCAGCGCTCTGGAGGCGATCCGCTATGTCAAGGACCAGGTTCGCGACATGAAGGAAACCCTGGAGGAAAAGGACATTGTCGCCGGGGCCGCGGCCGACAATTTCTCGTTTTCGGCCGTGGTGGCCACCCGCACTCTTCCGCCAGCCAGCGACGTGCCCAGAATCCTGCGCCAGGTCAGCATCGTCAAGGAGATCGTCACTTGGGCCGCGGCGTCGTACTTGACCGAGTTCAAGTCGGTCTCGCGCCCGCTGGGGTTGGAGGTCAAAACCCGCGACACCTACAGCCTGACCCCCCTGAGCATGACCGTGGTCGGCGGCTTGCCCCAAATTCAGGAGTTCGTCAATTCCCTGCAGACCAAGTCCCAATACCTGTTCGTGGTCCGCAGTATCAGCTTCAGCTCTGTTCAGAAGGGGGCTTCCGGGGAGGCGGACGGCCGCGGGGGGCGTGGCGAGGCCGCCAGGGGGGCTTTGCCGCCTCCGGGGCTGGCCCCCTCCGGAACCGTTGCCGTCAAGCCGCGCCAGGAGCGTCTCGTCTTCAAGCCAGGCCAGCTCAGTGTCGACTTGGCGGTCGACTTGCTGGAATTCAAGAATCCCAATGCCGAGGCCGAGGAGTAAAAGTTGGCGTTCTTGTTGCACCATATCGAAAAGTTGGTTTTAGGCTGCTTCCTGCTTGGGGTCCTGGGGGGCTTCGGCTGGCTGCTTTCCGACTTGAAAACGGCTCGCGAGGAGGTCGCCAAAATCGAAGGCCGGGATCCAACCGCCGTCCGGCGCAAGGCGGTCGAGACCATTCCGTCGACGGTCTTCGACGCGCTTGAGGCTCTGCAGAGCCCCGGCCTGAAGTGGGGACAGGAGGGTGAGCAGGGGGCTGGGTTGTTCATTCCCATGCGGCTTATCCGCTGCGCCAATCCCGAGTGCGGCAACATCCTGCCCTTCAATCAAAAAGCCTGCCCCTTTTGCGGCCAGGACCAGGGACCGCTGCAGGATGAACTCCCCAAGGTCGCCATTGTCGACCGCGATCAGGATGGCATGTCCGACGAATTCGAATATCAGTATGACTTCCTCGATCCCAAGGTCGCCGGCGATGCCGAGCGGGACCATGACGGCGACTACTTCACCAATCTCGAGGAGTTCGAGGCCAAAACCGATCCCAGCGATAAAACCAGTCATCCGCCTCTGGCTCGGAAACTTCGCCTGATGGGCATCAAGAAGCAGCCTTTCCCCATCAGCTTCACCCAGTTGCTCACCAACGACAGCCAGGACAAGAGCAAGTGGGACATCGCCGTGACCTACATTGAGAACAATCAGCGTCAGACCCCGCGGCTGCGCCTGGGCGAGTCCGCATTGGGCTACAAGCTGATCAGCGTGACCAGCAAGTCACGGAAGATTTACAATCCGGAAACCTTGCGCGAGGAGACCAACGATGTCTCGGAGCTGGTCTTGCAGAAAAAGGACGAGGACCCGGTTACGCTGGTGCGGGGCGAAAAAGCCCCGGTCAAGGCTACCTTTCTGCTGTTTGCCTTTCTGCGCGACCAGTACGAACCGCGCCGGACGCAGCGGGTGGTGGCCCAGGCGGAATTGGGGTTTGAGCTGACCGGCGCCTCTGGCGAGAAGGAGGAGTATGTGGTCAAGGAAGTCAACGATCAGTTGCAGCTGGTTATTGTCGCCAGGAAGGATGTGGCCGAGGGGCAGCAGGCGGTGGAGGTGACCATTCCCAGATTTGACCGGGGGCGGGACTTTAAGCGTCGCAAGGCGGACGTTGCAGAAGGTCCTGGTGAGGATGGCCCCCCACCCGGGGGTGGCCCCCCGCGCCGACGCTGACAGCACAGCCTTGGCTATATGGCACTGTAAACTTAGGAAACGATAGGCGGAGCGAAGATGGAAATAAAAATGATGCGACCCTTCTCACAGCTTTCTCGGTGGCTGGCCCTCGGGGTGTTGCTTGGCGGCTTTTGGGGCTATTCGGTCTCGGCTGCCGAGGATGTGGACTCTTCAGCCGAAACCACGGTTTCGGAAGGGGCCGAGCCGGCTGTGCAGGAGCTGGACGCCAACGAGCGGGTACGGCGCCGCGAATTGCAATTGGCCGCTGATCAGTATACCGATCAGGCCGTCCAGGCCTATCGCAAAAACGAGTTTGCCAAGGCTCTGGAACTTTATGAAAAGGCCGACGAACGTCTCCAGAAGGCCGGTTTCTCCGTGCAGGTGCGTCGCGATCAGCAACGCATTGCCGAGGCCATGTACAATGTTTACGCGGACTGGGCCGAGGCCATCGGCCAAGAAGCCCGCAATCTGGCCAGCGTGGAGAAGTTCGACGAGGCCATCGAGAAATGCAATCGGGCCGCCACGCTGGATCCTGGCCGCCGTCCGGATATGGATGCCCGCATCCAGCACTTCCGGGAACTGCGCAAGCAGGCCGAGTTCCGGGTGGCGGTGTCCCCGGCCCAAGTGGACAGCGACAAGCAGGAGCGGGAGTTCAACAACAATGTCCGCTTGGAGCAGGGGAAAGTGTTCTTGGAGAACAACCGTCTGGCCGATGCGCGGGATTTGTTCGAGCAGGTTTTGCTGAGCGATCCCTACGATGTGCGCGCCATTCGTTACCTGCGGCAGATCAACGAACGGCTGATGGAGCTGTCGGGAACCAAGCGCGACACCACCATTTCGGATATGATGGCCGAAGTCAGCTGGAAGTGGAACCCGCCGGTGAATCCGCTGCTTTCCGGCCCTGTGGCCGCCATGGGGGGGCAGGCCGTCCGCAAGGTGGACGATACCGCCACGATCCGCAACAAACTCAAAACCATTGTGATTCCCGAGTTGCAGTTTGATCAAGCCACCATCGGCACCGTGGTCGAGACTCTCAACAGGCGCAGCCGCGAGCTGGATCCCGATGGCGAAGGGATCAACATCTTTCTGCAGCTTCAGTCCGTCGGCGAAGCCGGCGCCCCCGCCCCCGCCCCCGCCGCGGCGGCTGGTGCTGTGGGTGAGTTTGGCGACGTCGGCTTCGGGGTCGACGAGTTCGCCGTTCCCGGCGAGGCCGCTCCTGCCGCCGCCCCGGCGGCCGCTGCCCCGGCAGGGGCCGCCGCCTCCGCTCGTACCATCAGCATGAACATGAAGAACGTTCCCCTCGGGGAGGCCATCCGGTTTGTGGCCATGGGAGGCGGTCTCAAATTCCGGGTCGAAAGCAATGCGGTGATCATCGCCGACCAGTCCGTGGCCTTGGACGACATGGAGACCCGCTTCTACGCCATCGAGGCCGGTGTGATCGATGCCGGCCGAACCCAGCAGGCCCAGACCAGCGGCTTCGGCGAGGCCGGCGTTGGCGGCGGGGGC
>JBFJXC010000086.1:0-10887 GCA_041623325.1 Lentisphaeria bacterium | reverse complement strand
TTGAACGGAATGACGACTGTCGTATTGGTTTTGAGCTGACTGTCCTCGGTGAGGCCCGGGTTGGCCTGTTTGATGGCCTCCACGCTAACATTGTACATGTCGGCGATGTCCTGTAGGGTGTCGTTGAGGACCACGTTGTGGTTGAGGGTCTTTGGCAGGGAGGGCAGGGTGGTCGGAGCCGGGGTGGGGACCGGCGCCAACTGCTGTTGGCCAGGGGCTTCTGCGGTGTCCAGGACCGGAGGCAGCAAGCTGGAAGGCGGCAGGGGCTTGGCCGCAGGGGTCTGGGCGGAAGCGCGCAGAACCAGCACTTGGCCGACCTGGAGGTTGTCGCTAGTCAGGCTGTTCCAAGTCCGCAAGTCGCTGATCTTGACGCCATAGCGCCGGGAAAGCACCCACAGGCTGTCGCCGCTGGCCACGATGTGCTTGCCATCGGCGGGAATGGCCTGTTTCTGGATTTTTGGAGTGGATTTAGAGGCACCGGTGGCCGTGGCCTTTGGGGTGGTTTTGGCCGCGGTGGTGGCCACCTCGGATGGGGCCTTGCCGCCGGCCGGGATGCGAAGGACCTTGCCGACCGGCAGTGAGGCCTTGACATCCAAGTTGTTCAGGGCCGCCAGTTCCTGGAAGGAGACGCCGTGCATCTTGCCGATTTTCCACAAGGAGTCGTTTTTGCGGACGGTGTAGGTCAGAGCGTGGCTTTCGATTTTGGGGGGCAGGGCCAAGGTGGGTTCCTGGATGGTGGTGGCGGGGCCGAAGGCGTCCTGCACGGCGGGAAGGGGGGGCAGGAAACTGGGAGCGGCCGTTTCGCCGACCGGGGCCGGTGCGGGGGGCGGAATGATGGCCCGGGAGGCCAGCAGGCTGGGGCGGGGGGGGACGACTTTGTCGGTAACCGTGCGAACCGTGGTGCAGCTGCTGCCCAGCAGGCAGACTCCCAGCATGGTCATGGCGGATAGATTTCGTGAAGGCATCATCATTTTCAACTCGTTCTCCTTGTTATCAGGTTGCAAAATTGTTTTCCGCGTTCGGCGTAGTCGGTGAACATGTCTTGACTAGCGCAGCCCGGGGATAGCAGAACCGTATCCCCGGGGATGGCACTTTCAATAGCCCCCGACACGGCGGCGGCCAAAGAAGAACAAACTTTACAAGATACTACCCCACCCCACTCTTTTGCCAGTCGCTCCCGGCAGCTTCCGATCAGAAAAATCTCCCGCACGTGCCGTTGCAGCTGGGGGCGAAGCGGCTCGAAGCACAACCCTTTGTCCAGTCCGCCCGCGATTAGGACGATCCGGCCCCGGCTCTCGTCGCCAATCGCGGTCAAGGCCCGGGACAGGGAGTCCGGATTGGTGGATTTGGAGTCGTTGATGAAGCGGATGCCATCTTCCAAGGCGACCAGCTCCATGCGGTGGGAGCCGGGGGTGAAGCTGGCCAAGCCGGCGGCGATCTTGTCCAGCGGCACGGGCAGATAGGTGCACAGGGCCAGGGCGGCCAGGGCGTTTTCGAGATTGTGGCTGCCCCGCAGGCGCAGTTTTGAACGGTGCAGGAAGGCGGTGACCTGCTTGCCCTCACGCCGGCAGAGCATGCCGTCGGCATCCAGGAAGAAATCCGTGTGGCCGCCCGGGGTCGCGCTGAACAGGACCGGGGCTGAACCATCGGCGGGGATGCGGCCGGCCACGATGGCTTGGTCCAGCAGGTCGTCGCGCAGCACCAGTTGGCGGGCCTGCTGCAGTCGGGTCAGCAGTCGGGTCTTGGCCTCAGCGTACTCGTCAAATCCGTGGTGGCGGTCCAGATGGTCGGGGGAGAGGTTCAGCAAGGCGGCGGCCAGGGGGGCAAAGGTGGAGATGTGCTCCAGTTGGAAGGAGCTGACTTCGGCAACGATGCAATCCAGTTCGGCCGAGCGCCTGGCCACTTCGCTGAGGGGTTTTCCAATGTTTCCGGCCGCGATCACCTTGAGGCCAGCGTGGCGCAGGCAGTGTGCGGTGAGTTCGACGGTGGTGGTTTTGCCGTTGGTCCCTGTGACGGCCAGGATGGGACAGGAGCAATGGCGGAAGGCGTATTCGATCTCGCTGAGCAGCGGGCATTCGAGTCCGGCGGCCAAACGGCCCATTTGACTGGTGGAGGAAATGCCGGGGCTGATGACCGCCAGCGTGGGCGCGCCGGGGAAGGTGTCCTGATTCCAGTCCAGATGCACCTCGACGCCACGGCTGGCCAATTGGTCGGCCCGGTCCTGGGCGGCGGGGCTGGAGCCGGAATCCAAAACCACAACGCGGGCCCCTTGCAGAACCGCCAATTCGGCCGCGGCCAGGCCGCTAAGGCCAAGCCCCAGGACTAGAACCAGCCCGCGCTCGGGGACAGAGGGTGTGGATGACGCCATTGGCAATACCCGTTTTCGGGAGAGAGACTGATTAGTGAGTGCAAGATTATACCATGGCTTTCGCAATAAGAAATCAGCGCAATCCAGAAAAAATGTCCCGGGGCATGCTGCGGGGGTCGGTTTTGCCGGGGTGGCGCTGAGATTATGGCTTGGAAGAGGACAAGCGCTGTTGCTGTTGCCGCGCAAGGGGTATACCTTGGGGTAAAGACTGTGGCCTGTAAGGGAGCGCGAAATCCATGATTCCAGTGAATGTGTCCAACCTGTCCATTTCCAACGTCGGGTTCGTCTTGCTCCTGAAGAGCCAGGCCGATGCCCGGACCCTGCCGATTTTTATCGGGGTGCCCGAAGCCCAGGCCATTGCGCTTTTTCTCAATGGCACGACCCCTCCCCGCCCCATGACGCATGATCTGATGAAGAATCTTTTGGATATTCTCGAGGGCCGCTTGGAGCGAGTCGAGGTTTCCGGCCTGGACAGCGGGACCTTTTTTGGACGGTTGGTGCTGTCCTTCGAAGGCCAACAACTGGAGGTCGATGCCCGGCCAAGCGACGCGGTGGCTCTGGCCCTGCGCTGCCACGCCCCCATTTTCGTGGACGACGAGGTCATGAGCTCAGGGGGCGTGGTGCTGGATCAGCCCGAGGAGGAGTCCGAACCGGCCGTGCCGGAGGAAGCCCCTCCCCTGAAGCCCATCGACCGCCTTCGCAATGAACTCGAGAAGGCGATCCGGGAAGAGCGCTACGAGGACGCCGCCCGCCTGCGCGACGAGATCCAGAAGGCCCGTTCGGCCAACTAGCCGGTGTCTCAGAAGTCCGCGTTTCGGGGGGTGCGGGGGAAGGGAATCACGTCGCGGATAGTGGCCATGCCGGTGCAGAACTGGACGGCGCGCTCGAAGCCGAGTCCGAAACCGGCGTGGGGCACGGTGCCGAAACGGCGCAGATCCGTGAACCACCAGTAGTCCGCTTCGTTCAGATGGCTCTCCGCGATCCGGCTTTCCAGCACATCCAGGCGCTCCTCGCGCTGGCTGCCGCCGATGATCTCACCGATTTTGGGCAGGAGCACGTCCATGGCGGTCACCGTCCTGCCGTCCTCGTTCAGACGCATATAGAAGGGCTTGATCTGCCGGGGATAGTTCATGACCACCACCGGGCGCTGGAAGGCCTTTTCGGTCAGGTAGCGCTCATGCTCGGACTGCAGGTCGCAGCCCCACGTGACGGGGAACTCGAAGGTCTCCGCAGCTTTGCCCAATATCTCCACGGCCTCGGTGTAGCTGATGCGGGCGAAACGGCTGTCGGCGATAGCCGAAAGGGTGTCGACGAGCGTCTTGTCGATGCGCTGGTTGAAGAACTCCATGTCCGGTCCGCAATGGTCGAGCACCTGGCGGAAGAGGTGCTTGATGTAGTCTTCGGCCAGGTCGGCGTCGTCCTCCAGGTCGGCGAAGGCCATTTCGGGTTCCACCATCCAGAATTCGGCCAGATGCCGTCGGGTGTTTGAGTTTTCGGCGCGAAAGGTGGGGCCGAAGGTATAGACCTGGCCGAGGGCGCAGGCGTGGGTTTCGGCCTCGAGCTGGCCGCTGACGGTCAGGCTGGTTTTGCGTCCGAAGAAGTCCTGGGAGTAGTCGATTTTACCGTCGGGGGTTCTGGGCGGATTGTCCGGATCCAGGCAGGTGACCTGGAACATAGCCCCTGCTCCCTCGCAGTCGCTGGCGGTGACGATGGGGGTGTTGAGATAGAAGAAGTCGCGCTGCTGGAAGAAATCGTGGGTGGCCTTGGCCAAGGCGTTGCGCACCCGGCAGACAGCGCCGAAGGTGTTGGTGCGTGGCCGAAGGTGGGCGATTTCCCGCAGACGCTCGAAGGAGACGCGGCCTTTCTGCAGCGGGTAGGTGAGGGGATCGGCCTGTCCATAGACGGTGACCAGAGTCGCCTTCAGTTCCAGGGCCTGCCCTTTGCCTGGAGATTCGCAGAGGGTGCCGCCCACCAGAACCGAGCTGCCCGGATGCAACACGGCGATCTCGTCGGCGTAGTTGGGCAGGGTGTTCTCGGCGACCACCTGCAGGTTGGCCAGGCAGGAGCCGTCGTTGATTTCCAGAAAGGAGAACCCTGCCTTGGAGTCCCGCCGGGTGCGAACCCAGCCCCCGACCGTGATCTCCTCCCCCCAGTCGCGGCGCTCCAGAATGTGTTTGATCAGTTGGCGTTTCACTTCCCGTCCCGATTCTGAACCCACTGCTTGGCCTGCTTCTGGAAATCGGCGGCCTTGGACGGATCGGAAAGGTCGGCGATGAATTTCCGGAAAAGGGCGAAGAAGACGGCCTGGAAAATGTAGAGGTTGGTCATGCGTTCTTCGAAGATACTGGCTGGATCCAGGGCCTCGCCGTCGGGCAGGCGCAGTCCGCGGAAGACAAAGGTGTCGGCGTTGAGGGTGGCCGACCAGATCTCATCCTTGCCGCGGACCAGGATGATCTTGGCCTGCTTGAGTTTTTTGCCGACCATCAGAGCGGCTTTGGCTTCGGCGCTGACGGTGGGAAGCCCTTTGCGGATGGAGGATTCCAGCGCTCCGGGACCTTCGGCCACGAAGGTCAGGGGCCCGTCCATCATCAGGCTGAATTCTCCCAGCTGGGACTTGGGCAGCAGGCCGTTGTTTTCCTCTTGGTAGAACCATAGCCAGGTCAGAAAGTTCTGGCCCAGGGTGCCGCCGGCGGAGGCGTCGGCAAGCTCCGGGGAGAAGTTCAGCTGGGGGACCGCATCGGGATTCATCTTGAACAGATCGCTGGGGGTGGTTTCCGGAGTCAGCGCGATGGGTTCGAAGCCGATGGTCTCCCGGAAGTGCTCCAGAAAGGTGTCCAGCTGCTTGTCGGAGGCGGCCCCGACGTAAAGACGGTTTTCCGAGGCGTCGATGGTGAAGTAGATCCCGGACAGCTGGGGGGGCATGGTCGGCAGGAGACGTTCGGCGACCTCTTCCCGGATCTCCTTTTTCTGTTTTCGGGACACGATGTCGGAGTTGTTGGCGGCCATCTGGGCCAGTTCCATCATCTGGCATTCGGCCTTGAGCAGGGAGGCGGGAATCTTGCGTTGGGCCTGGCGCAGGCAGAGGTGCAGGTAGCCGCCGCTGTAGGCCGTCTCCTCGTCGATGCGCCGCTCCAGCAGATGGCGTCCGCTGACCCAGCCCAGAACGGGCTCGTCCTTGACGCTTTCCAGGGCTGGGGCCGCTTTGCGGGCGAAGCGCTCCAGGGCGTCCTCCGGCATGGCTTGCGGCAAGAGGCAGACCCGGCACGAAATGGTTCCGGAATCGAATGGCATGGGATTTCTCCTAATTGAAATAAGATGAGTCTGTGCCGGGTCCCCTCTCGTGCCGTCAGGCATGACTAGAAACCCCACATTGACGTCGCGTGCTTTCAGCCCGCGACCCTTTTTCTCCTGCGATCTGGGGCGCAGCCCCAGGTGTCGCAATAGCACATGGCCTCGCATGCCGCAGGTCTGCGACCAAACGATTGCCAGTGATCAGAAGACCCTTTGGAAGGCCCTCCGTAGATGGGGTTCCGATTCATGCCCGACAAGCCGCAGGCCGGAAGCAGGCAGTAACTATGGCCCGCGGTGGCGGTTTGGCAAGAGAAAACGGGGAAGGTTTCGGTGGGCGCCTTTGGGTTTGAGCGTTCAGGGATTCAAACCGGCGAGGGACCGCCGTCTACTGGCATTGACTAATGCTATAAGTTGAATCGGCTCGCGTTTTCGTGCCCCGCAATCGCCTGGCGAAAAAGGCGATTGGGTACACGCCGCCGGGGCACGACAACGGGAGGTGCAATCAATCCTATCCCCCCGACTCGAAGCTGATGCGGGGATCGATGAAGACGTAGCAGAGGTCGGTGAGCAGCTGGCCGCCCAGGCCGATGAGGGTCATGATGAAAAGGCTGCCCATGACCACGGGATAGTCGCGCTGGACCACGGAGGTGTAGGCCAGCAGTCCCATGCCGTCCAGGTTGAAGATCTTCTCGATCAGCAGGCTGCCGGTGAAGAACATGGCCAGGAAGCGGGTGGGAAAGCCGGTGACCAGGGGGATGAGAGCGTTGCGCAGAATATGCCGGAACAGTACTCGACGCTCGGACAGGCCCTTGGCCCGGGCCGTGGTCACGTATTGCTTGCGGGTCTCCTCCAGAACGGAGTTCTTGGTTAGGATGGTCAGCACCGCGAAACTGCCGATGCTTAGGCAGAGGAGGGGAGCGGCGATGTGGTGGAGGTAGTCCAGGATTTTGCGGCCCAGACTCCAGGTGTGGTAGTCGAAAGCGTCGGAGGAGGTCAGGCCGGAGAGGGGTACCAGATGGGCCAAGGCGGCGTCGCCAGGGCCGAAGAAGACGATGACGAGCACGGCCAGGACGAATCCGGGTAGGCTGTAGCCGACCAGGATCATGGCGCTGCTGGCGGCGTCGAAGCGGCTGCCCTCGCGTACGGCCTTGGCGATGCCCAGCAGGATGCAGGTGGTGTAGGTCAGCAGAAAGCTCCAGACGCCGAGGGAGACGGAAACGGGCAGCTTCTCCCGGATCAGCCCCAGGACGTTTTTGTTGCGGTAGAAGGAGTCGCCAAACTTGAACAGGAGCATGCCGTCCCAGTTGGTCCGGTCGAAAAAGGCTTTGAGAAACGGCTGGTCCGGATCCTGTCGGGAGAACCAGGCGAAGGTGCGCAGGTAGCGTTCGGTCAGGGGCCGGTCCAGGTGGTAGACCTGCTTGAGCTTCTCGTAGTCCTCGGGGCTGATGCCGCGCTGTTTGATCGAGCCGGGCAGGGCCCCGGGGGTGCCGGGACCGACTTCGCCCTGGGCGCTTTTGCCCTCCAGCAGATCCCGCAGCTGCTCCAACGGGCCGCCGGGCACAAACTGGATGATGGCGAAGGTGATGGTCAGAATCCCCCAGAGGGTGGGGACCATCAGCAGGAGTCGTCTTAGAACATAACTAAGCATCAGTCTTTGTCCTCGCTCTCCGGTTTGCCGAATTCCGCTTCCAGTTCTTCAATGGACGGCAGGCTCGGCTTCAGGTTTTCAGGCAGGGCACGGGTAAGTTGATACTCCGAAATCCCCATCGGTTTGTGGATATCGCTCAAGGCATATTCCACCACAACCCGGTCGCGGGATTTGCATAGCAGAATCCCGATGGTCGGTTCGTCCTTCTCGCCCCGCAACTGCTCGTCCACGGCCTTCAAGTAAAAATTAAGCTTGCCCGCATACTCTGGCTCAAATTCGCCAGGTTTCAGCTCGATCACCACATAGCAATGCAGCTTGGTGTGATAAAAAAGCAGATCGAGAAAGAAATCCCGCTCCCCCACCTGCAAGTTTTTCTGGCGCCCCACATAAGCAAATCCCGACCCCAACTCCAGTAGGAACTTGGTAATATGATCCGTCAGCGCCTTTTCCAGCTCCCGTTCGTTGTAGTCTTTTGTCAGGGTCAAAAAATCGAAGCTGTACGGATCTTTGATCAGCTGCTGCGCTAAGTCGGACTGTGGGGCCGGAAGCGTTTCGGCAAAATTGGTGACCGCCTTGCCCTCGCGTTGATACAGACCGCTCTCGATTTGATGCACCAGGACATTCCGGCTCCAGTTGTGCTCGATGGTTTGATTGACATAGTAGAGCGCTTCGGCCACATCCTGGCATTTGGATAGAATGACCAGATTATGGCTCCAAGGGATTTGCACCAGTTGGATCTGTGGCCCAATGAGGCGAGATTCAGACCATGCCACAAGAGGCACCACATTCTTTTCAGAATCCGTTTTCGGCAATTGTGCAGCAACCTGCTTCGTAATTTGGCAACAGGCTGTTGCCAAATTAGCAAGCCCTTCTGAATAAAAGAGATACCAGCTCCTTATGTATCTGACATTTCGATACGAAAAACCCTTCATATCCGGGAATTCCGCCATCAGGTCCGCGCTCAACTGCTTCAGGAATCCGCTGCCCCATTTGGCAGTTTTCTGACGCTCGACGATATCCGCGCCCAGCTCCCAGTAGAACGTCAGCAACGCGGTATTTACCTGCACCGCCGCCTTAACCTGGGCCTGCCGGACCCGCTGCTTGATGTGTTTCAGCCAGTCGCGATAGTCCGAGGTTCGGATGGGATGGTCAGCCATTGTATTCTCCCTGGGTATTGGCGAAGGTGATGGTCAGAATCCCCCAGAGGGTGGGGACCATCAGCAGGAGTCGTCTTAGGATGTCTGAGCATGGCTGGGAGTCCGGCACGGGGTTCAAGGGTGCGACCGACGGGGTAGTATAACCCTGCCAGAGATGCTTGTGAACGGTCAGTGGTGATTTGTGACGGGTAGGACTAGTCTGGAATTGCCTCGAGGGGGACTTCGAGCGTTACCTGGGTGCCGCAGCCGGGAGGAGATTCGACGGCGAAGTTGCCGCCCAGGAGCTTCAGGCGTTCGCGAATGCTGAACAGGCCAAACCCCTGGCCGTCGGCAATGCCCTCGAGCCGACTGGGGTCGATGCCCACGCCGTCGTCCTCGACACCGATGACGATGCGATCGTCTCGTTGGATCAGGCGGCATTGGACCCGGCAGGCCTGAGCATGCTTGACCACGTTCATCAGCAGTTCCCGAACCGAACGGAACAGCAAACTGGCCAGGTCTTGGTCAAGGTCTTCCAGCTGGGCTGCCGCCTCTACATGGATGCACAGGCCATGTTCGGCGCCGATCTTTCCGGCCAGCCAATCCAGGGCGTGGGCCAGGCCGAATTCGTAGAGGACGGAGGGGCTTAGATCCCGGGTAAGGCAGCGAGTCGAGGCAATGGACTTATCCACCAGTCCGCAGGATTCGGCCAGCAGGGCGCCGGCCTCCGGCTTGTCCAACGATTTGCCCAGCAAGACCAACTTCATTTTGAGCACCGCCAGCAGCTGTCCGAGATCGTCGTGCAGGCAGGTGGCCAGCTGCCGCCTCTCGCGGTCCTCGACCCGGGTCAGCTCGGTGGCCAGACGAAACAGTTGCTGGCGGGAGAGTTGCAGTTTTTCCAGGTTCCGCATGCGCTCGGTAACGTCCTCGAACACGGCCACGATCTCGCCGCTGGGCAGTTTGTAAACCGAATTCTCCCGCCAGCCGCTAATCCGTTCGTCCTGATAGTGGCGCAGTGGAAAAAACTCTGGCAGGCCGCTGCGCCAGACGCGCTGAAAGACCTCGAAGAGTCCGAACTCCTTGATGCTGGGGAACGCTTCCTCAACGCGGCGCCCCAGCAGAGCTTCTCGCTCGATACGCTCGATGCGTTCGGCGGCGCGGTTCCAGTCGCGGATGACGAAGGAATCACCGTGGTCGACCGCCTCGAAGACGGCCACACCGCTGCTCATGTTTTCGACGAGGCTGCGGTAGCGCTCCTCGCTGTCGTGCAAGGCCTGGATTGTCTGCCGGCGGTCAGTGATGTCCCGGGACAGAACCGCCACTTGCTGAACCTTCTGGTTGGGTCCCAGCACGGGGCAGACCACGTTTCGGTACCAGCGCCCGCGGTCCTGGTCGTCCTCGAAAGCCGGCTCCCGGGTGTCGAAGACCTTCTGGATCATGTCCCGACGGTACCGAGCCACGTCGTGGGGAAAGTAGTCCCAGATAACCGTGCCAATCACCTGCTCTCGCTTCTGGCGGAGAATGTCGGCGGCTGTGGTGTTGAGGTCCAGAACGAGGCCTTGGCGGTCCAGAAGCAGAGCGGCATCCTGGGTGAGGTTCAGCAGGGTTCGGGCGGCCTGCCAGTAGCTGCTGTCAAGCTTTTGGAGCTGATGAACCAGCAGGGCGCGCTTGAGTTTAAGATTGCTCATGCCGCTTTTCCTTTTCCCCCGCACGGGACCCGATCACGATGGCGATTGCCGGTCTGAAATCTGAAACCTACTGCGGCCGATGACGAGCGCGATAACGACGAAACGGTCAACGTCGAACGTCAAACGCTCAACTTCCAACGAACCCCGACCCCCCCGGCCGACCGCGATCATTCCGGCTTCGGCAGGCTTACACCGGCCTCCATGGCTGTTTTTAGCTTATCCGCTTTTTCCGGGGCGTGCCACCAGGTGTCGCGCACGCAGGTCTCGAAGAAGAGCTGGGAGCAGTGCTTGTCGGGTCTGCCGAACTTGTTCCAGGCCAGGACCCGGTCGTAGGTCAAACTCCACTGGGGCACGACGTAGGTGGCGCAGGTGAGGATGCGGTCCAGTGCCTGGATCTGAAAGCGCAGCGCCTGCCGACTGTCGGCGGCGACGGCCTTGGCCAGGATCTCGTCGACGGCGGGATTCTTCAGGCCCAGGACGTTCTGGCTGCCCTCGGTGTCGGCGGCTTCGCTGCCCCAGTAGCCGATCATCTCGTTGCCGGGGGAGGGGCTGTGGCCGAAGGTGTTCACGATCATGTCGAAGTCGAAGTTGCGCAAACGCTTCTGGTAGTCGGCGGGCTGGGCGACGGTCACGCGCATTTCCACCCCGAGTTCCTTGAGGCTTTGCACATACGGTTCGGCGATGCGCTGCCAGGTGGGACTGACCAGGAGCAGTTCGAAGCTCAGGCGCTGGCTGGCGCGGGTGCGGATGCCGTCC
>JBFJXC010000085.1:0-10941 GCA_041623325.1 Lentisphaeria bacterium | reverse complement strand
CCTGGCTGGCGTAGTCGGCCTGGCTGGTGGCGATGGTCTGCCGCTCGGTCTCGTGGTTGGCGTCGGCCAACGGGGCCTCGGGCGTGTCCCCACTGGCCCACAGGGCGGACAGCGCCAGAAGCAGAACGTGGGCGAATGATGGGAGTCGTGCGGTCATTTCAGGCCGATCCTTCGTCTGAGAAACCATTCTCCGGCCAATGCGCCCAGGGTGGCGAGCAGAATGAGCCATGACGATGCCAGGTGTCGCCGGGCGATCTGGGTGGGCACCTGGTCGGACACGGGAAAGGCGGTGGAGTTGCCCAGCTGTGAGACATGCACGTAGCGGCCTCCGGTGATGCGGGCCAGGTCGCGCAGAGTCTCCTCGCGGAAGCGGGTGTCCTCGGCCTCGCGTCCGGCGCGCACGGCCAGAAAAGCCGTGTCGCGGGTGGCGACCGTGCCGTCGGGCAGGGTGGCTTGGATGCGGGCCTGCACCTCGCCGGTGGCATGGGGGATCCAGGGGGCGGAGTAGAGCCCGGATTCGTCGATCGAAGGGGGCAGAGGGAAGGTCTGGCTGGGGCCTTCCGGGGGTGTGACCGTGATGCTGACATCGGCGTCGGGGGCGGGGCGGAAATCGCTGCCAAGCAGTCGCACACTCAGGGGCAGGGGTTCGTCCAAAGCCGCTTTGGTTCCGGCGAAGGAAACGGCGATGCGCTCCTTGCCGGTGGACCCCAGCCAGACCAGCAGGTGCTGCCAGAAAAGGTGGTGGCGCTCCCGGTCGGGCTGGGCGGCCAAATGCCAGCGCCAGCTGTGCTCCATGCCCAGGTAGGCCACACGCCCGCTGCCGTACTGCTGCACGCTCAGCAGGGGCGCCTCGCCCCGGGGGGTGGCCACGGTGGCCGCCGCACGGGCGGAGAGTTTCAGCGGAGCTGGCATGAACAGGGGGCTGCGGGCGGGGATGCCGGGGCCGGGGGGGCAGCGCAAAGAAGCGGTGCGCTGCTCGGGGAACAGGTCGGCCGCCGCGATCTGCACATGCTGTCGCGTCCCGGCAATGTGCTCTTCGGTTCCGGCCACCGGCAGCAGGCCGATCGTGGCCGCGTCCAGGTGCTCCGTGGGTCCGAGGCAGAGCAGGCCGCCGCCACGGTCGCCGACAAAGCCGGTCAGAGCCTGGGGGGCAGAGTCGGACAGTTCGCCAATGGCGCGGCTGTCGACCACCAGGGCGTCGAACTGACCCAGAAGCTCCAGGGTGTCAGGGAAGCGGTCCGCCGGCAGCGGGAGGCGGGGTTGACCCGACTGAAAGAAGGTTTTTGCTCCGCTGCGGATTACGGTGGTCAAGTTCAGCTGGTCGCTGCCGGCCACGGCCAGGCGCAGGAATTTGTAGTCCCAGTTCAGATGGGCGCCCAGATAGAGAATGCGGAAGACGGCTGGCTCGGCGATGTCGCCGCCGATGAAGTCGATGCTGGGGTCGGCCAGAGGGGTGCCGGGTTCGGCGGTTAGGGCGAGGCGGTAGCTGTGGAAGCCCGCCGAGTAGGGGGTGGTGCGAAAACGCACCTCGGTCTGGCTTTCGGCCGGCACCACAAGCTGGCGCGTGGCCAGCACAGCGCCGTCCTTGGAAAGGGTCACCTGCACAGTCGCCTCTTTTTCCAAGCTGTTGGACACGGTTGCTGGCAGAATCAGTTCCTTGCCTTTTTCGCCGTTGAGCCTGGTCGCCGGTGTGTGCAGTTTCACCTCTCCGGGCGGTGCCAGGGCGCCGATGCCGATACAGGAGACCGGAATGCCGCGCCGCTTGCAGGCCTTGGCCGCCTCGGCCACGGCCAGGCCGGCATTGCCGTGTCCGTCGGAGAGCACCACGATGGCGCCGAGCGGAACCCGGCTCTCCTGGGTCAGAGTGGCGTTCAGCACATCGCCGAGGGCGGTGGGTCCGGGCAGGATCTCCGGGCCGGCGGGGGGAAGGGTGCGGGTGCCGGAGCTGAAGAGCATAGGGTCCACGCGGAACCGGTCGCGCAGGCGGGGAAGAAAGGCGTGGGCATTGGTGGTGTCCAGTAACCCGGCCAGCACGTCGATCCGGGTACGGCCGCCATCCGCATCGGCGGCGCGCATGCTGCCGGAGGCGTCTCCCAGCAGCACCACCCGGAAGGCTTCGGTGTTGGGACGCGGCTCGAGGGTGTAGGGATTCAGCAGGAACAACAATACTAGCAGAACCGAGAGCAGTCTGAGGGCGGCCATGGCGGCGACAACCCGGCGATGGGCCACCACCCGAAGCCGCCAGTAGACCGTGGCCGCGGAAACCGCGGCCAGGGCGGTCCAAAGCAGGCAGACGCTGATGGGAATGGGTGTGTCCAGATGCATCAGTCCCCCTCGCTCAAGGATCGGAAGTACTGCTCGATCTGATTGCGGTAGCGCTCAGGCAGAACGGTCGTGGCCCGGTTCAGCCGCATTTTTTTCTCCAGTTCGCCCGCCAGCAGATGCCGGTGCAGAAGGCGGGTGGCGGTTTGCAGGAGGCGATGGGCCTGGTCGACGGCCCCGGGGGAACTGCCGTCGGACGGCAGCATCTCCAGCGCCGTGGCCAGGTCGTCCAGACCCTGGTCGCCGAGCTGCCGGGAGAGTTCGCGCAGCTGCTCGGAGGCATTGGAGCGGATCTGTTTCAGGGTCTGGTCGGGCTGGTCATCCTGCTGGCGCCTCACCTGCTCCAGCTGCTGCAGGGCCTGTTGCAGGCGGCGGATGGCATTCATCAACTCCTGCTGGGAGAGGCGGGGCAGTTTGGCGGCGGCGGCCCCGAGGCGACTGGCCAGCTGCTGCAGGTCGTTGGCGGTGTCGGCCTGGTAGTCCCGGGCGCGGTCGAATCGCGCGTAGCGCAGGGCATTGCCCGCGCGGGTCATCTTGCTGGCAAGGCGGTCGTTGCGCGCCTGCTGGAGGGCGCTGGCCATGGCGCCGGCGGCCTGGGGGTAGTCCTGCTCCAGGTCCGCGAGCTTGCGTTCGGCGTCGTCAAGCATCTGGCGCGTGGCCTCGTTGAGCGTCTCCTGAGCGGTGCGCAGCCTGGCGGCCTCTTCCCGATCCTGAGTGCCCGCCTCGTGCTGTTTGGCGCTTTCGCCGGCCAGGGCGCGCTGGGCGCCGGCCAGCGATTCGGCCTGCCGGGCCAGGTTCCGAATCTGGTTGGCGGAGAGTTCGCGCATGCTTTCGCGCAGGTTGTCGGCGGCGGCCAGCAACTCGGTCTGGGCCAGAAGACCCTCCCGCAGAGCGGTCTCGAGTCTGCCCTGCCCCACCAAACCGGCCGCCGCGTTCATGGCGGTTCCGGCCTGGAGGAGGCTTTGGCGCGGGCGCTGCATGCCGGACGCCGCCAACTCCCCGGCCAGAGCGCGGGTTTGTTCGGCGAGCGCCAGCTGACTCGACGTCAGTTCGGCCTGCTCGGCCTCGCCCAGACGGCTGTCCTGGTGGCGCTCGTAGCGTTCGTTGGCACCGGCCTGACGGTCGGCCAACGCGGCCAGGCGCTGGGCCAGGTCGGAAAGCTGCTCCAGCTGCTCCTTGGCGGATTTCGGCGGCTTCTGCTCCTGCCCGGGCTTTGGGGCCTGGTCGCCGGAGGTGCCGCCTTCGCCTTTTCCGGAGTCGGAGATCGGTTGCTTCATCAACTCCTGGGCGACCGCGATCAGGCGGGCCAGGCCGCGCTCCTGAAGCGGCAGAGCATCCTCGGCCAATCCCCGGGCCAGCAGTTTGCGGGCCTGGTCGGCCAGCTCGGCGCTCTCGTTGATCAGGCGGGCCATGGGCGGCAGGCCTCCGGCCGGGTCGGAGAGCATCGCCTGGATCTCCTGCACCTCCCTGACCAAGGCGGTATGGAAGTCGGCCGCGCCGGTTTTCAGCTGGTGCAGCAAAGCAGCGTCCCCATCCGGTCGGGCCGCCAAGTCGTAGCTCAGGCGGATCAGGCGCTTGGATTCGGCGATCAGCGCCCCGATGTCCAGCTCCTTCTTTTTCTGCTCCATGCCGCCGGACACCTTTTCCGGCTCGATGTCGGGGCGAACCTCCACAAAAAAGACCTGCGAACGGGTCCGCTGGGAATCGGGCTGCCGGGAGTCCGTGGCGGTGAATACGTAGGAGACCATGTCGCCCGCCTGGGCGCCGATGGCCGTCGGGTCCAGGGACAGACGCACCGGCAGCTCGGCGGGAGGACGATCGCCCGTGGCTTGCCCCTGCCCGTCGAACAGCACCACCTGGCGGCGCGTGCCGCCGGAGACCGAATACTCCAGGGTGATGCGGGCCAGGCCGAAATCGTCGGCCGCCCGGGCTTCGACCGGAAGAGTGTCGGCAGGTTTGACGACGGTGTCGCGCCCGGGGACGAGCACGTCGATAACGGGGGGCAGGTCGGGCATGGCCGTCAGGACCACAGGAGGCAGCCGCGTCTCGTGCCCGGCACCGTCCTTCAGGAGCAGTTCGGCGCTGGTGGTTTCAGCCAGCGTCAGGCTGGCCGTGTGCCGCTCGGAAGCCGTTGGAGCCAGGTCGATTTGGCGCGGGCCGATGTTCAGGATCGCCGAGATGCCCTCGGGCAGTTTGGCCTCCAGCATCAGCTCGCTGCCCTGGAGGGCGGCCACCGGCTCCCAACTTTCCAACCGGCGTTCGGGCAAACCCGTGTAGGCGGGTTGGCGAATCCGCCAGTTGACCGCGTCCGCTCGGGGCGGCTCGAAGACCGCGATGCGGTACCAGGGGGATTGGAGCAAGGGGGTCACGACGCGGTAGGAGGCCGGTTCAATCAGATCGTAGAAAGTGAACTGCCACTGATTGTGGCGTGGGGTCATAGGGAAGCAAAGCGTGCCGGCAGCATCCCGCACTTCGATCCGGGCCTGGTTCTGCCAGCGTCGGACCGTGGCGGTCACGCCCAGATCGCTGTGTTTGGCGCACTCGGCATTGCCGGGCATGACGGCCAGCCCCGCCGGACCCCGGCCGGTCAGTTCCGCCGTGCGGAACAGGGCCTTGTCCAGCAACGGGGTGTGCAAGGCGGCCACTGCCAGCAGACCGAACAGTACAGCCTGCAGCGCCAGACCAGGACGATGCAGGCCCTCTGGAAACACAAGGTGCCGCAAGTCCCAGTCACGGGTGTCCTGGCGCATTTTGTCGACCAGGGCCCGCTCGAGCACGCGCCATTCTGCTTCCGGCCGCCGCTCCAGCTCGGTGGCCGCGATGAACGCATCCATCGTCTCCGGACGGGCGGCCTCGACCTGGTGGGCGATCTGCTCCAGTCTGGGCTGGAAGAGCAGTTGGCGCAAGAGGCCGTACCCCAAAACCAGAGCCGCCACAGTGGCGCTGGCCAGCAGCAGAACAAGGCTGGTGGACTCGCGCAGAGGCACCAGGCGGTTGACCGCGTCGGCCAGCAGCAACAGCGCCCCCAACAAACCCAGCGAACGGATGGCCGCGGCCAGCAGTTGCCGACGGCGAAGCTGGCGGCGGACCGTGGCGAGCCGGTGGCGGATGGTGGACGGCTCTCTCATATCGCACCCTCCCGGCGGACGGGCCGCGACGGCGGCGGGGCGGTTGCCTTCCAGGCGGCAATGTTCCCCAGGGCAAACTCGGCCAGCAGCAGCAGGGCGGCGGCCGCCGCCAGCCAGGGCCAGAGGATGCGTGTCCGCCCGGCGGGGTCGGTCATGGCGGCTGGTTCGGCACCGTCCCGGGCCGTGAGCTTGTCGCGCAGGGCCAGCAGAGACTGCCGCTGCGGCGTGGACTCGGTACGGGGGACGTTGACGACCACCGGGGTATTGCCCACCATGATCACAACGGGAGTTTCGGTGGAGGCTCCGGCCGGCGGCTTGCTGGCTTCTCCGAGCAGGTTGGTGACGACCGGGAGAGGGTCGCCGCAGTTCAGGCGGCGGATGCCCTCATCGGTGCCGGACATGCTGAACAGTTCGTGCAGAAAGGGCAGAAACGAGGTGGTCAGGGGGAATTCGGACCAGGCCGGGTCAAGGGCGAAGGCCGTGGCCAGCAGCTGTCCCAGGCCGGTGGACTGGCGCACCAGCAGCGGCAGCTCGTTGTCCGCGCGCAGCAGCTCCTCGCAGGGGGCCTGAGTGGCCAGGCGAACCAGGCGGGTCGTACCGAAGCGGAACAGGTCGCTTTCGCGCGGATTGCTGAACAGGCCGGCCAGCAGGCCATCCGGATTGATCCAAGCCACACGCACGGGGTGCAGGCCGTGGAAGGTTTGCACCCCGCGGTGGACGGCCGAAAGCAGGCCCAGGCGATTCAAGGCCAGAAATTGCGTACCGGCGGCCCGGCCGGGAGTGCAGAGCACCGTAGCTCCGGCTTCGACCGAACGCCTGAGCAGCTCCAGGCCCGGCTCCTCCAGATAGCCCACGGCCCCCAGCATGGCCACCGCATCGAAGCCGGCGGGGGTCAGCGCAAAAAACTGGCGGACATCCACCGCTTCCAGGCTGAAGCCCCGCGCCGCCGACCCGGGCCGGATCGACAGAGCCTTCTTGAGGAAGAACAGCTCGGTGCTCTTCTCGGGTTCGTCCTCGAACGGCACAACCGCAAGCAGCCGAATCGGCGGCGGTGCGCCCAACCAGAGGCTGAGGCTGTCGTCGATGGGTTGGTCGTCGGGTTCCAGCAAGAGCCGGCCGTGGCGCGTCTCGGCCGGCGGCATCACAAAGGGGACCTTGGCGGCACTTCGGGCTGGAATATCGATTCGCCGGCTCAGGCGCTGGGTACCCGCTTCCAGAGAGACCAGGCGGCCGATGGCCTGGGTGCCAAAGTTGTGCAGGTCGGCCACGATCCGGATGCGGCCGTCCGGCAGCTGCTGGGTGTGGGCGGCCATGATGGCCGCGTTTTCAGGCGCTTCAGGGCCGACGCCGACAAGCTCGAGAGCCACGTGGCCGGGCAGCGCGGGCAGCGACGCCAGCTCCCACTCATGGATCTGGAAGTCCGAGGCGATCAGCAGCGTGCCCTTGCGCCCGGCGGGCAGCAGGGCGGCGGCTCGTTCGAGGGCGGCGGAAACATTGCCGGCGGCATAGCCGGGTTCCAGGCTCTCGAGGTTGGCCAGAAACGTGTCGGCCGCCGGGGTTGGGGCCAGATCGAGGGTGGCCGGGCCGGTGGTCACCAGCGCGTAGTCGGCGTAGGTTCTGGCCTGCAGATGCTTGCCGATGGCCTGGCGGGCGGCTTGGAAGCGGTTGTGTCCGCGCATGCTGGCCGAGGTGTCCAGCAGCACCACCAGGTTTGGGGCACCGGCGGCAGTCTGAGGGCCGGCATCGACTGGAGGCGCCCAGAATGGGCGGGCCGCGCACAGTACCAGAGCGGCGAACAGAGCCAGACGCAGAATCAACAGCAGAATGTCCCGCAACCGCCGCTTGCCTTCGCGGGGAAGGCGTCCGCGGATGATGAAGCGGATGCTGGGGAACCGCAGATTGATGGCCAGCTGGCGCTTCAGCAAGTGCAATGCCACAGGCAGGGCCAGCAGCAGGGTCGCGAACAGGAGATGAGGTGCGCTGAATCCGAACATCAGTAGACCGACCCCCGGCGGTGCAGATAAGCGGCCAGGGTGCCGCCCAGGTCTTCGGAGGTGTTGACCAGCACGTGGTCGATGCCGATCTCCAGGCAGCCCTTGCGCAGGCGGTCCAGAAAGGCCTCCATGGCGGTGCGGTAGTCGTTGCGGATGTTCTGGGGGGCGGTGACCAGTTCGGCCCCGCTTTCCGAGTCGATGAAGCGGGTGGTGCGCTCGAAGGGCAGGTCCAGCTCGTCCGCATCCACAATCTGCATGGCGATGCAGTCATGCTGGGCGGAGCGAAAGCGGCGCAGCAGCGGCAAGACCGTTTCGTCCGCCTCGAGAAAGTCGGAGAGAAACACCACCACGCCCCGCCTCCTCAGGCTCTGGGCGATGTGGGGCAGGTATTGCTCGTGGCGGGAGCTACCCGCCGACGTCAGGCGGGCCAGTTCGGTCAGCAGACGATGCAGGTGCCCCTGGCGCTGGACGGGCGGCAGCGCGGTCGTGAGGGTGTCGCCGTAGCAGTACAGGCCCACATTGTCGCCCTGGCGATTGGCCAGATAGGCCAGGCAGGCGGCGACCATGGCCGCGTAGTGCAGTTTGGAGCAGGCCGCCGCCTGGCCCTGGTAGGCCATGGAGGCGCTGGTGTCCAAAACCAGGCAGCAGTTCAGATTGGTCTCCTCCTGGAAGACTTTGGTGACGTGGCGGTCGGAGCGGGCGAACACCTTCCAGTCGACATATTTGAGATCGTCGCCTGGGCTGTAGTTACGGTATTGGAGAAACTCGCTGCCGAAGCCGTGGTACACGCTGCGGTGCATCCCGGAGATGAACCCTTCCACGACCGTGCGGGCCAAAACCGCGTAGTTCTCGATTCGGGCCAGAGCGGACGGGGAGAGCAGTTCGGCTAGGGTCTGTTCAGGCATGGCGGTTCGCTTCGGTTGAGCCCAGGCGCTATTCCTTGACCGTTCCGAGCAGACGGCGCACGATCATGTCGGACGTGACCCCCTCGGCGTCGGCATGGAAGTTGGGGATCACGCGGTGGCGCAGGACCGGCAGGGCCAGGGCGGCCACGTCCTCGCAGGCCACGTTGTAGCGGCCATGCAGCAGGGCCCGGGCCTTGCCGGTTAGGATCAAGGCCTGGGAGGCGCGCGAGCCCGCCCCCCACTTGACTTGCTGGCGCACGAATTCCGGAGCGTCGGGGTGCTGGGGACGGGTGGCGGTCACCAGGCGCACGGCGTACTCGATCACGTGGCGTGGCGCCGGCACTTCGCGCACCAGTTTCTGAAACTCGAGAATCTCGGCGCCGTCGAAAAGCACCTCCAGCTGGGCGACGTCGGGGGCGGTGGTGGCGGCCACCATGTCGGCTTCCTGGTCGGCGTTGAGGTAGTCCAGCACAATGTTCAGCAGGAAGCGGTCCAGCTGGGCCTCGGGCAGCGGGTAGGTTCCCTCCAGTTCGATGGGATTCTGGGTGGCCAGTACGAAAAAGGGCAGGTCCAGGCAGTGGGTCTCGCCGGCGGCGGTGACGTGCCGCTCCTCCATGGCCTCCAGCAGGGCGGCCTGGGTCTTGGGGGGGGTCCGGTTGATTTCGTCGGCCAGCACCATGTTGGCGAAGATCGGTCCGCGCAAGAAACGGAAGGAGCGCCTGCCGGTGGCGGGATCCTCCTCCATCACCTCGGCCCCGAAGATGTCGGCGGGCATCAGGTCGGGCGTGAACTGGATGCGCTTGAACTGCAGGGAGAACATCCGGGCAATGCTCTTGACCAGCAGCGTCTTGCCCAGCCCGGGAACCCCGACCAGCAGCGCGTGGCCGCCAGCCAGCAGCGCGACAATGATCTGCTCGATCACCTCGTCCTGGCCTACGATCGCCTTTTGCAACTCGCCCATGATCCGCTCCCGCGCCTCGCGGACTCTGGCCACGATCTCCGGGCCGCTCGCTTCAACCATGATAGTCACCCTTTATATCGATCAAAATACGCGATCGCCTCTTCCGGACCTTGCCGGCCCATCAAACTGAGGGAAATGCTGACTCCCAACACCGCCAAGAGGATACCGCCCGTTGCTGAATAATCAAGATATCGGCCGGATATCTGACTCCAGACCGTATTGGACGGTCTCCAGAACCACCGGGCTGCCGGTGTGCTGTTTGAGCCAGGTCAGCAGGCTGGCCGCTTCCGGACCGGGCGTGTTGGCCAGAATCGCGGCGGCGTTGCGGCGCAGCAGGGTGACCCCGGCGTGCTCGAGAGCCGTGCCCGCCATGCGGCGGCGCACCTCCCCGGCGGAAGCCTGCAGCAACCAGGTCAGATCGACCCGGATGGCAGGTGCCGTGTCCGCCGGCGGGCAGCAGGCCGTGCAAGCATCGCAGCCGAACAGGCAGGGGCCCAGCTGCTTCTGCTGCGGCCGGGAAAGCGCTCCCCGATGTTCCATGCTCAGATAGCTGCGGCAATCCCGCACCCGGATCACCCCGTCCTGGCCCAAGGCCCCGGTCGGGCATTGCTTCACACACAAACCGCACTTCCGGCAGGCAACCATCTCCAGCGCTTCCCGGCGCACCTCGGGCAAATCCAATTCGGTGAACAGAACCGCGATAAAGACCCGGCTGCCTCGCCGGGGCGTTCGCAGCAACCCACTACGGCCGATGGATCCCAGCCCGGCCTCCGCCGCCAAGAAGACCTCTGGCACCGGACGGGTATCCACGCACGGCTGGGTCTGAAAGGACCGGCCAACGCGATCTTCCAATGCCGTGACCAAGCTTTCCAACAAGGCCGCCCCGGTGCGGTGGTAGTCGGCTCCGCAGGCATAGCGGGAAACCAGGCCCGCCGGCATGCCAGGCGAGGGCTCGGGCAGGTCCGGGGCCGACGCCAAGTTCGACCAGTCCCCGGCGAACGTGACCACGATGACCGACTTGGCCCACGGCACACCGGCGAACGGCTGCCGGCGCTCCTGGAGCGAACGGTCCATGTAGCCGAGGGCACCCCGGTTGCCGACCTCATCCAGCCAGCGCTCGAAGCGTTTGTCCAAATCCTGCCAGCCAACAGCCGAGTCGGCCCGCAGGCAGGCGGCGTCCAGCCCGCCCAGTTGCCGAGCGGTCCGGCGCAGCCAGACAGAAAAGTCGTGATGGAGAGAAGACGAAGGCATGATGACTGAGCCAAGGGAGGCAATCCTGTTCTTTCGGAAAAGAACCTAAGGTGAATTCGCGCAGAGACAAGCCGCAAGGGCGAACAATGCGCCCCAATGGAGGAGCGGACTACACCCCGCGAACCGGCGCCCTCCTCGCCACCCGTCGTCCAGCGTAATCGTGCCCCGCAATCGTCTGGCGTTTGCCGCGGCCGGGACACGACGACGGGGCACGACGACGGGACACGACCGCCAGGAAGAAGCTGAGCCATAAGCGTTTTGTTCGTCGGTGTGCCCCACATGGGGGCTAGTTCACCGCATGGCAGGCGGTGGTGTGCTGGTCCTTCCCCAGAAGCTGGGGGTAGGCGTGGGGACAGGCGGTCTGCAGGGGGCTGTCAGGG
>JBFJXC010000084.1:0-10968 GCA_041623325.1 Lentisphaeria bacterium | reverse complement strand
GGGTGGTGCGCTCGATGCCTTTGAAGGCGATGCAGGCGCCCAGGGGGGTGCAGAGCTTGCAGGCGTTGCGGGTGACGGTCCAGCGGCTTTGGGGTTCGGCCGCGGGGGTTTCCGTGCGGTGGTCAAGCGGTGAAAGTGGGTTGAAAGTGCTCATGATTCCTTACCTCCCGTTGCCAGTTTCTCCCGCCGGGGGGCGAACTGCCAGACTGGGCTGGTGACCGAGGCGAAGACCTCTTTGGCGAAGTTGAGCATGCCCACGAAGCCGGCCAAGGCGATCTTGCGCTCGTGGTTGTGGTCGCAGAAGGCCACCCCCAGTTTGAAGGCCATGGGCCGTTCCTTGACCCCGCCGATGAACAGATCCACGTTTTTCTCGATGATGAAGCGGGACAGCTCCACCGGGTTGGCATCGTCCACGATAATCGTGCCGGGGTCGCACATGCTGCGCAGGGTTTGGTAGTCCTCCTTGCCGCCGGTTTGACTGCCGGCCAGCACGACCTGCATGCCCAGCAGCTTCAGAGCCTTGATCAGGGAGAAGGCCTTGAAGGCGCCGCCCACGTAGATGGCCGCCCGTTTGCCTTCCAGCTTCTGGCGGTATTTCTGCAGGACGGGGAAGAGATCGCGCACCTCCTGGGACACCACGGCCCGGGCCTTGTCCATAATCTCCGGCGCGTCGGCGAAGTGGTCGGCCACGTCGTACAGGGCCTTGGACATGTCCTCGACTCCGAAGTAGGAGACCCGGATGAAGGGGATGCCGTACTTCTTCTCCATCATCTTGGCCAGGGCGGTCATGCTGCCGGAGCACTGGACCACGTTCAGGCTGGCGCCGTGAGAGCGGGCGATGTCCGGGATGCGGCCGTCGCCGGTCATGGTCGAGACCACCTTCACGCCCATGCGCTCGTAGTAGTCCCGGATGATCCAGGCCTCCCCGGCCAGGTTGAACTCGCCCAGGATGTTGATGCTGTGCTTGGGGATGTCCGAGGTGTCGCCGGTGCCGACGATGGCGTCCAGGGCGTCGCAGGCGGCCCGGTAGCCGTCCTTCTTGGTGCCGCGGAAGCCTTCGGAATGGACGGGCAGGACCTGGATGCCGGTCTGCTCGGAGACTTGGCGGCAGACCGCGGCGATGTCGTCGCCGATGATGCCGATGATGCAGGTGGCGTAGACAAAAGCGGCTTTGGGCTTGTAGTGCTCGATCAGCTCCAGCAGGCAGGCCCGCAGCTTGGTCTCGCCTCCGTAGATGATGTCCATCTCCCGGAGGTCGGTGGAGAAGCTGTTGCGGTGCAGTTCCGGGCCGCTGGACAGGCTGCCGCGGATGTCCCAGGTGTAGACGGCGCAACCCACCGGGCCGTGCACTACGTGCAGGGCGTCGGCGATCGGATAGAGAACCACCCGGCTACCGCAGAACACACAGGCCCGCTGGCTGACCGAGCCCGAGACGGAGTGCCGCTCGCAGGAGATGGCGAAGGGGCTGTCGGCCGCCTCGACTTCCACGACCTGGTTGCGTCGCTCTGCTAGGATGGAGTGTTCTGCCGCTGGCATTGGTCTGTCCTTTAATAACTGCCACGAATCCTTGTTCGAAGCCTACGCAAAGGACATGCCAAGTCGCATGCCAAGTTGCAAGTGGTTGGTATCAGGCAGCTTGTCCCGACTGTCATGAAGGGCGGCGACGACGGGCGGATGTGACGAAATTGTCAGGGCGGGGAGGGGGGGGCGCGCGGCTGTGGTGCGTCTAACCGGTTTGTTCAGAGAGTGTTGCGGTTCCGGTTTGACAATATTGGCAGGCGGCAGGGGGGCCGGGGGGATTTGTCCAACGGCTTCCCCGAAGCGGAGCGGGTTATTCGCTGCGCCATGAGCACACGGGTGGCCAGGACGCGCTCGGAAGGAGCCGTGTATTAGGATATCCAACCGGAAAGCGGGATTCAGAGTTCGGTTACGGCGTACCGGCATAGTCGATCGGCCAATGTCGGGTATATTGACGGGCGTGTCGCAACGAAAAGAGATGGGGAAATCGGGCTGGTCGTCGACTCGTGGTGCCTGGACAAGTAGCATTTGGGGGTGTCAGGCTATAGTTGGCCTTGGTCCCGGATAGGTGTGGACTAGCCATCCTGATATTGGATGGATTCCGGAATGAGCTGATTTTGATCAAGGCTGGACGAACATGACACGGGTTGACTGGGAAGATCCAAATCAAACGATGCAGGCCGTCACGGTGGGGGCGTTCCAGGAGGGGGCGCCGATTCATGCAGACCCATCGGTCTTTGCCGAGGGCAAAGAAGAGCCTCATGCGCATCTGGTTCCCCAGAGCGTTGACCCCGGGAAACCCCTTACCCTCTCGCTCAACGGACGCTGGCGCTTTCAGATCCTCGGCCGCCCCGACGATACCCCCGCGGATTTCGCCACCGGCGGCACCGACGGTCGTGAATGGTCCGACATATCCGTGCCCGGCCATTGGGAGTTGCAGGGCTTCGGCCAGCCGATCTATACCAACATCCAATACCCCTTCACCCCGACCCCGCCCCGCGTTCCCGCCGAGAATCCCACCGGGCTGTATCGCACCGAATTCGACCTGCCCGGGCACTGGGAGAATCGTCCGGTCTTCATCACCTTCGAAGGAGTCGACTCCTGTCTTGAGCTCTGGCTCAACGGCCATCGTGTCGGCTACAGCCAGGTAAGCCGCTGTCCGGCCGAGTTCAACCTTACCCCGGCTTTGCGTCCGGGACGGAATATTCTGGCGGCCCGTGTTCTGCGCTGGTGCGACGGCACCTACCTGGAGGATCAGGACATGTGGTGGCTTAGCGGCATCTTCCGCGATGTCTGGCTGCGAAGCGAGGAAAGACTCCACCTGCGCGACTTGGCCCTGACCCCGCGTATGAGTGCAAATCAGGGCGAATTGTCGATCCGGGCCGACTTGCGCAATCTAGTCCAAGACTCGGTCCGGGCACAGTTCACCTTCAGGCTTCGCAATCCCAGCGGCACCGCCGTGGCCGAAATCGCGGCAGTCGAGTTGACGCTGGCTGGCGGCCAGACGCGAACCTGGCAAGGGACGCTTTCGGTGGGCAATGTCCAGGCCTGGAGTGCCGAGGCTCCGGCGCTGTATCGCTTGGAGGTGGAGCAACGCTGCGAGGGGCGAACTCGAATCTGGACCCAGGGCGTCGGTTTCCGAAGCATCCAGATTCAGGCCGGCCAGCTGCTGATCAACGGGCGCGCCATTCTGCTCTACGGCGTCAACCGCCATGAGTTCGACCCGGATCATGGTCGCACCGTGACCGAAACTCAGATGCGTCGCGATCTGGAACTGCTCAAGCAGCACAACTTCAATGCGGTCCGCACTTCCCATTACCCCAACCACCCGCGTTGGCTCGAACTCTGCGATGAAGCGGGGATCTATGTGATCGCCGAAGCCGACCTGGAGACGCATGGATTGCAGGACCAGCTGTCCCGTGATCCGGCCTGGAGGGAAGCCTATCTGGACCGTGCGCGGCGCCTGGTCTTGCGCGACCGCAACCATCCCTCGGTCATTGCCTGGTCACTGGGCAACGAGTCGGGTAGCGGTCCCAACTGCGAAGCCATGGCTGTCTGCATTCGCGCCATCGACGGCAGCCGCCCCCTCAACTACCACCACGCGGGCACGGCCGACTACGTGGACTGGATCACCCTGCACTACCCCAGGCACCGCGACATGATCGATCTGCTCGCCGATCCAGCCGGCCGGGGGAGGCCAGTTCTGCTGGAGGAGTATGGCCACGCCACCGGTAACTGCCTGGGCCACCTGGACGAGACCTGGAAGCTCATCCGCCGCGAGCCGCGCCTGATCGGCGGCTTTATCTGGGAGTGGTGCGACCACGGCCTGCGCAAACCCGACGGGGGCCTGGCCTACGGCGGCGACTTCGGCGAAGCGATCCACGATGGCAAGTGGTGCATCGACGGCCTGGTCCTGCCGGACCGAGGCCTAAAGCCGGGGGTGCTGGAGGCCAAGAAGGTCTTCGAGCCGGCCGAGCTTACGCTGAGTGACGACCGTCGGCAGCTGACCGTCACCAACCGGCGTTTCCATACTTCGCTCCACGATCTGATTCTCCACTATCAGGTGACCGACGCGGGAAAGCCCCTGTCCGGTGGCCCTCTGCAGGGGACACTGGATTTGCCGGAAGTTAAACCGGGCCGCCGTGCGTCCATCGATCTGCCCCAGGCCTTGCAGGCGCTGGCTCCGGCCGCGGATCGAATCCTCACCCTGTCGCTTGTCACCCGGCAGGCCACGCCCTGGATCCCGGCCGGCCATGAAGTCGCCTGGGAGCAATTCGACTTTAGCGACCTGGCTTGCGAAACCGCTGCCCTTCCCGCCCGTTTTTCGGTACCAATGGTTTCGGAGGACGAGGAGGCCGGCCGTCTAAGCCTCGCCGCGGCGGGAACGCGGGTCGA
Organism: Lentisphaeria bacterium; assembly: GCA_041623325.1. Lineage (GTDB taxonomy): Bacteria > Verrucomicrobiota > Lentisphaeria > Oligosphaerales > JBFJXC01 > JBFJXC01. The sequence continues at coordinate 6,555 of JBFJXC010000084.1, read as the reverse complement.
AATTGACCGGCAGACCGGCGACATCACCTCTCTGAGCTGGGAGGGCGAGAGAATAGATGTCAGGGGGGGGCGTCTCAATCTATGGCGGGCGAGGCTGGACAACGACATCGCCTTCGAGGCAGCCTGGCAGAAGGCGGGCTACCATCGCCTGAGTCCTGCGTCGGTGCGCGTTGAATCCTCGGAGGGGGCGGATCAAGGAGGTGGATTGGCGATTCACCGTCTGTGGAGGAACCCGGAGGGTTGGGAATGTTTCCGGGAGATTGTGCAACTGGCCATCAACGAGGAGGGGGCTGTGAGACTGACGCAGAGCGTGCAGCCCTGTCGGACCGACCTGCCCACTCTTCCCCGTTTGGGCCTGCGGTTTACTCTACCCGGCGGCTTGGATACGGCCGAATGGTTCGGCCGGGGTCCGCAGGAGAATCTTTGCGATCGCAAGCGCGGCGCCCGTCTGGGCCGCTTCCAAGCCACGGTTGACGAACTCAACGTCCCCTACATCGTCCCCCAGGAGTGCGCCATGCGCAGCGATGTGCGGGAACTAATTCTGCACGGCGAAGGGAGGCCCTGCCTGAAGATCAGCTCCAGCCAGGCCTTTATCTTCAGCCTGCGCCGCCACAGCGTGGAAGCCCTCGACTCCGCCGGTCATCAGGAGGAGCTTCGCCCGGATCCGGAAGGCCGGCTTGAACTCTGTCTGGATCATCGCCAGGCCGGCACCGGCAACACGAGTCTGCGCAGCGAACGCCTTCCGGCCTACCAGGTCCCCGCTCTCCCTGCCCGCTGGCAGTTGCTGCTGGCACCCTGCCGGCCGCACTAATGCCAGAGGCGGATGCCGTAGGCCAGGGCCACGAGCAGCAGCCCCAGCGCCAGTACCCAGCCCCGCAGGCGCTTGCGGGGCGTGCCGGCAGCCTCTTTGGGAAAGCGGGCGCGATGGGTGAAGAAGTGCCGTTGCTTGCGGTCCAGGCGCATGCGCGCGTTGATGGCCCAGCCCGAGCCTTCCAGCAGGGCGCTCAGGTCCTGTTTTCGCAGTTTCATGAAGGCGACGGTCGAGACGGGCAGAACCACCACCAGAGCCCCTCCGAGAACCGCCAGGACAACCTGCCCCCAGCCAATGCCGGACAGGGTCTTGGTGATGAAGGCGAATGAGGATCCCAGCGCCGCCGTCACCACCCCCAGTCCCACGAGAGGCCCCGTGCCGCTGAATTTGGACAGGGCGTTGGGCGCAGCCGCTGGCGCGGGCGCTTTCAGGGAGTCGTCGAATCCCTTCTGAAGCTGGGTTTCCGCGCTGCCGGACCATTTCTCGATCTTGCCTTCCGCACTGCGCCAGAGCTTGACGAAAGGCATGCACAAGGCCTCCCAGATGCTGACGGGGTTCTCGATGAGGTTCACGATCCTGGCATCGTACTGGCGGTTGTCGATGTCGTAGAACACGCCGCGTTTGCCCACGGCGAGATTTTGTTTGGACCCGCTGGTGACGGGCACGGCCAGGGTGACGGGTGGCTGGCCGGGTGGGGCGATTTCCACGTAGAGCACAAAAAGCGAACTGTTCTGGGCCTGGGCCATATGGGCCTTCAGGTCCGTGACCTGCAGGCAAAAGTTGAAGTGGCGCTGGTCCATCACCAGAGACCCCTGCTCAAAGAAGGCCCGGCGGCCGCCGGCGTACATGTCAGGGAAGCTGACATAGTTGTTGGCGAACGGAATGAGGTGCCGGTGCAGCAGCAACAGTTTCTTGACGTTTTCGATTTTTTTGATCAGCGCGGCCACGCGCTCCTCTTCCTTGAAAATGGCTTCCATGCCGGCGCGCAAGGCGTCTGCCTGAGCCGCCCAGTCTTCGAGTCGCTCCACGGGCACAGCCTCGAAATTCAGTGCCGGCTTGCTGTTCATGTGGGTCCGGTAGGCGTAAAAAGCGCTCTTGACCCGCTGCCATTGTTCCGTGGTCAAGGAATGGGTTTCCTCCCCCAGCAGCGGCCGTACGATCCGGTCGGCGAGGGTTTTGAACCAGGGGCGAAAGGCAGGATTGATGTCCGTCCCGTCAAGGGCAAGGGCTCCGGAGGGGTTCGGAGCGGCGAGGGGAAGGCTGAGCAGGTAGGCGGCCATGGCGGAGGCGTCGTCGGTGGAAAGTGGCCGACGTTGCGGGTCGATGCCGGCCAGCGGTCCCTGGGCTTGCGCGTCGTAGGCCACCACCGCCGATGCCGCGAAGAATCGGTCCAGGGCGGCCGCGTGTTCGTCCAGATGGGCGGCCAGTTTGGCGGTTTCCGGTCCCAGAGGCAGAATGTCCTGTCCGGCCTCGGCATCCCGCTTGTGCCAGGCCAGAAAGGCGGGCAGCTGGCCGAAAAAATTCAGGAACTGGTCACGGGTCAGGCCCAGGCGTCCGCCGACTCCGGATGTGCCCCCCGTGCAGACCAAGGCATCGCGCAGCGCCTGGGCCAAGGCGGAATCTTCGGCCGCTTCGGCAATGGCGATGCCGTCGCCATTGATCAGGCGGGAACCCACCCCGGCGAGCGCCTTCTGGATGGTTTTCAGGTCCACGGTTTCCACCCCCGACAGATCCTGGACTCCCAGGATAAAGCGGCAGGATTCCAGGATTTCGGCTCCGACCGCATCGCGGGCCGAGATCGCCGCGATGGGCAGAGCGTCTGCCGGGCCGCCGGCACTGTCCAGACCTTCAATCCGGTCCAAGTACCAGTTAATCGCCGCGCGCACTTCGGCCGAGCGCACCCGCCCGTCGGCATCGCCATCCAGCAGTTGCAGAAAATCAGCGTTGCCGCGATAGGCGTTCGTCGGGGCGCTGGTGGCGACCCAGAGCGTATCGTCCAGTTCGCAGGCATCGCGCAGGCCAGCCAGGTCTTGGATGACTAGCTGGTACGATCCACCGAAGCGTTCAAACCTCACAATTCCTCTCCCGTCATATCAGGAACAGTCTCGCCGGTTGGGCCCCAATATACGCCGCGGGAGCCAAACAACGAACGCTCGGGCTGGCGGAGGCGCTAGCCGGTGAAGTCAGCGCCGCCGGCACGGGATAATTCCGCGAGGGGCCGTATACTACTTCATCCACAATTATAGGATGGGTTTCGCAGCCAAGTGGACTCCGTCATCGCGTCCGTTGGCAAGCCGGACTGGTGGCGCAGTCCCCGTGGGGACTCCAGGTAAGCGGGATGTAATGTGTGGGTAGGCCAAGTCAGTCACGGAAAGCGGCCATGAAAAGCCTTGAGTATCGCGGATATTTCGCCGGGTTTCTCAGCCTGGGAGCGCTGATTCTGCTGGTCGGTTTTGGGTCCGGGTGCGCCGGGCTGCGGCCTGCCGCCCCCTCCTGGGTGGCGGATCCACTGCTGTTGAACCGGCAGTATCCGCGCATGCGCTATTTGGTGGGGTACGGGCTTGCCTCGGGAGTGGGCCCCGGAGATATCCTCGCTCGGCGGGAGGCCGAAAACGAGGCGATGGCCGACATTGCGGCGGCCATCGAAGTCAGCATCCATAGCGTCACCGAGTTGGCGGAGACCGAGGTGGTCCGTAACGGCACCCCTTTTACCCAGACCGTCCTGCATCAGAGCACCCGGCGGGCCGTGATGGGCATCCTCAGCGGCACCGAAATAGCCGAAACCTACTTTGATCCGCACACGCTGACCTGGCATGCGATTGCCCTGCTGGAACGCTCCCGGACGGACCGGGTCGTGCAGGACAAGATCAAGGCCCGTCTCGAGGACGGCCGCCGGACTCTGGCCGCCTTGCCAGGCCGGCCCCTGGCCGACTTTCTGGCCCTGCGGAAGCTTGAAAGCCGAACGGCCGATTTGGAGTGGTTGCTGGTCGCCGCCAATCTCTTTGCGCCCCAACACGCCGCCGAGGCCCGGGCCCGCACCACCGCGTTCAAGCTCGACCTGCATGGCCGCTTGGGGCAGATCGGCCGGCGTCTACGCCCGAGCCTGGTCCTGACCGCCGCCGACGGCCGCCCCGTTCCCCCGACTCTCCGGCAGGCTTTGACGGCGTTTCTGACCGACCAGGGCTTGCATGTGAGCCCAGGGGACACGGAGCCACAGCTTCGCCTTCACCTGGACCTGCAAGCGGCCGACGAAACCGGCACGGTCCGCTTGGTCCGCGTCTGGGCGGCTGCCAGCTTTGCCTTTCTAGAAAACGGGGACACATTGCTTTCGGGGCAGGTTGGCGGATCCGAGTCCACGGCAAGCCGCACTCTCGACTATTCCAGCAGCCGCGACCTGGCGATCGCCAAGCTGCAGCCCCTTTTGCTCGATGCCGTTCGTCAGGCCGTTTTGGAGCCCATGCCGCGTGAACCAGGCACTTGAACAATTCAAGCCGGACCGGTGGCCTTGGGGGCGGGCCGTGGCCCTGGTCTTGATCGCCTTTGGGCTTTCCGGCTGCCTGGCCCCGGTCTCTCCCCAGCTGGTGCCGCTTCCCGCCGCCCGGATGCCCTCTCCGGAGCAGTTGGCCTTTTCCCCCTGGCGTCTGGCGATGGTCGCCTCCGACCATTGGGAGCAAGCCGGCTTGGAGGACGAATTCAAGGCTGCTTTGATGGGGGAGTTGCGGCGCTACGGCATCCTGACTCTGACCGCCGACGCCAGCAGTCGGGAGCTCCAGGCCCGCATGCTGGAGCTGCAGGTTCACGGCGGCCAGGAAGCCACCGTGCGCGATCCCCTCTACGAGCTGCAGCGCGCCGACGGCATCGTCAATGTCTCGGTCACCTCGGTCAATATTTTGCGCGACAACGCTCCTCTGAAGATGGTCGGCCGCGATGGCAAAGCCTATGTGGCGTACACCTCCGAGGTTCAGGTAAACGGCGCGGTCTCCCTGACTCGCCCCCGCTCCGGCACCACGGAGACCGTTCCCTTCTCCGTCTCCGATCGTCAGAGCTCGTTTAACCGCCGCCACTATCTGCAGCCCCAGACTCTGGCTTCCAGCGCGGTTCGCCGCGTCGCGGTCAGCAGCCAGGTTCTGTCCTTGTTTCTGAAGCAATTTCCTCTGGAAGGATATATTGTCGGAACTGCGGACAATCCCAAGCATTTGAAGTTGAATCGGGGGTATCGGCAAGGCGTGCAGCTCGGGCGCAGATGGGCCCTTTATCTGACCCTGGTCGAACCCAACCCCATGCTCGGCACCCTGGAATCGGAGAAACTGGTCGGCCGGGCCAGGACGATTGAGGTGCAGGCCGACTATTGCGTGATCAAATGCGATTCCCGGGCCACGCGCAACAAAGTCAAACTGGGCATGAAAGCGCGGGCGGAAGGCTTCGGCTTCAGCCTGGACGACCTGTTGATGCAGTTGGGTACAGGGATGTGATCCCTGAAGTCAAAAAACCATGAGGGAAAGGAAACGAACGATGAAAACAAATCTCGGACTTCTGGGCGCCCTGACCGGTCTGGCCCTGGTCGCCGGCTTGGCCGGTTGTCGGTCCATGCCGTCCACCTCCAGTGACGACACCCCATACGGGCCCCTGATGAAGATGGCCCAGGAAATCACCCGCAACGGCGGCCTGGCCGCCGTCGGCACCGGGCTTTCGGTCTCCCCTCAGCTGGCCATTGAAAAGGCCAAGACCCACGCCCGCCAGGAGCTGGCCCAGATGCTGGAGGTCAAGGTGGAATCCATGCGCAAGTCCTTCATGGAGGAAAGCGGCCAAGGGAAGAGCGGCGACTTCAACGCCATGTTCACTTCGGTGGGCAAGGTGGTTGCCTCGCAGGTGCTGCGGGGCACCTCCGAGCTGGAAACCAAGTACAACACCACCAAGGGAGTGACCACCGCCTGGACCGTGATGGCGCAGAATCCCAAGCTCATTTCCGATGCCTTCGAAGCGGAAATGAATCAGCAGAAGGCCGCCATTACCCGGTTCCGGGCTTCGCAGGCCTTCGCCGAACTGGCCAAGGAGATCCAAGCCTTCGAGGCCTACAAAAAGGAACAGGGCGCGGCCATGGCTCTGCCTTAGTCGACCCGCGGCCAGAATGGGGACAGGCTCATGTTGCCTTGGTTGAACCCCTGTAGTTGCCGTCGCTATGCTGACTTCCCCTGTCCCGAAGGCGGCTGACGTACCCGCCCAGGGCGTAGTCCCGCGCCATGCATGGTTCGCGGTTCAGGCATTCGCGGGGACGCTCGGGTTTCCCCGGCCGTCTTCGGCCGGGGAAACGTCGGCACCCTAAGGCGCTTGCCGGCCTAGTTGAGCTCGGCGGCCGGCACGGCTTCGGCGGCCTCGTCGTCACTGTGGCCGATAGCCTCGGGCAGGCGGATGTTCTGAGTCATCAGCTGTTCGCGAATCAGGTTCAGAAGGCGGGCCTGCAGTGCCTTGTCGTCGTTGATCGCCTGTTTAGTTTGCTCGCGTCCCTGGCCGAGTTGGTCGCCTTCGAGGGAGAACCAGGAGCCGCGCTTGTCCAGGATCTTCATGTCGCAGGCCACGTCCAAGATGGAGCCGGCCCGGGAGATGCCTTCGGCGTACATGATGTCGAACTCGGCCTTGCGGAAGGGGGCCGCGCACTTGTTCTTGACGATTTTGGTGGTGACCCGGTTTCCGAGGATATCCCCTGCCGGGGTTTTGATGCTGGCGGCGCGGCGGATCTCGATGCG
>JBFJXC010000083.1:0-11002 GCA_041623325.1 Lentisphaeria bacterium | reverse complement strand
GCCGAACAGCTCGACCAGGTTGTCTAGCAGCTTGGTGATGCGGTGAGGGGATTCGTAGATGAAGGAGGTCGTGTCCCGGCCCACATGACGCTCCAGGAAGGTGCGGCGCTTGCCGGACTTGACGGGGGGAAAGCCCACAAAGCCGAAGTGATCGGCGGGGAAGCCGGCGGCGACCACGGCAAAGGTCAAGGCGGAGACCCCTGGCACGACGATGGGCTCGATGCCGCGGGCGATGGCCTCGCGCACGATCAGGAATCCGGGGTCGGAGATGACGGGGGTGCCTGCATCGGTGAGCACGGCGATTCGCTGGCCAGCCTGGACCTGGTTGAGCAGTTTGTCGGTTTTGTGGTGTTCGTTATGGCTGTGGTAGGAGACGCGGGGGGTGTCGATTTCGAAGCGTTTGCAGAGGATGGCCGCGTGGCGTGTGTCCTCGGCCGCGATCAGGTCGGCCTCTTTGAGGATGCGGATGGCCCGCAGGGTGATGTCCTCCAGGTTGCCGATGGGGCTGGCCACCAGAGCCAGCCAGCCGTGTTGCGAAGTGTTTGGTTCCACAGTCGTGTCCTTCAATGGTTGATCGCGTCGAATTGCCGAACATAGCCTGGTCCGGGGCATTCTCAATATTTTTTAGGTGAGCATACAATATGAGGGTGTGCTTGCCGTTATATGGCTGTAATCGCCTCGGTCACCATCGGGTGGCGAGGGCAGGCATGAAACCAGCCGCCAGGAGGGCGGTAAAAAAAGGAGACGGACCATGAAACGCACTCTGACTGTGGCTCTGACGGCCCTGGTGGCCTTGGCGCTGACCCCGAGCTGGAGCCAGGCCGACGAGAAAGCCGGCGCAGGATTCCGTGCCGGCCGCGAGGGAGGCCCCCGGGCCGAACGCAAAGGCGGCTGGGAAAATCCCGACACCAACAACGATATGTTGGTTGACGAGGCCGAGGCGACCGCGGCAATCCAAAAGGTGACCGATCGCATGCGCGAACATTTCGAGCAGCGCAACAATAAGGTGTTGGACCGTTTCGACAAGGACGGCGACGGCAAGCTCAGCGAAACCGAGGCGCAGGCTGCCCGTGAAATGATGGAGAAGCGCAAGGAGCGTGGCGGCGAGCTGAAGAAAAAAATGCTCGAGCGCTTTGATGCCGACGGCGACGGCAAACTCAGCGAGGAAGAGCGCCAGGCTGCTCGCGAAGCCATGAAGAAACGGCGTGGCGGCAAAGGATCTGGGGAAGGTTCCCCGAGCCTGGAAGACTAAGGTGGCTGTCTGACGGTCGCAGCCGCGCCGCCCCCGGGCGGCGCGGCTTTTTTGCTGGGGTCTCCTGGCCGGAAGGGATGCATTGCCTTGCAGACTCGGGGTTGCGCTTTGCCTGCCCTGAGTTAAGGTGGGATCGGCTTTCAACCAAGTCCATGACTCACGAGACGGAGCTTCCCATGTCAGATGGCATTCTATTGCGTGGCGGCCGGGTGATCGACCCCGCCAATCAGATCGATGATGCGATCGGCGAGGTCGCCATGGCGGCCGGCCGCTTCGTCAGCCCCGATTCCTTGAAGGATCCAGAGATCATTAATTTGGCAGGGTATGTGATCGCCCCCGGATTTATCGATGTGCACGTGCATTTCCGGGATCCCGGCCAGACGGAGAAGGAGGATATTCAGAGCGGGGCCCGCGCAGCAGCCGCGGGCGGGTTCACCACGGTTCTGGCCATGCCCAACACCGTGCCGGCGGTCGACAATTTCGAAATGCTGAGCGCTTTGCTGGAACGGACCGGCGCGGTGGCGGCGGTGCGTATCCTGCAGTCTGCGGCGTTGACGCGTGGCCGGGCCGGGAAGGAGCTGACCGATTTCCAGGCCCTCAAGCGGGCCGGCGCGGTGGCCCTGACTGACGATGGCAGCTGCATTCAGGAAAATGGCCTGATGCTCGAAGCCCTTTTGCTTGCCAAGGCCGCGGGGCTTCCTGTGATCGACCACTGTGAAGACGCCAGCCTTTCCGTCGGAGGCGCCATGAATGCCGGCCCCATCGCCGGCGAACTCGGAGTGTCTGGACAGTCACGCGCATCCGAGGATGTGATCGTGGCCCGCAATATGATTCTGTCGCGCGAGGCGCAGTGGCCCGTGCACTGTCAGCATCTGAGCACGTCCGGGTCCGTGCAACTGCTTCGCTTTGCACAAAAAAGCGGGATCGCCCTCAGCGGCGAGGTCTGTCCGCACCACCTCTGTTTGACCGAGCAGGCCTGCGCCCGCTACGGATCCAATGCGAAAATGAATCCCCCCTTGCGTGGCGAAGCGGATCGCCAGGCGCTTATCCAGGCCTTGGCCGACAATGTCATCAGCGTCATCGCCACGGATCACGCGCCGCATACGGTTGAGGAAAAGGCCAAGCCTATGGACGAGGCGCCTTTCGGGATCATTGGTCTGGAAACGGCCGTGCCTCTGTGTCTGACTGAACTGGTTCACAAGGGGGTGTTGTCCCTGTCAGGGTTGATAGCCAAATTTACGGTGGGACCCAGGGATCTGCTGGGCCTGCCATACGGGACGCTCCGGCTTGGGGCGCCGGCGGACGTGACCATTCTGGACCCCGGGGCCGAAACCGTCATCGATGTCGGCCGTTTGCAGACCCGGGGGCGCAACTGCCCCTACGACGGCTGGCGCTGCAAGGGCAAGGCGGTCGGCACCATTGTCGGCGGTCAGTGGGCTTTTCGGGCCCCCGAGCTGGGGTAACCTCGGCGACCGATGCTGGGGCCAGCTTTAAGCCAGGGAGAAATCCAGCAGCAGTGGGAGGTGGTCCGAGAGGCGGATATGGTCCAGCACCTGGAAGCGCTCGACCCGGACTTCGGGGGAACAAAGCACAAAGTCCAGTTCCTGGTGGGGGTTGTAGGCCGGGTAGGTCGGGCGGCGCTGGATGTTGGCACTTTTCAGCCCGGTTGCCGCCTTGAGTTCAAGCAGCTCCTCCCGGCCTTGGAAGGTGTTGAAGTCCCCCGCTAGAATCACCGGGCCTGCCGGTTTGCCGACAATGTCGCCGAGCACGGCCAACTGGTGTTCCCGCACGTGGCGGCGCAGGGCCAGGTGCACCAGGAAGATTTTGACCCCAAAAACCTCGATCTCGACGATCAGGCGTTTAAAACCCACCGGGAAAAAGTGGGTCTGGCAGTGGCCCGGCTGTTCCCGGGTCAGTATCGCGTTGCCCTGGTGGCGCAGTACCGGCAGATAACGGCCCATGGAGCCACGGGCATATTTGCTGGAATAGGTGTGGTGATGGCTGAGACACCGGGCCAGTTCGGCCACTTGGTCCCGGCAGCCGCCGCGGACCGAGCCCCGGTCGATTTCCACCAGCCCGACGATGTCCGGGGCCAGGGACAAAATGAAGTCGCGAATGCTTTCCAGATGGTGCTGGGAGCTGCGCAGATAGCGGTGCAGGGTGAATACGCCGTGGGAAAGGCTTCGGGGTGCCCCGGTGCAGTAGGCGATGTTGTGCAGCAGAAAACGCATTATGGCTTGTCGGCGGGGGCGGATTTTCCAGTGTTATCCAAAGTGGCCGGGCCGTTTGCCCGGCGTTTGAAGGCCGTCAGCTGGTCGTTCATTTGTCTGGCCACCTCGATGAGGGGGATGCCAAGGTGGGCATCGAGCAGTTCGGATCGCGCTTTGCCCAGGTCGCCCGGCGAGATCGCCTGCAGATTGCGGATGTATTGATTCAGCCGGGGTCTGAAAGCAGGTTGCATGAGGGTGTGGAAGAGAAGCCAGGATTGGGCGTAGGCCACCTCCGCCTCGTAGTTTTCCAGGTCGGCGGTCGTGTGGGTGTTGACCAGCTCCAGCCATGGAATCAGGCGGCCTTGCTGGAGGGCTTCGACCAGGGTGGCCATATGCTGGGGCTGCAGCTGTCCGATGGGGCTGGTCTCGCAGTATTGGGCCAGTCCCTCCACCAGCCACAGGTGTTCAACCCCCTCGCTGGAGTGCAGGCCGTAGGAGTAGGCTAGTTGGTGGGCTCCCTCGTGGCGAAGGGTGCGGAATTGTTCCAGTTGCAGGAAGTTGTATAGCCTCTGCTGGTTGAAAGCCAGGTCGGGGCCATCGGGCAGGGCTTTCATCAATCGTTCCGCCCGGTGGCGTTCGAACGACCCCAGCGGATCGTAGAGGTAGAGGCAATTCTCCTGCTGCGAATAGAAACCGGTGGACTTTTCCAGATGGGCGTCTTTGCGCTGGATCGCTTGGGCCAGATAGCTGGGCTCATCGCGGTAGAGGCAGGCATAGGCCAGTTTTCCGGGTTGCCAGCGTGGCAGCAGATGGGCGAACACGGCGAAAAACTCGTCGGCCAGGTTTCCGAGAATGTCCCTGGCGGCCATCACCTGCCCGAAGGGGACATCGGCCACAAACAGATAGGGAGGCAGGTGGTAGCATTTCAGCTGGGGGAACTCCAGGAGGAAGCGGACATCCTGGGGGGTCAGGCTGACCGGCTCGTAGACGATGCGGCGGGACCAGGCAATCTCCGAGCGGTCGACGGGCAGGCTCACGGGGCCGGTGGCGGTTTCGAAGTCGAAACGGAAGGTGTTGGGGCCGCGCTGGCGCAAGGTGCCGAAGGCGGAGCGGCCGTCGCGCCATACCAGGGCATGGCTGGGGCGGTAGGCCTGGATCCTCTCGATCAGGAGATCATGGGCCTGCTGTTCATCCTTGAGCAGGGGCAGGCGGGCCAGAAACTGGCGCCAGAACAGGTCCTGACGGGTCACGACGCCGACGATGTAGCTGCCCCATTGCTCCAGGGGGGTGCCCCGGATAAAGGAGTGGAAGGGGGAGATCTTCTGACTGACGATGGCGGCCAGAAGAACCGAGACGAGGGTGGCGAGCGCGAGCAAGTGGACGGCGCTGATCAATAGCCGTGCTCGGATGCTACTGCTGGCCACCTTCCCCATGGTGCCTTCCTACTCTCTTTGGGGGTCTATCGGGCGTATTCGACCGCCCGGGTTTCCCGGATGACCGAAACCCTTATCTGACCCGGGTATCGCATTTCTTTTTCGATTTCACAAGCAATATCTCGTGCCAGGACGGCGGAGCGGGCCTCGTCCATCTTGTCCGCGTCCACGATCACGCGCAATTCGCGACCGGCCTGAATGGCGAAGCAGCTGTTTACTCCGTTGTGGCGGGTGCCGATGCCTTCCAGCTGCTCCAGGCGCTTCAAGTAGAGTTCGGTGGTCTCGGAGCGGGCCCCAGGCCGGCCGGCGCTGATGGTGTCGCAGATTCCCACGAGGATGGCCATGGGGGAGGTCCGCTCCATCTCCTCGTGGTGGGCCCCCACCGACAGGACGATTTCCTCGTCCTCTCCGGCCCGCTTGAGGATGTCCGCGCCGATCAGCGCGTGGGTGCCTTCCACCTCGTGGTCGACCGCTTTGCCGATGTCGTGGAACAGTCCAGCCCGGATGGCCTTGTGCTCGTCCATGCCCAGCTGGGCGGCGATCGCGCCCATCAGGCGGGCCACCTCGATGGAGTGCTGCAGGACGTTCTGGGAATAGCTGTAGCGATACTTCAGACGGCCCAGCAGCTTGACCAGATTGGGGCGCACATTGGTCACGCCGAGCAGTTCAACCACCTCCTGGCCGGTCTTGACGATCTCGGCCTCGATCTCCCCGGTCACCTTCTGGACCATTTCCTCGATGCGGGTAGGGTGGATCCGGCCATCGGACACGAGGCGCTCCAGGGCGAGGCGGCCGATCTGCCGGCGCACGGGATCGAAGCAGGAAATCACCACCGCCTCCGGGGTGTCGTCGATCAGGACGTTGATGCCGGCGGCCGCCTCGATGGCGCGGATGTTGCGCCCCTCGCGGCCAATGATCCGGCCCTTCATCTCGTCGTTCGGCAGGGGGATGGTGCAGGTGGTCCGCTCGTAGGCGCAGTCGCCGGCGTAGCGCTCCATGGCGGTGATCATGATCTCGCGGGCCTCGCGCTCGAAGCGCTGCTTGGTCTCGTCCTGGAAACGGCGGATGAGCCCGCCGCGCTCGCTTTCGAGCTGGTCGCTGAGGCGGTCCAGCAAGAGTTTCTTGGCCTCCTCCTGGGTCAGGGAGGCGACCTGCTCCAGGTCCTTCATTTTGCGGTCGATCAATTCTTGCAGTTCCTCGCCTTTCCGGCGGTTGGTTTCCGACTGCTCCCGGACTTTCTCCTCACGCTTCTCGATTTCCGAGAAACGGGCCTCCATCAGGTCGGCCTTGCGCTCCAGGTTGCTTTCCCGGGCCTCCAGCCGCTCCTCCAGCCGCTGCAGTTCGGCCCGGCGCTCCTTGGTGGCTTTTTCAAACTCGTCCCGGCTTTTCAGCTGCTCCTCTTTGGCGGCAATGGTGGCCTCTTTCAAGATGTTGTCCGCATCGCGGCGGGCGTTCTTGGTGACTTGCTCGGCGGTTTGTTGGGCATGTTTCTGCTGCCGGGCCTTTATCCAGAAGCCGATGCCCGAGCCGACGGCGCACCCGATGATCAGATAAACAAATGGATTCATTAGGTTGATACCTCTTTTTAATCGACGGTATGCTCAGCACCGGCTGAACACCGTCTTGGTTTAATCACGTTCAGTTCGACCTGGTGCCGGGGTGCCGCCTGTTCGCCTGCCGTCGACTGGATCACGACCGACCTTTCGGATGGCCGATGGATCACCCGCTGTTCGGTGACAACCATGTCCATGGCGATGTCGTGATGGTCGGCTGGCAGCACGGGCAGCACCTGGCAGTCGCAGGCCACTCCCACTTTGTATCCCTTGGCCTGGTTCAGGAGACGGTCGTAATGGCCGCCGCCGCGCCCCAGACGTCTGGCGCTCTGGTCAAAGGCCACGCCGGGGACTATCCAGGTGCAGTCTTCTTGCCGGGTGCGACTGACGGGGACTGGTTCCAAGTCCGCCCTCGGTTCCATGATTCCCCATTTGCCCGGCACCGTGTCGCGCTGCATGTGTCGCACCGCCACCAGCTGGTAGCCAAGGCGTTCGGAAACGAACCGCGGCAGAAGAAAGGACCTTCCCCGTTCTTGGCAGTCCTCGATCAGGACTGACAGGTCGACCTCGTTGCCCATGGCCGCGTACAGCACTAGGCAACCGGCGTTTTCCACCGCAGGCAAGGTCAGCAGACGGCGGCAAATGCTCTGGCTGCAGCGTTTGAGGGTTGCACCGTCAAACCGCTTCCGCAGCTCAAGCATTTGGGCTCTGATTTTGGCCTTGCCAGCATCCATGCAGAAACTGTCCTGCTATGGTTGCCGCTCGATGACCGGATGTGGAATCCGCGGGACGCCTTGAGCGTCCAGCGCTTCGCGTGAGAGGCTCAACCCGCATCAGGTGAGGTGGGAGTGTTGTGAAACGGCAGACCGCCAAGTCGAAGCACCCTGGCTTCAGGCCCGCGAAACCCATGGACCGTGGGGTCCATGAAGTCGTAATCTTGCAACACAATATTCCATACAATCCGCACCCACTTTTTGGTGGGAGAACTCATCTCACAATCCGGGCTGATCCGTCCCGGCAACCAACTAGATATATTAAAGCGCCCGGCGTGGACGCGGTGACTGTGCTTACCATAGGCAGGCATTGCAAGTTTGAAAGCCAGCCGGGAAAAAAAAGGCGGGTTCAGGCGCGGGTCAAGGGGTTTGCCGGGCGGGACTGGCCAGGAGCGGCCGGGCGGACCCGCGTGAAACGGCCCCGGTCATTTGAAAAGGGCGAATCCGGCCCCAGATTTGGGTTTCCGGTTTCGCGTTTTTTCAGTGTTAGCCAATGTCTGGTCGCGTATGAGTCTGTGTCGAAAATTCATGGCCAGTTTTGAGCTGGATATCCGGGTTCGGGGTGAGGCCCTGGGGGAGAGGGGGGAAGTCCGGTTTTACGAAAGCGGGCATGAGCGGGTGCGTGCGGAGATCGTGATGGGGGAGGAATACGCCGATGTGCGCCTGGAAATCGCGGGTCGGACTCTGGAAATCGAATGCGATTGCCAGGCGGGTGCCTGCCATCATGTCTGGGCGGTGTTAAAAGCGGCGGAGAGTGCAGGTGAACTGAGCAAAGCGTGCAGGCGTTCGGTGGACAAGCAGCCCCGGATCATCGGAGGGGGTGCTCCGGATGATGTCGAGTTGGAATACTGCCGCGATGAAAGGGTGTCGGCCAACTCCCTTCGGCGACGTTCAACCGTTCAGGTCCCGGCGGCGGCCATTGCTTTCAATTCCAGGCCGAGGTTTCAAGAAACCCGGGGTGAGGCTGGCGATGGAACCCCGGAGATAGAATTGAATTATGTGATCGTTGCTCCGGCCGGCCGGACCGGCGAGACGACGGTGGTGCGTACCTGCTGGCGGAGTCGGCGCGCAGATGGCACCTGGAGCGAGCGCCGACCGTTCGAGTTCAAGCCTTTCGAGCCTCCTCCGCAGGCCGAGGACGATGCGATCCTGTCCTTGATCGGCCCTGCCTACAATCGCAGGGAAAGCGCCTTCGAGCTGATGCCAGGCCTGGCGGCTCGGGCTCTGCCGTTGATGGCCGCCTCCGGCCGTCTGTACTGGAGCCGGGGAGCATCCGATTGCCGGCAAACCCCCCTTGCCTGGGATTCCGCCGAGCCCTGGGTGTTCCGGTTGGAGATCACTCCGGACGATGGCACCTATATTGTACAGGGATCGCTGGTCCGGCCGCAGGAGCAGGCGTCGCTGAGCCAGCTGGACTACGTGTGCGAAGGGGGACTGGCGGCGGTTTGGACCCGGCTGGGAGGGCTTGATCATCGCAATGCCTTCGACTGGCTGCGGCGGCTGCGGCAGGAGGAGGCTTTTGTTCTGCCCAGACACGAGGTCGAGGTCTTCATGCGGAGGGTCTACTTGGACACCGCTCTGGATACAGACCACTTCCCCGAGGAGTTGCAATACCGGACCGAGACCCCCTCCGTCGGGGGGCGTCTCTATGTGCGCACGGCTAAGTACAAGTATCGGGGCAGCGAGCAGCTGCATGCCGAGTTGTCGTTCGATTACGAGGGCGTGGTGGTCGACGAGGACGAGCAAGGGGAGCGTCTGGTCCACGCTGGTAAACGCCAGCTGATGGTGCGCGCCCTGGACCAGGAGGAAGCTTGCCGCAATCTGCTGCGAACTTTGGACTTTCGCCACGTGACCTGCAGCACCCGCGAGGAGCCGGGTTGGAAACTGCACCCCGGCAAGCTGGACAAGGCGGTGCGCTCCCTGGTCGGTCAGGACTGGCTGGTGGTGGCGCAGGGCAAGACCTGTCGGAAACCCACCGAGAAAAAAGCGGCCATATCCGGTGACCGCCAGGATTGGTTCGATCTGAAGGGGTCGGTTCAGTTCGGGGACGAAGCGGTCCCGTTGCCCATCCTGCTGGCTCTCGTTAAACGGGGTGAGTCCTATGTGGTTCTGGACGATGGCACGCTGGGGGTACTGCCCACCGAGTGGCTGGAAAAGTATACCGCACTCACCGAAATCGCCCAGGACAATGGCGAGGCTTTGTCGTTCCGGCGCTCGCAGGCGGCCTTGCTGGATGCCTTGTGCGCCGACTTGGAGGTCGCCACCGACCAGGCCTTCGATGAGGTGCGCCGGCACGTTCGCGACTTTGCCGGTTTCACTCCTGCCGAGGCACCCCCGACGTTCCAGGGAAGGCTGCGCGATTATCAGCGTCTTGGTCTGGGCTGGATGCGGATGCTGCACAGGCTCGGTGTGGGGGGCTGCTTGGCCGATGACATGGGCCTGGGCAAGACTGTGCAGGTGTTGGCTCTGCTGGAGTATCGCCGTCTGGACAAGCCCGGCAAGCCGTCGCTGGTGGTGCTGCCCAAGTCGCTGATTTTCAACTGGCAGTCGGAGGCGGCCCGGTTCGCGCCCCGAATGCGGGTAATGGTTCATGCCGGAGCGACTCGCCGAACGGATGTGGCCGCCTTCGACCATGCAGATGTGGTTCTGACCACCTATGGCACCGTGCGCATGGATGCCCATGAACTGCGCCATATTCCACTTGACTACTGCATTCTCGACGAGTCCCAGGCCATCAAGAACGCGGATACGGCCGTGGCCAAGGCGGTACGCCTGCTGCAGGCCGACCATCGGCTGGCCATGAGCGGCACGCCCGTCGAGAATCGGGTTGGCGAACTGTTCAGCCAGTTCGACTTCCTCAATCCAGGGATGCTGGGGCGCTTGGGCCTGGCTGGGGCCGGCGGCAGCGAACTCAGCGGCGAGGTGTTGGAGCGCATCGTCCGCGGTTTGCGCCCCTTCATTCTGCGGCGCCGCAAGGAGGAGGTGGCCACCGATCTGCCCCCCAAGTCGGAACTGACTCTGTATTGCGATCTGGAGCCCGAGCAGCGCCGCCACTACGACAATCTCAGGGTCTTTTATCAGAACTCTCTATTAAAGCAGCAGAAGGCGCAGCGGGACGGGGGCAAGCGGACGGATGGCGCACGCCCGATTGAAATATTGGAGGCGTTGCTGCGTTTGCGGCAGTGCGCCTGCCACCCCGGCTTGGTCAATGAGAAATACCGGAATGCTCCCAGCGCCAAACTCGAGGTGCTTGTGGAGACGTTGGCTGAATTGAATGCGGAGGGCCACAAGGCGCTGGTCTTCTCGCAGTTCACCAGTTTTTTGGGAATGGTTCGCAACCAGCTGGAACCGCTTGGCATCGGCTACGCCTACTTGGACGGCCAAACCAAGGATCGCCAGGAGCAGGTGGATGCATTTCAGGCCGATCCCGCCAAGGCGGTGTTTCTGATTAGCCTCAAAGCTGGCGGGGTGGGCCTCAATCTGACCGCGGCCGAGTACGTCTTTCTGCTGGACCCCTGGTGGAACCCGGCTGTCGAGGCCCAGGCGGTGGACCGTGCCTACCGGATCGGCCAGACCCGGAATGTCTTCGCCTACCGGGTGATCGCCAAGGATACGGTCGAGGAAAAGATTCTGGCCATGCAGGCCGACAAGCGCGAACTGGCCGATGCTCTCATCGCCAGCAACACCGGCTTCATACGACAGCTCAGCGCCGACGATCTGGCCTATCTGTTTGAATGACCGGCTCGGACACCCCTGAGCGGTTGTGGAAAAAAAAGGACGG
>JBFJXC010000082.1:0-11078 GCA_041623325.1 Lentisphaeria bacterium | reverse complement strand
TGGCCCCGTGGAATCGGTAGTCGGGTTGTGCGGAGCCGTCGAAGGTGCGGAACACGCAGCGGGTATGCCATTCGGCCACCTCCCGGGCTTCGGGGGTCATCAGGCCACCGTAGCGATGGAGCAGATGGGCCATGACATTGCTTTGGAAGATGCCGAACCGTTTGCCGTGCCGTTCACCCAGATTTTTGTAGGCGACTTTTGGGCCGCGGTTGTAGCCGGCCAGCATCCGGTTGGCCAGTTGGATGTGCCGCCGTCGGCCCTCGTAAAGCGCCGGCAGGATCCAGACCACTTCCCGCCAGGGGGGGCGGAACTGGGGAATCAGCCCGTTGCCGTCTTCGTCCACCAGACCCTCCAGCATGGTCCGGGTCTTCTCATACCACAGCTGGCGCCGGGCCTGCTGTTGCTCTTGTTCGAAATACATGCTCATGGCTTGGCCCTTGTCTGATGCAGATGGCATTCCGCAGTTTCTGCTGCTGGCCGAATAGATGCTGATGCCCCCTTGGAGCCCAGCGGGTATGGCGCTTCTCCACGGTGAGTTCGCTTGCCCATAATGCCCGGCGGTCACGGATTGAATTCAGTGAATTGCCGCTCTCAGGCTATAGGGCCGAAAGGCATTGTCAAGCGAAATCTTCCGGCATTTTTTTCAGAAAAAGTCGGGGCCGCCGTGGGAAAATCCGCATCGTGGCAGGTATTGCCGGTGTTGCCCTGTTGATTATTACGCCAACCGCGCCAAGTTGCTCATGGTGATGAGCCTCTGGCTTGCCCGGCGTAGTGCCAGGCCTTGGGCGGAGAGACGAAAATGCAAGAAAGATGGGTGTTGAAGATGATGAAGCCGCAATCCCCGACCGCGCGAGTTCGGACACGTTGCCACAAGTTTCTGTCGGCGTCGGTGTTGCCGCTGGCCAGCGGCGTCCTGGCCTTTGCCGCTTCGTTGAGAGCGGAGGTGCCCGAGCTGCTTGAACTGGTGCCCGAGGCCAAAGGCTACGAGCTTATCTACAAGTTCAATCCGCTCGACTATGCCGCCAAAGGCTATCAGGTCGACCATGGCGAAAGTTACTCCGGGACGTTGAAGCGAGTCGGCTACTTGCTCAAGCTGACCGACAAGGAGGGGAAGCTGACGTGGGCCTTCGCGGCCATGGCGCCGTTTTCCCAGGATCTCAACCAGGTTGGGGTTCCGAATGCCGGGTCAGGCATCGTCCAGACCTATGTGGAGGGTCTCGAGGTGGCCGGCAACAGCCCCAACCTCAAGAACGGCACCTTCGATAAAGGGAATATTGAATTTTGGGCGAACAATTATGGTGGCGGCAACGACGGGAACATCCCGGGGGCCAGCGGCGCCTACGATTTTGGCGATTCGGCGGACAGCAGCAAGCCTGCCGGATATGGCTGCATGCAGGTGCACAACTATCTGGAAAAACAGACGGTCATGGCCTTCAACAACATCCGCGCCAACCAGGATTGCGATCTGGGTATCGGCAGCAACAACACCGGGAGTGGACACCCGGACTGGACCTTCGCCAAGTCCGGGAAGAACTGCCAGGCCGCGGAGATGCTGGTGGTCGGTCAATTCGACAACCTGGTGATCCGGAAGGTTGTCGAGCTGGACTCTCAGAAGGTCTCGCTGCACAGTCAGATGGAAAAGCCCTTCGTGGCTCCCGGCGAGGAGATGAAAATCTCCTTTACCGTGGATTTCGGCGATCAGCCGCCACCGGCACAACCCTGCTCGATCAAATGGACGCGCAGCGGCGACGACGGCAAGAGGACGGCCGGAGTGGAATCTGTCGTTCCCGGCGAGCCGGCAGTGGTTGTCGCCAGTCTCGACCAGCCGGGATTCGTCCGCATCCAAGCCACTCTGGTGGACCATAAGGGGCGGATCCTCCAGAAAAAGGATAGCCGTGGACGTATGACCAACATCAGTTTTGACGGCGGTGGCGGCGTCGAGATCGACAAGCTCGAACCGGCGGCCGATGAGCCTGCCGATTTCGATGCGTTCTGGGCAAGGCAGAAGGCCAAGCTGGCGGCCGTGCCGGTGAAATATGCCATGGAAAAGGTGAGCCAGCCTGGGGCCCAGGTCGAGGTCTACGCCGTTTCGGTCGATTGCGCCGGTGCCCGCCCGGTCACCGGGTATCTGACCATTCCGGCCGGTGCCGCGGACAAGTCGCTTCCGGCCTCGGCCAGTTATCACGGATACGGAATTTCAGTCCAGCGCGCTCCCGGCGGTGGCCCGGCAAACCGAATCCATTTCAACGTGAATGCCCATGGCTACGATTTGGGCAAGGATGAACCATACTACGAGGGGTTCTTTGCCAGCATCAAATCCAACGGCAACCGGTATGCGTTTGATCCCGAGCAGAATTCCAATCCGGAAACGGCCTATTTCAACGGCATGGCGCTGCGGATCATGCGCTCGCTGCAGTTTTTGAAATCCCTGCCCCAGTGGAACGGCAAGGACCTGTCGGTTTCAGGCGGCAGCCAGGGCGGGTTGCAAACCGTGTGGGCGGCGGCGCTGGATCAGGATGTGACCCATGCGGACTCCATCATCACCTGGTGCTGCGATTTCGCCGGACCGACAAAAGGACGACTCGGCGGCTGGAGGCCGGAATATGTGCCGGCGCTGAATTACTATGATTGCGTCTTCCACGCCAAGCGTATCAAATGCCCCATTGTGATCTCGCGAGCCGGACTTGGCGACTATGTGTGCCCGCCCTCCGGGCTGGCGATTCTGTACAACAACATCACCTCCCCCAAGAAGATTGTTTGGGTGCAGAATTCGACCCACGGTTTCGTGCCGGAAAATCCCCACCGAACCGTGATCGAGCACAAGTGACCCCCCTCCAGGGGGGCACTCTCCACGGGACCACGATAATACCCGCTCTTGACCGCCGATCAGATAGTCGGCCTGTTCACCGCGCCTCCAGGAAGGAGGCCCCGGGCTACCTGGCCGCGTACATCTGGCGGTAGTAGTTCTGGTAGTCGCCGGAAACCACCTGGTCCAGCCATGCCTGGTTGGTCATGTACCATTCAATGGTCCGGGCGATGCCGTCGGCCACGTTGACGGTGGGCTGCCAGCCCAGATCCCGGCGGATCTTGCCGGCATCGATGGCGTAGCGGCGGTCGTGTCCGGGGCGGTCCTGGACATGGCGGATCAGACTGTGGGGCTTGTCCAGGTAGTCCAGAACAGTGCGGACCACCTCGAGGTTGGTCTTTTCATTGTTGCCGCCCACATTGTAAACCTCGCCGGCAGCGGCCTGGGTGAAGACGTTCCAGATGGCGCTGCAGTGGTCGCCGACATACAGCCAGTCGCGCACATGCAGGCCGTCGCCGTACACGGGCAGCGGCTTGTCGTGGCGGGCGTTGTTGATCATCAGGGGCAGCATCTTTTCGGGGAACTGGTAGGGGCCGTAGTTGTTCGAGCAGCGGGTGATGACCGTGTCCAGCCCGTAGGTGTGGTGGAAGGCCCGCACCAGATGGTCGGCCGAGGCTTTGCTGGCGCTGTATGGCGAGTTGGGGGAAATGGGCGTGTCCTCCCGGAACATGCCGGTTTCGCCCAGGGACCCGTAGACTTCGTCGGTGGACACCTGCAGGAAGCGGCGGACCCCCGTCTCCTTGGCGGCCCACAGCAGGGCCAACGTGCCGTTGACATTGGTCTCCACGAAGACCTTGGGCCCGGCAATCGAGCGGTCCACATGGCTTTCGGCGGCGAAGTTGATGATGCCGTCAATCTCGTGGGTTTCGATCAAGTGCCGCACCAGCTCGTCGTTGCCGATGTCGCCGCGCACGAAATGGTGGCGCGGGTTGTCCAGGCAGTCGGCCAGACTGGTCAGGTTGCCGGCGTAGGTGAGGACATCCAGGTTGACGACCTTCAGCTCGGGTTCGCTTTCCAGCAAATACCGCACGAAATTGCTGCCGATAAAGCCGGCGCCCCCGGTTACCAATACGCTGCGAAAATTCATCTGATTCACCTTGGAAGCTGTTGGAGGAATTCCCGCATGGATTCCTGCCAATGGGGTCTGGGTTTGTCGAGAACCGCATCAATCTTGTCGCAATTGAAACGCGAGTTGAGGGGCCGGGCGGCCGCGGCCGGAAAAGCGGAGGTCAGGCAGGGGCGCAACACGTTGCGCAAGCCCATCTCCTTGAGGATGAACTGGGCCACCTCATAGCGGGTGGCATAGCCACTGGCCGCGTAGTGGAATAGTCCCGTCACCCGGTGCCGGATCAAAAAGAGAAGGGCCCGGGCCACATCGACTGTGCAGGTGGGCGATCCGATCTGGTCGCTGACCATCACCAGTTCCCCCCCGCGCCCGGCGCGTTCGAGCAACTTGGTTATGAAATTGTGGCCATTGCGCCCGTAGGTCCATTGCACCCGAACGATGCAGTGGTCGCAGGCGCTGCGGGCCAGGAGGCGTTCCCCTTCGAGTTTGGTGCGCCCGTAGGTGCTCAGAGGGCAGGGCGCATCGGTCTCCGCATAGGGCCGCTGCTGGGTGCCGTCGAACACAAAGTCGGTGCCCACGTGCAGCACGTACTTGCCCATGGCCGCGGCCAGCTGGCCCAGGATCCCGACCGCCCTGGCGTTGACCGCTTCGGCCAGTTCGGCGTCTGCCTCGGCCTGGTCGACGTTGGTGTAGGCGGCGCAGTTGACGATCACATCGCAGGTCTGCAGGGCGCACTCCACATGGTCGCAATCCCGGATGTCGAAGTCCGGCAGGTCGTAGGTGAATACCTCTAACCCGGCACTTTGGCAAGCCGCCGCCAGATCGCTGCCGAGCATGCCGTTTCCCCCCAAGATGCCTACGCGCTTGATAGTCGGTTTCATTTGCGGCGCCTCCGTTGCTACAGTCCGGCGGTTTCCGGAAATCCACAGGCGATGTTCATGCACTGAACCGCCTGCCCGGAGGCCCCCTTGGTCAGGTTGTCGATGGCGCTGCTGATAATAACCCGCTGGGTGCGTTCGTCAAGAGCGAAGCCAATCTCGCACATATTGGTCAGGGTTACATGCTTGGTGTCGGCCAGTTTGCCATGGGGCAGAACGCGCACGAACGGCTCGTCGGCATAGGCCCGGTACAGGGCTTCGCCAACGGCGGCCACGGTGGTGCCCGGCCGGGCGTTCAGCAGGATGGTCGAGTGTATCCCCCGGGAAACCGGAAGCAGGTGAGGAATGAAGGTGATGGCCAGCTGTCCGGCGCCGGCCGCGGCCGCCAGCTCCTGCTCGATTTCCGGCAGGTGGCGGTGTCCCGTAACCGCATAGGGCCGCACACTTTCGTTGCACTCCGGAAAAATGTAGGGCAGGTCGACCTTCCGGCCCGCCCCGGTCACGCCGCTCATGCTGGTGACGGCGATTTTGTCGGTCTCCACCAGCCCGGCGGCCAGCAGGGGGGCCGTGGGCAGGATAATGCTGGTCGGATAGCAGCCCGGACAGGCTACCAGGCTGGCGCCGGCCAGCTGGGAACGGTAGCGCTCCGGCAGCCCGTAGACCGTCTTGGCCATCAGTTCCGGGGCCGGATGGTCCGCATTGTAGTAGCGCTTGTACTGCTCGAGATCGCGCAGGCGGAAGTCCGCACTGATGTCGATGACCCGCAGGCCTCTCTCCAGCAAAGGCAGGGCATAGTCGCTGGCCAGGCCGTGAGGCAGAGCCAGAAACGCCACATCGGCCTTGCTGGCAATCTCGTCGACATCGGGATTGCAGAAGGTCAGGGGAGCCTCCGCATAGCGGGGGAACACGCTGCCCAACGGCTCGCCAGCATACTGGCGGGAGGTTACGCAGGTCAATTCCGCGTGCGGGTGCCGCAACAACAACCGGACCAGCTCCTCGCCGGAGTATCCGGACGCCCCAATGATCGCCACATTCGCCTTGTTCATACGTGATCCCTTTCCCTTCCCAAGGCTCGGTCAGCCAGTTCAGGCAGCGGCCTTGCTCTGGAGGTGTCGGGTGTGGAGTCTGAAACAGATCCCCGAACCCTTGGCCCATGTTGTCGTCCAAAAAAAAAGGACCGAAGCGGCGGCTTCGGTCCTGTCTCGCAAAATAACGTCGCCCGTGGCCTTAGCGCTTGGAGAACTGGAAGCGCTTTCTGGCGCCAGGCTGGCCGTACTTCTTGCGTTCCTTCACCCGGTCGTCGCGGGTCAGCATGCCGCTTTCCTTGAGGACCACGCGGAATTCCGGATCGATCTTGACCAGAGCCCGGGCGATGCCGTGGCGCAGGGCGCCGGCCTGGCCGATCACGCCGCCACCCTTGATGGTGGCGGAAACATTGTACCCTTCCGCCGTGCCGGAAACCATCAGCGGCTGCATGACGTAGCCACGCACCGTCCGGCTGACAAAGTAGTCGCTGAAATCGCGACCATTCACCTGAATCTGACCGGTGCCCGGTACGAGCCGAACGCCGGCGCTGGCCGCCTTGCGCCGGCCTGTCGCTACAATCTGATCTTTCGGAACTGCCATCGTTCTCTATCCTCTTGTGGGAAAAATAAGTGTCCCTGGCGGACGCTCACACCTGTTCAGATGTCCAAGACTTCCGGATTCTGAGCTTCGTGAGGATGCTCGCTACCCGCATATACCTTGAGCTTGCTGTACTGAGTCCGACCCAAGCGCCCTTTGGGCATCATGCCCCAAACCGCATCCTCGATCAGGCGGGCCGGATTCTTGGTCCGAACCACGTCGGCGGTCTGCTCTTTGAGCCCGCCCATGTGGCCAGTATAGTCTTGGTAAATCTTCTTGGTGTCCTTGTTGCCGGTCAGCAGAACCTTCTCGGCGTTGATCACGATCACGTTGTCGCCGCAGTCCAGGTGTGGGGTGAAGGTCGGCTTGTCCTTGCCGCGGAGCCGATCGGCAAGCTTGGTGGCCATGCGGCCGAGCACTTTGCCTTCGGCGTCGACGACAACCCACTTGCGCTCGATCTGATCCACTTTGGGAAGATATGTTTTCATTGAAGGTGCTACCTGAATTCTGTCCCTGGTTCGTGCACACTCGTCCCGTGGCACATTTGTCGATAAAGAACACGTAAAATAAGTGCTGAGGCGGCCATGTCAACCTATTTTGGACAATAAAGCTGCGGGGCCGGTCAGGGGGGCGGAGTTTTTGGGGGAGCAGGGAAGGACAATCGTCAATTCCGATGTACAATAGGCCGGAGATCAAAATGGCAGACGCACAATCGACCGACCCAAGCGCCCTGCTGGCGCATAAGCTGAGCATTCTCTTCCGGCTCAATCCCGAAACGGCCCATCTGGCCGCCCCGGGGCTTTATGAGCTGGCCCGGGAGGTGTCGGCCGAGCGCTTTGAAGAATTTGCCATTCTGGCCGGCAAGCTGGTGGACGCCTATCTGGGCAGCCCTTGGAAGCACGCCGAGAAGCTTGTTCTGGCCGAGTATTTCGATTATTTCGAGCGCTCCACCCGGCTTCTTCAGGAAAGAGGTGAGGTGAGTGCCGAGGTGCCCGCCCTGCCGGCCGAGCAGCGTTCCGTAGCCCTGGTTAATCCGCGACTCTACTCTTCGCTGGACTGGTGCCGGGTCTCCACGGCGGCCAACGTTCCTCTGCCTTTGCAGCGTTCCATCGATGCCTGTGTCCGGCGCAATCGCTTGTTGAGTTCGGTTCTCGAGGTCATGTTCACCGTTCTGCACCATATCGACCCGAAGCAGGCCGTGGCGTGGGAGCTGGGTTTCCTCGAGAGTAACCGGGGTGGGCTTGATCCGGATATCGTGCGCGATCTGATCCGTGCCTGGAGTCTGGAGCCGGAGTTGCCTTCGGCCGCCTTCGCCTGGGCCCTGTCGTGGAGTGTGGATGAAAACCTGGCACGGCAGTGGCCTGCCGTGGTGGCCGAGGCGGATGCGCTCCTGCGCCGGCACGCTTTGCGACTCTGGCTGGGTCGGGAAGGCGCCCGCACCGGACGCCTCGGTCACTTGAAGATGCTCTCCGACAATCTGAAAGACGACACTTCGGGCCTGTACCGCTGGTTGGAGAGCGCCATGGCCGGAATGAGCGAAAATGTCGATTTTTTTGTGAAGCTCGGGCAGGGCGGCGGCAAGGTGTCGAGTCTCGACGGCGACTCCTGGGTGCAGGCCGCGCTTTTTCGAGAGCTGCAGGCTGTTGAATCGACCTTCGTGCCGATTCTCATCCTAGCCGATTTGATTCTGGCGCGCCCCTCCGGTGCCAATCGTTTCGCCTTGGCTGTGTTCGGATTGTCCGAGGATGGCCACTGCGCCTGGAGCCACAAGATCAGACTGCAATCCAAGAAAATCGTCCTGCGCCTTTTTCTGAACGGCCTTCGCCTCAGGATCCCTCCCGAAGAGACCATCCGCAGCCTTTGCTTTCGGGATTCTCAGCTGTTTGTGAAAACCGTGGGTGAGCTTGATCTGATCACCCGGCAGTTCGACTCCCTGAGGCAGCGAGACAAGGTTGTCGACAAGCTCGCGGTCTACTATGCCAGCTTCCGGGAGGCTCAGCTGATCCAACACGAAATTTCACAGCGCTACCGCCAGCTCATGCGCGTGGTTCATGAGGACAGCCTCCGCCGGCTCTTCTCTGCCGAGCTGGTCCAGAAGATGGCCGGCATGGCCACGCTGTTCTCCGATCTGGCGGGGATCAGTTCGGAGGCCCGGCATTTCTTGAACAAACGGCGCTCCCCCGATGCCGCTCTGGAGGAAATAGCCGCCGCCGAGCTGGATTTCGCCAGAACCATCCGTCAGCGCCGCAAGTCCCTCATCCATCGGATCCTGGCCAGGGGCTGACCTGGGCGTTTCTGGCTTGGGGTCGTAATCGGTCTATTGGACTGTGGGACTTTGGGACTGCGGGACTGTGATTGCTTTGCGGTTCTCGAAAGCCCCGGTTCCAGCTCTCAACCCTCGCAAGGGACAACTCTAATAAGCATGTATGAACGCATACTTTAGCAGGAGTGGCAGTAATCCGAGATTCGGGCGACTCCGTCACATGCCACCGACAACATCAAAGCCCGCCTGGGGAGCGGGCTGAATTTCCGAACTCCCGAAACCCACAAGCCCCGAATAAAAAAAGGCCGACGGTCAAAACCGTCGGCCTTTTGAGGGTCAGTATACGATCCCGGCTTAGCGAGCGTAGTATTCGATCACTCGGGTGATTTCCACGTTCGCGGGGATTTCTTCGGTCAGGGGCTGGCGGGCGAGGGTGACCTTGGCGTTGGCCTTGTCGACTTCCAGGTAAGCCGGTGCCAGCACGTCGGTGTTTTGGGCAATGCTGGCCATGGCGGCGGAGCGCTGTGCATCGATGGAGACGGTCTGGCCGGGGCGAACCTGATAGCCGCCGCGGTTCACGATCTTGCCGTCAACCAGCACGTGGCGATGGACGACGGCCTGCTTGGCCGCGAAGATGGACGGGGCCAGTCCGCTGCGGTAGACGATGCTGCTCAGGCGGGTTTCCAGGTTGCGCATGAGCTTGTCGCCGGTGGCCTCGGAACCCAGCTGGGCTTTCTTGTAGGCGAACCGCAGTTGCTTCTCGCTCATGGCGTAATGAGCCCGCAGCTTCTGTTTTTCCAGCATCAGCTCGCCATAGGTGGACAGCTTGCCGCGCCGGCCCTTGGCAGTGGCCCCGGCAGGGTAAGGACGTTTCACGCTTGGGCACTTGGGGCTACCCCAGACGCAAGTTCCTAGACGACGACAGAGTTTATGCTTCGGTCCGCGTTTCATTAATGATTCCCTGGTTCGATTACGCGATTCAATGCGCTACCTTATGGGGATCGCATGTGGCGACCCCGAGAATTGGCAATAAAGAGCGGTTAATTTCATCTATGCGTGCCAATTTGCAAGCGGGAATAGCAGAAAAAGAGGCCGTTTTGGCCAAGATTGCCGGAAATTCGTTCGGTAATTCTCTCGGCACTCCCTGTCCCGGTGATGGGTTTCGCCCCCTGTGCACCGGCTAGGAAAACCATTGAAAGGGCGACCGAACTATGTCAGTACCCATGCGCCAGCTGCTCCCGATTGTTGTCAGCCTCGCCGTTGCCGCGGGCTGTTCGTCGGAGCAGCGTCTGGCCGACGAGCACAATCCGTTTTACAAGCGAGGCATTCGTCTGAGGAGCCAGAGTCGCTATGCGGAGGCGGCCGAAGCTTTTGAGCGTTGTCTTCGTCTCAATCCCAAGGCGCCTCAAACCCATCTGCAACTGGCTTTGCTGTACGACGACCACTTGAACGATGCGTTTCGGGCCGTCCTGCATTATCGTGCCTTCCTGGCTGAGCAACCGTCCTCCCGGGCGGCGGAGATGGCGCGTCAATCGTTGGCGCGTTCCGAGGTTGCTCTTATGGAGGAGCTTGCTGGCCGCCATCCTGCCTATGCGGCGCCGCAGGTGTCTTTCCCGGTGGCTCCGGAGCCTAAGGCCGATCCAACCCCCGATTGGCGGCCAGGAGGCGTGAGCGAACGCGAACGCCAGCTGGCTGAGCGTATCAAGCAACTGGCCCGGGAGCTGGCTGTGTATCGCGCCATGCCGGAAAGCAAGCGGGTCCGCATTGCTCTGCCCAGCCCGGGAGTGGTCTCGGAGGCATCCGGGCGGCCGCCGCTCGCGCCGACGGGAGGAACCTATACGGTCCAGCCGGGGGATACCCTCAGCAAGCTGGCCAAGCAATTTTACGGCCGTTCCTCCTACTGGACGGACTTGCGCGACTATAATAAGGACGTTCTGAACGGCCGGGAGTCTCTTTACCCGGGAATGCGTTTGACGATACCGCCGCGGCAAGCCTTGCAGCCATCGGCAGCACCTTAGAAGCATGGCAAGAATGGATACCGAAAAGAAGACAGGGCCGACCGGCACCAAGGACGACTTGAGTCAGATACTGCATCGTGAGGAACGACATGTTCATGAACAGGCGCGCCAAAACGATCTGGCCGAGTTTGCACGTCGTCGTCGGGAGCTGCTGGCGATTTTGGCCGAAACCGTGGAGATGCTGAAACGGGAGCGTGAGGCCGTCGAATGCAAGCTTCAGCGTTTTGGGCAGGTGGCGGCCCGTCTGGCGGAATTTCCGGAAACCCTTAGCCGGGACGACTGGGAGACATTCCGGCAAGTTCGCCGGACGACCGAGGAGGCCCATGTGGAGTTGACCAAGCTGGCCCGGGAGCGCGAGGCGGCC
>JBFJXC010000081.1:0-11145 GCA_041623325.1 Lentisphaeria bacterium | reverse complement strand
GTCGGTGATGCGCTTGACGAACTTGGTGGCCCGCCCCGAGGCCAGGCGCTTGGATTTGCGGCTGAGTTCCATCTCCAGGGTGGAAAGGGCCTTGGCCATCTCCTCCTGCTGTCTGGGGTCGGATTTCAACTCGGAGTGGGCGATGCTTTCGGAAACCACTTCGATGTTCTCCAAAAGCGTTCTCAGGACTTGTTCGCTCTCCACGTTCTCCAGGGTGGTGTCCGCATGCTGTAGGAGTTTGACCAGTTGACCCGCCAGTTCGACCGGGTCGTTCTTCATGCGCATGAGCAGCTCCTTGGGCTGCACGGCCCGCTTGAGGACTTCGTCCATGAAGTAGTGGAACAGCTCGCTTTCGACACCTTCCGGGATCAGCCCGCCGGAGATGATCTGGGCATCGGCGCTGACCACCTTCTCATCTTCCCGGATCAGGCGGTAGACCGCCGCGTTGAGGTGGATGTGCCGGATGTCCTCACGCTGGAATATCGCCTCCAGATCCTGAACGTTCGCCGCGACGGTTACTTTGCCGAAAAAGACCCGGAAGAAGGCGTCGAATTCCCGACGGTCCAGCCCTTTGACAAAACTCAGGCTGTTGACGTGCAGATTTTCGAAGTGGTGCGAAAGCTTCTGGACGCTGGGGTTTTTCTCTTCGAGGGCAATGCCCTCGAACAGCAGTTTGCCCTCGGCCATGTTCAGGGCAATGTCCTCGTATTGGTCCAGGATTTTGGCCAGGTGTTTCCAGGCCTCGTCGATGTAGCGGGCGGCCACGGGATGGTTCAGGGAGTATAGCGAGCTGCTGGAGAAGGCCAGGCAGAGATATTTGACGATCTCGGCCATGACTTCGATGGGGATGTGGATGGTGGCGGAAGAGTGCTTGGGTGATCTGTCGCTTTTGGCTTCGATGGTTCCGCCCTCCGATATTAGGGGTTGCCACTCGGGTCCGGCCGCGGCATCGCCGGAATTCCC
Source organism: Lentisphaeria bacterium (assembly GCA_041623325.1). Lineage (GTDB taxonomy): Bacteria > Verrucomicrobiota > Lentisphaeria > Oligosphaerales > JBFJXC01 > JBFJXC01. The sequence goes on along the minus strand of JBFJXC010000081.1, from coordinate 10,182 downwards.
GGCCCGCACCTTTACCTATAGATTGGCTTTGATTGCCTGGCAAGCCGAGGGTACGGGGGGACAAGAGAAAGTTATCCGGTTGTTTCTGTTGCTTCGCGGCCGTTTCCGGTTATTATGTGGGGGCGACCCCACAGGGGGGGGCGCCGCAGGCGGAAACGGGCGTTTTGAGTCGGGAATGGCACGGTTTTGGACAAGACGAGATCATCTCTGCAGCTGAAGATGAGTTTTGAGGCAGGCGACAATGCCCTGGCCGCGGCCTTGCACGACGGTCGTTTCGGCCTCGTGGTGGAGTGTGAAACGCCGGGTCGTGAGCAGCCATTTGAGCCTGCCCTGGTCCAGGCTCGTGCCCTGGCCGCCCTGGCCGGCAAGCACGAACTGGTCACGGCTCTGGCGGTGACGGACCGGCAGCGCCGGGAAGACTGCCACGATCCGGCCGCGGTGGCGGCCGCCTTGGCAGAAGCCAGCGGCAAGGCGGTGGTGCTGCATCTGTCGGGCAAGGGATCTTCCAAAGAGCGGATCCGGGACTTGATCGCCCAAGCGGTCTCCAGCGGCATATCCAGTGTGCTGGCGGTGACCGGCGACCGTTCCGAGCACCATCCCGCCCGCCGCCGCCTGGGAGGTTTTCCCCCCTACGAGCACGGTTATCTGGACTCGGTCTCCATGTTGGCCCAAGTCCGCGCGACCAAGCATAAGCTCCTGGCCGGCGCGGTTGTCAACCCCTTCAAATACACGGCCGCCGACCAGTACCTTCAGTACTACAAGATGGTCCGCAAACTGGCCAGCGGGGCGGATTTTCTCGTGGCTCAGGCCGGGTGGGACATGAAGAAACTCCAGGAGCTGCAGTGGTATCTGCAGATGCGGGAAATCGGCAACCCGGTCCTGGCGAGGATTCTGCTGATGTCTCCGGAAGCGATCCGCCATGTGCACGAGGGAATTCAACCCGGCGTGCATGTCTCCCGCCGTTTCGGAGCGCTGCTGCAGCGGGAATCCAGCATGAACGACACCCAGTCCCTGGCCGCACAACTTCGCCGTGTGGGTTTGCAAGTGGCCGGCTGCCGGCTGCTGGGCTACAGCGGGGTGCAGTTGGCCGGAATCGCCGAGGCCGCCACGTTGAAAATGGTCTTGGCCAGTATCGAGAAGGCGCTTGAGTGCTACACGACCTATGCCGACTGGTTGTCCGCCTGGCAGGAGTACAACGGCGGCATTGAGTTCGCCCCCGTTGTTGAGCCCTATTACATCTTTCGCTCTCTTCTGAGCCCCGACCAGCTGATGTTCGATTCCAGTGCGTGCCACCTGACGGCCACCACCTTGCCCGCGCCGCGCTGGCCGGACCGGCTCAGAACCCGCGCGGCCGCCGGGGTGCAGGCCCCCGGCATGCCGCGCCGGCTGGCGGCCGCCGGGAAGTGGGCCTTGAAGACGTTTTGGGCGATGGACTTGGACACGGCCGCCAATCCGGCCTATTTCTGTGCCGGGGCCTGTCCAAAACGGCTGGCCTACGGGGCTTGCGGGGGCAGCTATCCGGACGGAACCTGCGAGTTTGGGCACGCCCCCTGCTTCTTCCACCGAATCCTAGCCATGGCCGCCTACCGGCGGGAGCTGGATGCATTGGAGGAGAAGGTTGACCGTGTCTGAGGATGTTTTCCTGCAGGAGCTGGTCGCACGTCTGGAAGGGGCGGATGAGGCCGTGGTCGTTCCCCCTGGCGACGATTGCGCGGCTTTGGCCCTGGGCCCCGATTTGCTGCAACTGCTGGCTGTGGATCAAGTGGTCGGGGATCGTCATTATCATCTGACCGGCGAGCAGGCCGACCCCCCCGGACTGGCCGGGCGCAAGCTGCTGGCCCGCAACCTTAGCGATATTGCCGCCATGGGCGGGACCCCGGCCTATGCCCTGGTGGCGGTCGCTCTGGATCCGGGCCATGACGAGGCCTGGTTGAACCGATTTCTGCAGGGAATCATCGATTTGGGGGCGGTCTACAACGTGCGCATGATTGGCGGCGATCTGGCCCGGACCCCTGCGGACAATGTGGCCAGCCTGACGATTGTCGGGACGGTTCCCCGGAATCAGGTTTGCTGCCGCAAGGGGGCGCGGCCGGGCGATGCTCTGTATGCGACTGGCTGGTTCGGCGCCTCCCTGGAGACCCGTCATCATTTGAATTTCTCACCGCGCTGCGCGGAAGGCCGCTGGCTGGCCGCCAGCGGGGCGGTGACCGCCATGATCGATGTGAGCGACGGTCTGCTGCTGGATGCCACCCGTCTATGCCGCGCTTCGGGGCTGGGGTTGCTTTTGGACACTCAGGCGATTCCACCCCGAATCGAGGGCTTGGCCGAGGAAAATATGCTGGGCGATGGCGAGGACTATGAGTTGCTGGTGGCCCTCGATCCGGAGCAAGCCGGGTGGATCGAGGCGCAGTGGCCTTTTTCGGAAGTGCCGCTGACCCGGATCGGCACCTTCGAACCGAGCCAGTCGCCCCGGGTCAGGCGGCAGGCCGATGGGGTGGCGCTGGATGCTACCTCAGGCGGGTACGACCATTTCAGGGGAACCCCCGTAGAGGGTGTGCACTAAAGTGGGGATGGAAAATCCTGGAGTGGCCGGATCGAAAGGCAATGATCCTCTCAAGAGGCCGGAATGCAGATGAACACGGTTTGTATAACAACAACGTCCGATGTGGAAACCGAGCGCCTGGGACGGCGTCTGGCACCGCTGCTGGGACCCGGCACAGTCATTGCGCTGGAGGGCGATTTGGGTGCCGGCAAAACGGTTTTCACCCGTGGCCTGGCCCGTGGCCTAGGCATCGACGAACCGGTGACCAGCCCGACCTTCAACTTGGTGCAGGAGTACCAGACACCGACCAATGTCTGGCTGTTCCATTTGGACATGTATCGCATTTCCACTGATGACGAGGCTTTGGTTTTCGGGATAGAGGATTACCTTTTCAGTCCCCGGGGAATCACGGTGGTGGAGTGGCCCGAACGCGTGCGCGAATTGCTTGCCGAGGGGCCGTTGCCAGGGGACCCGGGACGATTGCTGACCATTCGGATTGCCCATGCGGGCCTCGACTGCCGTCGGGTGGCCTTGCCTGAAGATTTGGCTGTATTGCTGGCCAAGGAAAGTTTAGCAGGAGAGACGATATGAAGTTAGTCCAGGTGTTGATGGCGGCGTTGGCGCTGCAGACGCTGGCCCTGTGGGCCAGCGAAGAGGAAACCTCTCCGGCCGGCACGTCCGTGCCGGTTGTCTCCGAGGAGTTGGTCGCTGGCAAGGAAAAGCCGGCGGCGCCGGAAGCTGTTCCGGCCGATTTTCCACTGTCGGGCAAGGTCGCCGCCAATCGTCTGAATGTCCGGGCTCGTCCCGGAACCCATTATGAGGTGATCGGCCGTTTCGAAATCGGGCAGACCGTGACGGTGGTCGGGGTGACGGGCGACTGGTTTGAAGTGCGGGTGCCGCGGGATGCCAAGGCCTGGGTGGCCGAGCGCTTTGTCGGATCCTCTGGCACGATTACGGCCGATAATGTTCGGGTCCGGGCAGGTGCCGGCCTGGCGTTTACCCCTTATGCCTACGTCAACGAGGGCGATGTGGTCACCACGGTCGGGGCCCCGTTCAACGGCTGGCAGCAGATCGAGGCGCCCGAGACGGCGACGGCCTGGGTGAGCCGGGAATTCGTGGAGCTGGAGGTTAAAGTTGAGGAGGTGGCTGCCAAGACGGAGGCGCCAGTTGAGGAAACGCCACTGGCGGCTACCGGTGAGGATCAGGAGTCGGGTCAGGAGCCCCTTGCCGAGAAAGCTGCCGAGGGGGTAGAGACTCCGGTCGTGGAGGTGGTCCCTTCCGAAAAGCGTACGGTGGAGACGGAACCTGCCGAACCGGAAACCGTGGTTGTGCAGCCAATCCAACCGCCTGGCCAGGCGGGGGCGGTCATGCGCGACGGCATGATTATGCCCGTCAAGGAGATCGTCGATGCCGTGGCGACCCATGCGCTGGTCCGCCAGGTGGAGGGTATCACGATCACGCTTTGCTACCTGAACAGTCGTCGCATCGATCTTTCCCAATGGGAGGCCAGGGGAGTCCGCATCTACGGCACCGAGATGTGGTATCATGGCTGGCGCCGTCCGGTTATCGAGGTGACCGGCATCCAGCTGCAGCCGGCCCAGCCCCAGCCGTAATGTCGTTGGCTTCAGGCTAATCTGCCTCTCGTGATCGATTCGCGTCCCACGTTGGCCTGTGGCGTGTAGGTTTGCTGCCGGGGGGGTGAACCTACTGAGCTATTCTGTCACGCGCGGCCCTAACAGACTTCGAATCAGCGCGACGGCCTGGCAGATTCCGGCCGCCAGCAGACCGATGTACAGGATGGCGGCCACCGGGCAGGTCTGGAGCGTGTTCAGCCAGTCGCCGGCCGCCATGGCGTAGAGACCTCGTGTCAGCCCGCAGAATGGGCAGGGGATCCCGGTTAGGTTGCGGAAGAGGCAGGGTACGGCCGGCAGGCGTTCGAGAGGCACGGTGTGCGCAACCATCACCGGAAGTCCGGTGATGGTCAATAGGACAAGGCGAAGGTGGATTGGCTGCTTTTGTGAATGGTGACTGGCGATGGGGGGATAGTGGGGCACGGCGCTTTGGTTGCTGATTTCGGTAGTTCAGGTTCCAGATCGTCCCGCAAGCCAGACTAAGTGATCTGGCTGCGGGCTAATCGGGTGTCTGGTCGACTATTGTTTTCATGATTCACGATTCACGACCTCTTCCGCTTCCTCCTTCGCGTCTTCCACTCGGAACGTCTCGCGGTACACGACCGCCAAAATGCACCAATAAATGGGCAGGGTGATGATGATCCCCAGGCCGCAGATCAAGGCCCCGGCCGATCCCAGCAGGGCGGCGATCAGGCTGATGCCCAGGAGGGGGAAGAAGTCGGCTTTGACGGTGTTGATGCTGAGCATGGAGGCATCCCAGAAGGGCATGGTTTTCTCGGTGATCAGGAAGAGCCCGAACATGAGGAAGGCGTTGGCCACAAGGGGCAGCAGAATCCAGGCGAATTGCCCGAAAACAACGATCGGGGCCAGGATCAGCTGGGCGCAGACCAGAATCGCGCCCCAAACCAGCACGAAAAGGAACGCATCCAGAAAGTGGTGGAAGCCGTTGAACAGCTCGGCCAGTTCCGGCTTGGGATCCCGGCCGTCGAGCAGTGCCAGCACGATCATGATGGTTCCGGCCGCCATGGGCCCGGCCAGGATGCCGACGGTCAGGCTGGATAGCACCGTGGCGACCAGCGAGACTGTCAGCAGCAGAAAAATGTTGTTGATGTAGACATCCAGCCCCTGTTGCACGCACTTGCCGAAATCGAATTGCGTCTTACCCATGATTCACCTCCCATGCCTGATGGTCTGTCCGGCCCGATACTCGATATATAGCATATCTCCAGAGGGGGGCGGGTGCAAAGGCCCTGCCAGGTTGACCAGCACTGGAGGATTGGCGTGATGGGGAATGGCAGGTTGACCGGTGTCGGCCGTTTTTCCCCCTGAAGCGGCCCCGCCCGGGAAAGCGGTCGCGGGCAACCGCAATCCCGGGCGGCAGAGCCGCTGGGGAACCATCCGAAGCCGGACCAAACCGGGGGCTGGCTACTGGGCTTGTTGCTGGGTTTCGGCCGCCAGAAGGTCTTCGGGCAGGTCGTTGAGCAGCTTGACCAGTTCGGCGAACTTGAAGTCGAAATCGATGACCGCGGCCACGTTCCCGCCGGCATCGTGCAGGGGGGCGGCGATGGTCATGATCAGGGCCCCGGTGTAGCGGGACACGAACAGATCCGAACAGTAGATCTGGCCGGATTCAATGACCCCGGCAAACCAGTCGTGCTGGCTGAAATCCTCGCGCAGCAGAGGCCGGAACAGGGCCTTCTCGCCGCGCTGGGCATGCACCTGACTGATGCGTTTGCCTTGGGGATTGGTGACGGCCAGCAGCTGGATGAACGGCTCGTCGCGAACGACCTCTTTGAGGAAATCCTCGATCTTGTCCGGATCCATGGAAAGGACCTCGGCGCATTTGGAGATCCGACTCGCCAGCATTTTGGCCTTGTTCAGGGCGGCGACCTTCACCTGTTCGAAATCGGACTCGAACAGGGAGGGCAGGTGGCGCTTGGCCTGGGCGACCATTTCGGCGGGGGAGATGCCAGAGGTCCGACCCTTGGCATATTGCTCCATGACCCAGTTGTAGATCCGCTTCACTCCTGGGTGGCGTTTGTTGATGGGACCCTTCCCGGGGATCTTGGCATCGCGCACATAGTCGTTGAGCCATTGGGCGATACCGGCCACGCCGGACTTGTCGGTCACGGTCACCTGCAGGGGGCGGTTCAGAATCGCCTCGGTGTCGAAGATGTTGTAGATCTCCTGGTTCTTGAGGATTCCATCGGCATGGATGCCGGCCCGGGTGGTGTTGAACTCGGCCCCGACGAAGGGGTAGTTGCTGGGAATGTCCGCATGGATGACATCGCGGAAGTAGTCGGCGATTTCGGTAATGACGGTGGTGTCGATGCCGTCGGTGCTGCCCTTGAGGCCGATGTACTCCATGATGGCTCCTTCCAGGGGCGGATTTCCGGTGCGCTCCCCGAATCCGAGCAGGGAGGCGTTCAGGGCGGAGACTCCGTACAGCCAGGCGGTGGTGCCGTTGATGTGAACCTTGTGGAAGTCGTTGTGGCCGTGCCATTCCAGCAGCTCGGCGGGATAGCCGATCTCGTGGCGGAAGGCGTGGACCATCTTGGGGATACTGCGCGGCAGGATGGCGCCCGGGTAGGTGATGCCGTAGCCCATGGTGTCGCACAGCCGCACTTTGATGGGAATGCCGCTCTCCTGGGAGAGTTTGAGCAGTTCCTGGGCGAAGGGCAGGCAGAATCCGTGAATGTCCGCCCGGGTGATGTCTTCGAAGTGGCAGCGGGGCACGATGCCCTCGTCCAGGGCGGCCTTGACAATAGCTAGGTAGTCGTCCATGACCTTGCGGCGGTTCTTCTTGAGCTTGAGGTAGATATGGTAGTCGGAGACGGAGGTCAGGATGCCGGTTTCCTTGAGCCCGATGGCCTTGACCAGCTTGAAGTCCTCGGCATTGGCCCGAATCCAGCTGGTAACCTCCGGAAACTGGTAGCCCAGTTCGAGACAGCCGTCGACCGCCTTGCGGTCGCGTTCGCTGTAAATGAAGAACTCGCTCTGGCGGATGATGCCCTTTGGCCCCCCGAGCCGGTTCAGGAGTTTGAAGATGTGGACGATCTGTTCGGGTGCGTAGGGGGGGCGGGCCTGCTGGCCGTCGCGGAAGGTCGTGTCGGTAATCCAGATATCCTGGGGGGGCTCGGGCACCACGCTCTGGCCGTCGAACAGAATCCGTGGCACTTCGGTGTACGGAAACTGTTCGCGAAACAGGTTGGGCTCCTTGAGATCCTCAAGTTCGAAATGGCTGTAGGGCTTGTTCCAGGAAAACGCCTTCATGTGGGGACCTTTCATGCTCTCTTGTTGCGGTCTGCTCGCGCCTAATGCAATAAGATGAACATCAAATTTACAAACACAAGCTTGGCGGCGTAGAAAACGCGATCTCCTCCATGCTGGATTGGCTGGAATTTATTGCTAGAGACTGAAAGGAGTCGGTCCAGGCCCCCGGCGGTCCAGATGGGGATGGGCGAGGATTTGGTCCAGGGTGCATAGCAGGCGCTGCCGGTCCCGAGGTAGGCGCCCCTGGATGGGGAAGGGGATGGAGGCATGGTTGGCGGTGAAGACGGTTCTCTGCAGATCCAGGGCGGCCAGCAGATCGCGAAGTTCGCGCACGGAGTGGTGTTCGGAAACGGCCTGGTAGCCGTCGAACATGCGCACTCCCGGCACTTCGACCAGACGCAGGGCCGACAACAGGCGCGGCTGCATGCGGTTCAACACCGCCGCGGTTTGGGCGATGTGCCGATCGGATCCGGCTTGGCCTCCCAGGCCCAGCAGCACCGTCACCGAGGCCTTGAGGCCGACGGACTGGGCGGTGCGGACCGCCTGGACCATCGTGTCGGGGTCCTCGCGTTTGCAGACTTTGGCCAGCAGGTCCGCATCGCCGGTCTCCATGCCCATGTAGACCATGCCGAGTTTAAGGTCGCGCAAAGCGCGGATTTGCTCGGAGGTATTGGCGGCGATGGAGCTGGCATTGGCGTAGGTGGCGATGCGGGCCAGCCGGGGGAAGCGGCGGTTGCAGGCCTGCAGTACCGATTTCAGGAGGGGAAAGGGCAGGATCATCATGTCGCCGTCGGCCAGAAAGATGCGCTGGGCATGGGGGTACTCCCTGGCCGCCATGGCGATGTAGGCCAGCATTTCGTCCTCCGAACGCTGCCGGTAGGCCACTGTCTTGTACATGCCGCAGAATCTGCAGGTGTTGTGGGGGCAGCCGATGGCCAGCTGCAGGATCAGACTGTCCGCCTCGGCGGGGGGGCGGAAGACCCGGCTGGTGTAGGCAATGGGCATGGGGCAGGCCTGGGCTGTGCTGGTTTCAGGCTCCCGGCCAGGGAGCCAGTCATGTTAAAATCCGCCGTTGCCCCCGGAACGGCGCCTACGACAGTCGGCCCTTGAAGTCCTGGTAGCCGAACTGGCGGACAAGGCGGAAGTCGCCGCGCTGGGAGTTGCCAATGGCGATGGAGGGCAGGCGAATGCCGTTGAAGGTGTTGGTCTTGACCATGGTGTAGTGGGCCATGTCCAGAAAAACCAGCTTGTCTCCGGCCTTCAGGGGCTTGGCGAAGGAGTAGTCGCCGATTACGTCGCCGGCCAGGCAGCTGGGGCCGCCCAGGCGGTAGGTGTGGGCATATTGGCCGGGCAGGCCGGCGTTGACCACCTCGGGCCGGTAGGGCATTTCGATGACGTCCGGCATGTGGGCGCAGGCCGAGGTGTCCAGCAGGGCGATGTCCATGCCGTTGTGGACGATGTCCAGCACGGTGCTGACCAGCACGCCGGTGTTCAGGGCGACCGCCTCCCCGGGTTCCAGATAGACTTGCACGCCGTAGCGGTCCTGGAAGCGGCTGACCAGCTGGCAGAGCAGGTCGACATCGTAGTCGGGGCGGGTAATGTGGTGGCCGCCGCCGAAATTGACCCACTGCATCTGTGGAATCAGGTGGCCGAACTTGGCCTCGACGACCTCCAGGGTGCGGGCCAGGGTGTCGGCGTTCTGTTCGCACATGGTATGGAAGTGCAGGCCGGAAATGCCGGCTAGGTCCTGGCCCTCGAAGGCGTCGAGGGTGATGCCAAGGCGCGAGAATCTGGCACAGGGGTTGTACAGTTCGACCTTGACCTCGGCGTATTCGGGGTTGATGCGCAGTCCGCAGTGGATGTCGCGTCCGGCGGCCTCGACCAGGGGTCGGAAACGCCGCCACTGGGCGAAGGAGTTGAAGATGATGTGGTCGCTGAGCTGCACCAACTCGGCCATGTCGGCCTGGCTATAGGCGGCCGAAAAGCTGGTGACCTGGCCGCCGAATTCCTCGCGGCCCAGTCGCGCCTCGTGTGGGGAGCTTGCGCAGGTGCCGTCCAGAGCCGTCCGGATCTGGGGGAATAGGCTGAACATGGCGAAGCCCTTCAGAGCCAGGAGGATCCTGGCCCCCGTGCGTTGCCGGACGCTGGCCAGGATATCCAGATTGCGCTGCAGAGCGGTTTCGTCCACCACAAAACAGGGGGTGGGCACGGCGTTCAGGTCCAGCTTCATGCCTACAGCTCCACGATGGTCCAGGGCAGGCCGTGCATGGCCAGCTTCTCCAGGAAGGGGGCCGGATCGAGTTGCTCCATGTTGAAGACACCCTGGCCGCGCCAGCTGCCGGTGAGCATCATCATGGCCCCGACCATGGCGGGCACGCCGGTGGTGTAGCTGATGGCCTGGCTCTGGACTTCCTGGTAGCAGTCTTCGTGCTTGCAGATGTTGTAGATGTAGTAGCGTTTTTTCTGGCCATCCTTGAGGCCTTCGATCAGGCAGCCAATGCAGGTCTTGCCCTTGGTGCGGGGGCCGAGGCTGCCCGGATCGGGCAGCAGGGCCTTCAGGAACTGCAGGGGCACGATCTGGTGGCCTTCGAACTCCACCGGATCGATGCGGGTCATGCCGACATTCTCCAGCACCTTCAGGTGGTTGAGGTAGTTGTCCGAAAAAGTCATCCAGAAGCGCATGCGCTTGATGCCGGGGATGTGCTTGGCCAGGGATTCCATCTCCTCGTGGTACAT
>JBFJXC010000080.1:0-11222 GCA_041623325.1 Lentisphaeria bacterium | reverse complement strand
GTCTGCGTTTCGCGGCTTGAGGGACTATTGGCTAAGATGTTCCGATCGGCCATGAAGCGGCTTGACGAAGTCTCGCCCTCCATTGTTCCCTTCCGCATTTGCCCGGGCGGGGGACTCGGACGGGTCTCTTCGCGGTGTCCGAGCGAACGGAGCCAGCTCATCTCTCAATGCTTCATCCCGTTAAATGCCATACTATTGCATGGCGGGTCGCGGCGTGCCAGCTGTTCCGGGGGGATTCCGCCGTTTCCGCATTTGGCCCCGGCGGCCAAGATAGCCGGACATCCCACCCTATTCGGAATCCACTTCGCAAACACCTGCTTTTATTAGCCTGTTTTTGCCGCTTTTGGCGGAGGACATATACTTTGCTGTGAGTGTTTCAAGGCCGATTGCATCGGAGGTCTGCATTATTCTTCAACGGGGAGGCGGCATCCTGTACGAGCAGGTTCTGACGGGGGTACGGATGCGATATCCATTCCCGGCAAGTGGTCAAAGAAGGGCAGATTCCGCATGGTCCCGGTTGGGTCCGCCTAAAGCGAGGCAACGGGCCTGGGCCGGAAGCTGCTGAGGATGGCATCGATTTCGCTGCGCCGCTCCCGGACTCGCTGTCGCAGGCCTTGGACGGTCACGACGAAGAGGGCGTTTTCAGTGGGCAGCAGAGTGGTCTCGATGACGGTGTCCCCGGAGCGCAGGAAAATCTTTTTGGCCTTGGTGTCGTAGGGGGAGCTGGTAATGATGCCGCTGGCCTGGGGGTATTGCTTTTGGGCCTCCAGCAGGCATGCGGCGGCATGGTCAGTCAAGGATTGTCCGGCTGGCAAGGCGCTTCGCTTCAGGCTCATGGCCACGCAGGTGTCGGGGGAAAGGATTCTGAAGGTTTGCCCCAAGGATCCGTCCAGTGCATGGGCCGACCATGTTTGGGGCAAACCGATGCTGAAGAATGAGTTGGCAGCGCAGACCAGGCCAGGGGGGTCAGGGGGGCTGCTGGCGGCAGTCTTACTGGGGGGGGCGGTATGAAGCAGGGGTCGCGCGTAGACCGCCAGCAGGGCGGCCGCGGCGGTGGTGCCGAGTAGGACCACCGGATATTTGGGCCAGGTCCGCATCCTGATCAGGATTGCCGAGCAGAAGGCCAGGAGACAGATCGAGCCGCTCACTGGGGGGCGGGGTAGCAGAGTTGCCAGGGGGGCGGTCACCGCGAGGGGGATGACAGACTCGGCGCCAAGCGCGAGCAGCAGAGCCAAAAGGCTCAAGGCCAGAAGCAGGCTGGAGGCGGTGAATAGCAGCCTTCGTCTGGCCACCAGCAGGATGTCTGACAGAAGCACAATCAGCCAGGCGGCGATTCCTGTCCACAATGGTTTGAGGATAAGGGGGTGGCCGTTCTGGAGCATGCCGATGGCGATGGTCAGCGCCAGGGCCAGGCTAAAGAGCAGCGCGGCACCGAGGTGAGGGAGGAGGCTGGGCTTGTCCGGAACGGGCGGGGCCAGAGCGGCCGCCGCGGGCTTTTCTGGTTCCGATGGCTTGAACAACTCGCGTGGTTTGCCGGACAGGAGCCCGGGGGTTTTGCGCCCGTTGGCACGGCCGTCCGATTTTGCGCGGACATTGGCCTGGCTGGCTGGTCCTCCGTCGCTCTGCTTGTCCGTGGCCTCAGAGTTTTCATGGTTCCCGGACATGTCCGCGCCTGCGGAGGCCGAGCGCCGGATGATGCGCAGGCCAGTGGATGAAGCGCCGTCGGCGGACGCGGGCAGGTCCGGGGGGCACGGGGGCGCCTGGTCGGGTAGGCTCGAGGTGCCTTTCGGCGGTGTTTCCATGGTGGGCACGGTTGGGACTGTCCTGGTTGTTGGTTAGGCGTATCGGCTAGGTTTCTAGCCAGAATTATGCCAGTCGCGGGGCAAGGGGCGGGGATGGCCGCTTTGCTGGCACGTTCCGTGCTGAATCGGGGTCTCCGGCCTGGATCCGGCCTGACAGTTCCGACCGCCGCCCTGTTGCAGGCGCGCCCCGGATTCGAGCAGGGTGGTTGGCCGAAGGCCGCTTGGGATTGTGTCAGGGATGAGACGGATTGATTCGCGTCTGAGACATCCGCGCAGAGGTAATGAACAAGGCAGAACAGGTGATGCCGTGACGATGCTAAAGCCGCGAGTGCCCAAAAAACGTGTTCAGGAACATGTGCTGGAGTATCTGCAGCGCCGCGGGGTGCTCACCGGCGACGTGGCCCGGGGGTTGCTCAAGGATTCGGGCCGCAGTCTGGAGGAACTGGAAAGCCTGCTCTGTCAGGATCACGGCGTGACTCCTGCTCATATGCTGCTGGCTTTGGCCGAGCATGCCCGCCTGCCGGTTCTGAGTTTACGCACGTGCGACGTTTCCGCAGAGGTGCTGGCCATGCTGCCTCGGGAACTGCTGCTGCGAAACCGCGCCGTGCCGGTGGCCCGCACCGAAGGCAGCGTGACGTTGGCCCTGGCGGATCCCCTGAATCTGATGGCGGTCGAGGAGGTTGCCAAGTTGTCGGGTTTGAACGTGCTGGCGGTGGCCGCTCTGGAACCGGAGGTGCTGGAGTTGCTGCAGGGCACCCAGTCTCAGAGCCGGGAGGCACTAGGCGACATGCTGCAGCGGGCCAAGGACACGGCAGCAGTGGAGCTGAGCCGGGAGCGCCATCAGGACAAGGTCGACATCGATCAGATGCTGGAGAGCGTGGAGGACGCCCCGGTGGTTCGGATCGTCAACATGATCTTGGTGGAGGCGATTCGCCGTAGGGCCAGCGATGTGCATCTGGAGCCCTTTGAGCGCGAAATGAGGCTGCGCTACCGAATCGACGGGGTGCTGCTTGAGGGGCCGGCCCCACCCAAGGCCTTGCAGTCGGCGATCACCTCCCGTTTGAAAGTGATGGCCGATCTGGATATTGCCGAGCGCCGGGTTCCCCAGGACGGTCGCTTCCGCATCAAGGCCCAGGGCCGGGAGGTGGACATGCGCGTGTCGGTTCTGCCCACCATCCATGGCGAGAAGGTGGTGCTGCGGTTGTTGGACCGCAGCAATCTGCCGACCGATTTGGCTGGTATCGGGCTGGACCCGCACTGCCTGGGAACCTTGCGGCACGCCATCGGCCAGCCCCATGGTCTGATTTTGGTTACCGGGCCTACCGGCAGCGGCAAGACCACCACGCTTTACTCGGCGCTCCAGGAGCTGAACCGCCCCGATGTCAACCTCATTACGGTGGAGAATCCGGTCGAATATCAGTTGTTGGGAATCAACCAGGTGGAAATCAACCTGGCTACGGGCATGACGTTTTCGTCGGCGCTTCGCTCCATACTGCGTCAGGATCCGGACATTGTCCTGGTCGGCGAAACCCGGGATCGCGAGACGGCGGAAACCGCGGTGAAGGCGGCGCTGACCGGACATCTGGTCATGACCACCCTGCATACCAACGATGCTTGCGGGGCCATCGCCCGTCTGGTTCAGCTGGGGGTGGAATCGTTTTTACTGGCCTCCTCGCTACGGCTGGCCCAGGCCCAGCGTCTGGTGCGGCGCATCTGTCCGAACTGCCGGGAGCGTTTCCTGCCGCCAAAGACTTACTGGGCGGACAAGCTATTGCCGGAGGATTTGTTGACCGGGACGGAACTGTACCGTGGCCGGGGTTGTTCGCGATGCAACGGTACAGGCTACCGTGGCCGGGTGGCCATCATGGAAGTCTTGCCGGTTAGCGAGGCTATTCGGGAGCTGATCCTGCGGTCGGCAAATGCCGAGGATATCCGGAAACTGGCCTTGGAGGAGGGCTTTCGGGATCTGCGGCACAATGGGTTTGAGCGGGTCCGGGAAGGCGTGACCACCATCGAGGAGGTGCTGCGGGTGACGGCGGGGGCGTGAGCATGTCGTTGGAGTGCGGGTGCCATGGGGCGATGCAGGGGTGAGATCCCCAAGGCCCCACATACGGTTTGTCAATCTCAGTTGCAGAAATCGGGAATTTGACCATGGATTATGCCGACAAGCGCGCCAACAGTCTGGGACGTCGGTCCGGGGCCGGCTTTCAAGAGGTGCCTCGACGGGTGCGGGCGATCCGCGCCATCCGGCGCCGGGAACTCTGTCCCTTCACCATACGCCTGGCCACCATGCTCGATGCCGGTCTGCCCCTGGTGCAGTGCCTGGAAGCACTTCACGAGCAGTGCGAGCATGCCGAGTTCCAGCGCGTGATCAGGGAGGTCGGTCAACGCATCGAGGCCGGGGACAGTTTGGCCGAAGCGCTGACCTACTACCGGGAGCTGTTCGGCGAGCTGTATATCAGCATGATTCGCTCGGGAGAGGCTGGGGGCGGTCTGGCCGAGGTGACCGCCCGGCTGGGCGCCTACCTGGAGTCTTCCGCGGCCTTGCGCCGCCGGCTGATTTCGGCCATGACTTATCCGGTGATGGTGATGGTCCTGTCGATTCTGTTGACCGCCGGCATGATTCTGTTCATTGTACCCAAGTTCGCCGACATCTATGCGGATTTCGACGCCACCCTGCCGGCGGCCACCCGGCTTCTGGTGGCCGCCAGTGCCTTTATGAGGCGGCATTTCCTGGTGGCTCTGGCCGGCACGGCGGCGGCAATCTACCTGGTGCGCTTCATGATGCGAACCGAACAGGGCCGAAAGCTGTGGGATGAATATGTCCTGAAAGTGCCGGTGTTCGGCAAGCTGGTCGGCAAAGTCGCTCTGGCCCGAATGGCCCGGACCTTTGCCTCCCTGGTACGCAGCGGCGTGCCTATCCTGCGCACCTTCGAAATCGCCGCCCAGGCCACCGGCAATGCGTTCTACGCCGGGGCTCTGGAGGGGGCAGGGCGGGAAGTGGAAGCAGGGGCCGCGGTGGTCAAGTCTCTCAAGAGCCGTGCCATCTTTCCGCCCATGGTCATCCACATGGTCGGTGCCGGCGAAAAGACCGGCAGCATCGACACCATGCTTGAGAAGGTGGCCGATTTTTACGAGGACGAGGTGACGGCCATGCTGGAATCCCTCTCCAGCATGATCGAGCCGCTCTTGATGGTGTTTTTGGGAGTGGTGGTCGGGGGGATTGTGATCTGCATGTTTCTGCCAATCTTCAAATTGAGCGAGATTATCAATGTCTAGTTGCAAACCAAGAGTCCCGGCCATCAAGGCCTGGGCCGGTCATCTGGCTCTGCTGGGCTACGCCGTCCTGCTGGCGCTGGAAATTACGGAGCTGGCCAGCCGCTGGCAGGCCGGTTCGGTTTACGAGCCCCCGCCCTGGGATGGGACCGTCCTGTTTGTTGGTCGCCTCGGCTGCCTGTTCGCCGCCGCGGCTGCGGTGCGTTGGCTGGGGGATTCTTGCCCTTGCGGGGATGATCCAAGGCGGTACCGTTGCCCGACGGTTCTGAGCCTTTTGGACCAGGTCCGCATTCCCTTGCTTGCCGTTGAGCATGATGGTAGTGTAGCCTTGTGGAATCAGGAGGCCTTGCGTTTGCTAGGAGACTGTTCTGTAGCTTGCCAGGGGCGGCGGTTCGGCGACATTTTCGACGGGGAGTGCCCGGACCTCAACGATGATGGGCTGGACCAGAAGGTGTGGACCCTGGTCAGGCAGGACGGGACGGTTTTTCCGGCCGGTTTGAAGGTTTCGCCTTTGACGTTTCCCCGCCGGGAAAAGTGTGGCCTGTCTAGAACCGAGGAGGTGGAGTTGTACATGATTGCGTTACGCGACATGACGCCCATTTTCAGATTGCAGGAACAGGTCGAGCAGAGCACCCGCTTGCATACGGCTATGGAGGTTGCCACCGAGATCGGCCACTGGGTGCGCAACCCGCTGACCTCCATTCGGATCGCCGGTGACTTTGCCGCCACGGTCCTGACCCAAAGCCTGAGGCAGGGACCGGCGGTTTCCAACCGCGACGTGTCTCACCTGGTCAGCATGTGCCAGATCATTTCCGTGGAAACGGACCGCTTGGAGCGCAAACTGCAGGAGTTTCTCAACTGCGCTGACAAGGATCATGACACCCTGTTGGAACTGATGGCCGATGCGGAGGCCTGGGCCAAGCGTCTGAAACCGGTGTCTGGGGAGCGGGTCAATGGCTAGAATTTTGGTGGTCGATGACGAACCGAACATTCTGAGTGTGCTCAAGAGCGTGTTGATGAGAGAGGGGCATGACTTGGTCTGCGTCCCCACTGGCGAAGAGGCCATGGAACAGTTGGCCGGCACCGAGTTTGACCTGATGATCAGCGATCTGCGCCTTGGCCGGGGCATGGACGGCTTGGAACTTCTGCACCGGGCTCATCTGGCCGACAAGCGTCTGACCGTGATCATGATCACCGCCTACGGCACCGTCGACGTCGCCGTCGAGGCGATGAAGGAAGGGGCCTTCGATTTTATCACCAAGCCATTCAAGCTGGAGACCTTGCTGGAAACGGTCAAGAATGCCATCCATCACCGCGAAGTCAGCGAAACCCCCGTGGCGGAGACGGTCGGAGCCGACGAGGAGCCTCCCCGATTCGGGCGTTTAGTGGGTCGCTCCGCGGAAATGCAGGCCGTCTACCAATTGATCGAGCGGGTGGGCAAAACCGATGCGACCGTGCTCATACAAGGGGAGAGCGGCACCGGTAAGGAGCTGGTGGCCGAGGCCATCCACCAGCAGGGCAACCGTGCGGCGGGGCCCCTGGTTCCCCTGAATTGCGCGGCGCTGTCCCCAACCCTGCTGGAATCCGAAATGTTCGGCCATACTGCCGGGGCCTTCACCGGGGCGACCAAGGCGCGCGACGGGCTCTTTATGGCGGCCAACAAAGGGACCCTTTTTTTGGACGAGATCGGGTCCATGGACTTGAGCATTCAGGGCAAGCTGCTGCGTGCCCTGCAGGAAAAAAAGATTCGGCGGGTAGGGGACAACCGGGATGTGGAGGTGGATGTGCGGGTCATAGCCGCCACCAATGAGCCACTGGAACGCATGCGCGATAACGGCCAGTTCCGCGAGGACCTCTACTACCGCATCAGCGTTATCCCGGTTCATTTGCCTCCGCTGCGACATCGCACCGAGGACATCCCCCTGCTGGCCAAGCACTTCTGCCGGCTGCAATCCGAGGCTTTGGGGCATGAAATCCGGCTTGGGCCCGAGGTGATGTCCGCCCTGGTGGAATACGCCTGGCCCGGCAATGTGCGCGAGTTGCAGAACGCCATGGCCTGTGCCGCCGCCCTCTGCAGTCGGGGCCTGGTCACCGTCAACGATCTTCCCCCCCATGTCCGCGGCAATCTGGAGGACAGTATCCGCACCCCAAGCGGTACGCTGGAACCTGGCTGCAGCCGCACGCTTCGGGATTTCCTGAGAATCAAGGAGCAGGAATATCTCGAGCAGATTCTTGATTCCACCGGCGGCAATCGCGTCAAGGCCGCCGAAATGCTCGGCATCAGCCGCGCCACCCTCTATCGAAAATTGCCCGAGGCATGAGAAGGGGCGGGTTCCGGCAAGATTTTGGCTTTGGCCGTGCAACAATCCGGTCTGGCGAACGTCTATGGTTAGGATTATGAGGTTTCGATCCTGGGACCTGACCATTGAACGCCACGGGGCAGGGTGCTTCCGTGAACCATGGCAGTGGCTCTGCTTGCGCAAGACAAAAAGGAATGGGACAATGTTTTCACGAGGCATGGTGGTGGCGGCGTTGGTGCTGGGGATGTCGGGGTTGGAGTTGGAGGCGCGCGGTCAGGCCGTGGGCGATGCGGCTCCTGCTTTGAAGGTGTCGGCCTGGGCCTCGGAGCAGACGGTGTCGGCCGCAGACCTGAAGGGGCGGCCCTACGTGCTGGAATTCTGGGCGACCTGGTGTCCGCCGTGCCGGGCCAGCATTCCGCATTTGAACGAGCTTTGGCAGAAGGTGGGGCCGTTGGGAGTGCCGATCATCGGGGTCAGCGACGAGGATCTGGAGACGGTCAAACCCTTCATGAAGAAGATGAATATGTTGTATCACGTGGGGATCAACGACGGCATGGCTGGCTCACCCGAGGGCAGCATTCCCTATGCCTATCTGGTGGATGCCGACGGTAAGGTCGCGTGGGCGGGTCACCCGATGGACCCGGAATTGGTGGACAATCTGTTCGCCTTGGCCGCCGCGTTTCGGAAGGATGCGCCTGAGGCTGTGGCCTCGGCCCGGGACGGGAAGCTGCACCAGGCCTATCAGAGTCTGGAGAAACTGGGGACCGAGGAGAGCGGGCGGAGTCTGAAGAGCATGGCCCGGAATCTGCAGGAGAGTCTGGGGTTTGCCAAAGGCCTGGAGGGTGTGCAGCAGCATCAGGCTTTGGAGGAGATTCTGGATCTGTACCGCGGGTTCCCCGCCGTGGCCTCGCTGCCGGAGATGATCGCGGCTTTGGAGGCGGACCCGACGGTGGCCAAGGCCCTTCACGAGCAGAAGCAGCTCCAGGGACTGGAGCAAAGGATCGAATCGTTGCGCGAGAAGGCGATGGCCCTTGAGAAAACCTCGGGCCGCGCCCAGGCGACCACGTTCTATCTGAAAAACCTGATTCCGCTGATGAAGGAGTTTGTCCAGGCCAATGCCTCCCATCCGGCGGTGCCGGAGCTGCAAAAGGCCGTCGAAAGCATGGAGAAGGCGCTGGAGAGGATGGGGGATTGAGGCTTGGGTGGCGGGTGGCATTACGCGTTAAGCGTTAAGCGTTAGGCTTTAAGCGTTTGGCGTTTGGCGTTTGGCGTTGGTCAGGCTTCGGAATATCGTCATCGCGCTCGTCATCGGGTTTAGGTGTCGCCTTTGAATCAGGACTTGACCCATTTAAAAGGTGACAAAGGTCCCCTTGCCACTTAATACCTGAACCCCTGATATCTGAAAGGTGGGGACGTTGCCGAATGCTGAAGGGAGGCTATTTTTCGATCTATGAACATGGCACGACAAGCATTGAAGACAGTTGCCTTGGTCTGGCTCGCCCTGGTCGTGATGACCTCGGGCGCGTCCGGCATGGTGCTCTGCCACGGTGCCGATGGTCACGTCTCCTTGGAATCGGCCCATCAGGGACACTGTCGGCACACGGATGACTCGTCAGGTCATGGCGGGTCCGTCGAGATTGAACTGGCGGCAACCGCGGCGGATTGCTTTGCGGACTGCGTGGATGTGCCTCTCTCCTCGGACAATGTCCGTCATCTGGTTTTCAAACGGGGACACGTCCGCCCGGGTTCTCACCCCTTGCTTGTTCCATCCAGGATAGCTGTGGACAGTCGCTTTGGGGGCAATCTCGCCCCGAGTGCGTTATCTCTGCTGCGAAGACCCCCTTCCCAGGCGTCTTTCTCTCTTCTTGCCCAGCGGACCACTGTCCTGCGCCTTTGATTCTCCTCCATTCCCTTAGCCTGGCTGCGACGACATCGCCGCCCCGGCCACCCTTGCCATGCTTTAGGATGGCACCCCCTTTGTTGTCTGTTGAAACCGATTGAACTGGATTGCGCCATGTCGGTGGCCCGATGGGGCTTTTCATGCGGAAATGGAGAAGAGTATGAGATTTCGGATAATTTGCAGCGCCTTAATCAGCGGCGTGGTCGGCGGCTTGGTCGCCGAATGTGCGGCCATCGGCCAGGAGAATCCCGCTCTGTTCGGTGGGGACAAACCGCTGATGGCCGAACCCACCGGCAGCTTGACCCTTCAGCAGGCGTTGGCTTTGGCCCTGCTGCGCAATCCCGAATTGGCGGCTTTCTCTTACGAGGTGCGCGCCACCGAGGCCCGGATGCTTCAGGCGCAGTTGCGACCGAACCCCGAGCTTGAAATGGAACTTGGGGAGTACGGCCGGGATGGGGAAGGTTTCGATTCGGCTGAAACCTCTGTGAGTCTTGGCCAGGTGTTTGAGCTGGGTGGGAAGCGGCACTGGCGGACCCGCATGGCCCAAGCCCAGGGGGAGCTGGCGGGCTGGGACTATGAAAGCAAGCGCTTGGATGTCTTGACCTCGGCCGCTCGGCGTTTTGCGGCGGTTTTGGCCGCCCAACGCCGGCTCGAGCTGGCCCAATTCTTTGTGGAGTTGGCCGAGAAAACCAGCCATGCGGTAGTCGAGCGAGTGAAGGCGGGAAAGGAACCGCCGTTCCAGGCGACCAAGGCGGAGGCGGAGCTGGAGATGGCGCGTCTGCGGGTGTCCGAGGCCCAGAATGGTTTGGCACTGGCCCGGAAGAAGCTGGCAACCATGTGGGGCTCTGTGCATCCCAAGTTTCAGACGGTGCAGGGGGAGTTGGACCGGATCCTGGGGTCGGTTCCGCCTATTGAGTCGTTTCGGAGCCAACTGCCCCGGACTCCCGAGCTGGCACGCCGGGAATCGGAGATTCGACTGCGGGAGGCCAGGTTGGCTTCGGAAAAGGCCGCGCGCTTTCCCGATCTGCAGGCGTCGGTGGGCTTCGCCCGGTTCCAGGAGGACGACACGACCGCCTTTTCGGTCGGCATTGGCCTGCCGCTTCCTCTATTCGACCGCAACCAGGGCAATATTGCCGCTGCCAAACATGATGTGGCCAAGGCCCGTGCAGAAGGCCTGGCCGTGGAGACGGCCCGAGTCGCCGAGCTGGCCGAAGCCCATGCCGATCTGGTCTTGACCCACCAAAGGGTGCTGACGTTCCGCTCCAAGGTGGTGCCGGCCATGGAGGAAGCCTTCGAGGCCGCTCACGAAGGCTACCGGCAAGGCAAGTTCACGTTTCTGGATATGCTGGATGCCCAGCGGGGACTGTTCGAGGCCAAAGGTGCGTTGGTGGACGCCTTGGCCGACTATCACGCCGCCGTGGCGACGCTTCAACGGATCGCCGGTACCAGCTTCGATGGACTGACTAAGCCGAAAGAGGAGAAATCGCGATGAATCTGACGAGTGAGATGGTGAATAGGAAGATGCATGTTTCGTTTGTGGCATTCCTCTGCTTGTTGTGGGGGATCGGCACAGCCAACGCAGCCGATGCAGAGCATGGCGAACACGGCTGCGGCGGATGTGTTGAGGTGGTCCGGTCAGACGATCACGCCACCGGCAAGCACGACGAACACAAGGGGCATGAGGAGCATGGCAAGCATGAAAAGCATCGTGCTGGCGAGGAGCCTGCCGAGGACGAGCACGGAGAACATGAGGGACACGATCATGGGGAGGAGGATCATGGGGAAAGGGATCATGGGGAGAAGGATCATGGGGAGAAGGATCATGGAGAGAAGGATCATGGGGAGAGCCCGGACAGGCGAACCTCTGGGGCATCGTTCCATGGTGAGAAGGATCATGGGGAGAAGGATCATGGGGAGAAGGATCATGGGGAGGAGGATCATGGG
>JBFJXC010000079.1:0-11494 GCA_041623325.1 Lentisphaeria bacterium | reverse complement strand
GGTAGAAACTCATGAGAATGCCCAGCATTCCCATCGTCTGGCTCTCCGATAGGTGCCTGAGCTTTTTTACGCCATAGACATCAACGTATTTCAGTGCAAAATCGCCTTCGATAATTTCTGTCGCCAGTATGTTGCCAACATGTAAATCCGGGTGGTACAAGCAAGCATTGAATGTGGCGATGAGCAAATCGGTCAGCCGCTCCAGAAGCCTGTGCCGCTGGCGCGGCTTTCCCTTGATTTGTGTCCAGACATCACGGAGGGGTTTGCTGCCAGCGAAAGCAACCGTGAGCAGATAGCCTTCAGCCCCCTTGCGGCCCCAGCCTAGATAGTCGACGCACGGTACGCCAAGACGGCGCAGCAGCAATGCAGACTCAAACTCATTCCGCACTTTGTTTTTTAACAACTGCTTGGCTCGGGTCCGAATCCCCCGCCCTAAGTCATGCTTGAGGTAATATTGCGGTTCGCCGCTATTTCCATGATAGATCGCGGTGACAGTCCGCATGCGGTTATTCTTGACAATTTGCCGTGGCAGAGGCCTCGTCATCGCTTCTATAACCGCTGGCGCGGAGGTGGTCATCCACCTAATGGATTGACACTCTAGCTCTTGCGTCTCAGCTGATGCCCCGTCTATCGTCGTTGTTCTATACTGATCGGGATTTAGAGACATAAAAAGCAATGTTACGTTGCAAAATAAGCGTGACTAGCAATAATCAGAAAGCAGGTAAAGTAGTTTCATTACCGCTTTCAGGCAACTCGGAAGCGGGTTGGGCACCAAGCTTGCCAGGCGCCGTTGACCAGAAGATTGGCAAGCAAGCACTCCACCTTCAGTATCAAACGGTCCCCCAAGTGTGTGCTCACTTGAGCGTTAAGCGTTGTGGCGGCCAGTTTCGACAAGGCCTGAAGTCCGCGACAATGGGAATCATCAAGGGCGTGGCCCGTAGCCGATGCAGGCCTCAGCGTTGGATTTTCCCGCGCAACACCCAATATCCAGCACGGAATGTTCAATTTGCCAAGGCAGGCTCTGCCTTGAGAATTGGGAGTTGAGTGTTGGATATTGCGTCGGTCGCTTCCGTAGGCTCACCGCGCCGCCGGTGAGCAAAACTCTACGGGCGGCGCCGTGGAGCTACTTCGCACGCAGGGCCTGCGGGCGCTACCTCATGAATCCCCCGTAATTGAATCCTCGGCCCCGCGTTCCATATTAACGCTTTGGAATCGCGCTTTGCAGTTGCGCCCGGAGCTGGCCCCCAGGGATAGATACCATGCCGAAGTATTTCAACACCACCGGCCCGTGCATGCCGCACTTGCACTACATGCTGCCCCCGGCCGACCGCCTGATCGGCGCCAGCCTCGACCGCTACATCCGCGACCAGCTCTACTGGGTGCTGCACGCCCCGCGCCAGACCGGCAAGACCACCTTTCTGCAAAGCTGGATGCGGGAGATCAACGCGGGCGACGAGGCCGTGGCCTGCTATGTGAGCTTGGAGCGCTGTCAGGGGCTGCCGGAAATTGAGAAAACGATGCCGGCCATTGTCGAGGCGATCGGCGAATATGCGGACAACCTGGGAATTCCCGCTCCGCAGAAGCCGGCCTGCTCGCCGGAGAGCATGCTGTCGGCCGTCCTGATCGCCTGGGCCAAACTGGTCGCCCCCAAGCCGCTAGTTATTCTTTTCGACGAGGTGGATGTTCTCGAAGGGCCGGCCATGGTCAGCTTCCTACGTCAGTTACGCGGGGGCTTCGCCAACCGCGGTGTCGGCAAGTTTCCGGTCTCCATCGCCCTGGTGGGCATGCGCGACCTGCGCGACTATCTGGTCGGCAGCAAGGATGGCATCCCGGTCAACCCCGGCAGTCCGTTCAACATCAAGGAGGATTCCATTTCCATCGGCAATTTCAGCAAGGCCGACATCGAAGCCTTGACCCGCCAGCACACCGACCAGACCGGACAGCGGTTCGGCCCCGACGCCCTGGAGCGGATCTGGCACTACACCTCCGGGCAGCCCTGGCTGGTCAATGCGCTGTGCAAGGAGTGCGTCCTGCGCGTTGCCCCCGCCGGCGAGGTGGATGCCATTTCCGCCGCCCATGTCGACCAGGCCAAGGAGCAGCTGATCCGCTCGCGTGCCACCCACATCGATTCGCTTGGGGAGCGGCTCAAGGATGCGCGGGTGAAAAAGGTGGTCCAACCGATTCTCACCGGCGAGTCCGATCCGACCATGGCGGTCGGCGACGATTTCGATTTCTGTTTGGACCTGGGCCTGGTGACCATCGGCGAGACCGGATCGCCCGGCATCGCCAACGCCATCTACCGCGAAGTCCTGGCCCGGGAACTTAGCTTCGGGATGCAGATGGCGATACCGGCACCCGAGTTCCAGTGGAAGAATCCCGACGGCGGCCTGGACATGGACGCCTTGATGCGGGAGTTCCAGAAGTTCTGGAGAAGACACGCCGATACCTGGGAGCTGAAAGCCGACTATACCGAAGCATTCCCGCACCTGCTGCTGATGGCTTTTCTTCAGCGCATCGTCAATGGCGGGGGCAGCATCGAGCGGGAATACGCCGCCGGACGCGGCCGCATCGATCTTGGAATTGAGTATGCGGGAAAGATCAACATTGTCGAAATAAAGCTGGTGCATCCGGCCGACGGCCGTGCTACCACCCTGGAGGACGGCCTGGAACAAATCGCCCGTTACGCCGACACAACCCGGGCCGACACACGCCATCTGGTTATCTTCGATCGGCGGGACGAATACCGCGCCAAGCCGTGGGAGGAACGCCTCGGCTGGCAGCAGGCCGCCACCCTTGCCGGCGACCCGGTCACCGTGGTCTGGTGCTGAACTGAGCGTTGTCGCACGCAGGGCCTGCGTGCGCTACTAGAATTTCTTCGAAATGGTCCACGTAGGCCTGGAGGGTGTGGGCCAGGGCCAGTTGCCGGGCGGCGACACTCATGTTCCGAAGAAGGCTTGGATCCGTTGTTAGTTTCTTGACGGCTTCTTCCCATTGGGTTTGAGCATGTCGGCGGTCTCCGGTCACCGGCAGGATGTAGCCCTGCTTTCCGCGCTCCATGATTTCGGCGGAGCCGTTGCGGTCGCTGGAGACGACGGGCAGTCCGGAGGCCAGGGCTTCGAGGACGACGTTGGCGCAGGCGTCGTAGTAGGTGGGGTGCAGCAGGGCATCCGCGGCGGCGTAGTACTCTTCGGGTGAAGAGGTGGACCCGGCGTAGACAAACCAGGGGGCGCGGATGTTGGGATCGCGCTTGCCCAGCAGGATCAGCTTGGCCTGGGGGAGTTCCTTGTGCAGCTTCCTGAATACGGTTTTTATCAAGGCGATGTTCTTCAGGCGCAGGTTGTGGGCCACGAACAGGAAGGCGATGTCGTCGTCTTTCAGACCGAGCTTCCGGCGGCAGGGGCCGCGCAAGGGTTTCAGGCGTTCCGGGGCGAAGCGGTCGGCGTCCACTCCGTTGTGCAGCACCTTTATTGTCGGCTGTGACGGGGCCGCGGCCTCCCGCAGTTGTTCCGCGACGAATTCGGAGACGGCCACAAAGCGGGCACCGGGCCGGGTGATCAGCTCGCGTTCTGACTGCGCCGTCCGCCGATGCTTTGCTGACAGGGCGTAGCTTAGCTTCTTGAGGACGCGCCAAGGGCCGGGATAGGCCTGGAGGGCATGGCCGAGAAACTGACGGTGGGTTCCGCCGCCGAGACGGTGGATGTGGGCGGGCACATTCAGTCCCCAGTCGATGTGCAGCTCCGCTCCAAACGCGTCCCCCTCGCGGCCGATGGAGTTTAGGTCCCCGAACACGGTCTTGACCCCGTCCATGGGGTTGCCGTCTTCCGCCACCACCAGCAGCTCGTGGCCGCGCCGCGCCAGCTCCCGGACGACCGACACGGCAAAGCCTTCGGCACCGCCGGTGGCCGGAGAGAAGTGGGGGATGGTGAGGGCGAGTTTCATAGGTGAGGCTGCTGTCGGGTGTCGGGTGCCGAAAATCGTCATCGCGCTTCCCGCTTTGCGGGACTAGCAGAGCTAGCCACGCTCGTGATCAGTGTCGGGTGGTGGGTTTCAGTGGTTCAGGGTTCAGGAGTTCAGGAGTTCAGGTTTCAGTTTTCAGCCCTGCCTCCGGCATCAATGGCGGAGTGATCTAGGATTGGAACTTACGACGCATCACATTTTCGCTGAGCTCAACATGACGACGTTTCACACGAGGTTTGAGGTCGAACGCCGAAAGATAATCGGTGGGGGCGGAATAGCCAGTGGCGGATGCGCTTGGGTTCGCCGCGGCGCGGCGAACCTACTCCGCATCTTTTCGCACGCAGGGCCTGCGTGCGCTACCTGACGTGTCCACACGGTCGTCCGTAGCCGACGCAGGCCTCTGCATCGGTCCAAACGCCAAACTGCAACCGGAACATTCCACATGGGAGCACTAGACGTTTAACGTTAAGCGTTAAGCGGTCCGGGGGCGTGGAGCTACTGGCAGGCGGCGAAATCTGGCGGCACGGTCTGGGAGAGAATCAGGCGAATTCGGTTTTTGGAGACGCCGGTCATGCGGCGGTAGTAGACGGCGCCGCGCAACGCCTGGCGCGACGTCATGGTTTTGGGCAGGGTGTTCATGAACTGCTGGACGTTGCGGACTATCCGTTTGATGCCCAGAGGCCCGGAAAACGACACAGCATCCAGATCGATCAGCTTGAGCTGTGCCTCACCGGCCTCAGGCTCAACCAACATGAAATTGTCGGTCTTCAGATCGCGGTGGTAGACCCCGGCCAGGTGCATCCAGCCTACCAGCGCGGCGGCCTTGGCCAGGAGATCGGAGTACTCGCGCGGACTCGGCAGTCCGACCGCGCGGGCAAGTTCGTCAGAGAGGTTGCGATCGCCCAGGTCTTCCATGAGAATGTAGCTGGACCCGCCCCGCGTCTGTTTCCAAGCCAGATAGCGACTGGCGGGCAGGCCGTAGCATTCCATGCCGTAGGCACTGCGCCAACTGCGTCGATCGGCCAGCATCGGTTTCCAGGGCTGGCGGACAAACTCCTTGACTACACAACTAAACCCATCCCCGACATAGCGGGTGAGCACACGCTTGCGGTCGGTTTTCAGGCGCATGGGATCGGAAGCCTTTGTGCTTTGGTGAAAGGCCACGGCGGCCTCGGCCTTAGCCAAATCGGTATCCATGTGGCGGCGAATGCGCCACAGGCCATCGGTTACATTGTGGCGGGTCAGCTTGGAACCTTCATGGAAAACCCGCCACATGCCCGTATGGATGAACCGCTGCCCGCGTTCCCGAAAGGCGCCAAGCAATGCCGCCTCGACCGAGGCCGGGTCCTTCTTCAAGAAAGGAACCAGCGGCGCAATCAGACGCTGGCGCTCCGTAGGTAGGTCCGGTTGTTCTCCCGTCCCCAGGCCACGTGCCGGACCACGGGGATGCCGGCAGCCTTCAGCGCCTGGGCCGCCTCGAACTCCTCGCGCATCCGGTTGCGGACCAGGCTCTTGGCCCAGTCACGGAAACAGTCGTTCTTGTCGCATTTCAGATAATAGCGACCGAGCACCTTGTCGATCCGCCGGATGCGGTTCTCCTTGACCAATTCCGCCTCGGGAAGGGCCTGCATGCACCGACGGACCTCATCAGGAAAACGTGTTTGCCATGTGATATGATTGATGTGAAGCGGTTCCAAGAATCGTGCTTTGAATCTTTATGTTTCGGTCTGAAGATCGACCTTCTCTGTTGGTTTCACCCACTTCTAAAAGGGGAGGCAAATCATCTTGATCGCCGCAGGGACTGCGCCTCCCACCTTGGGGCAACGGTCATAACAGGTTTTCATTTCGCGGCAGGCCTCTGCGTCGGAATTCACTCCATTTCCACTCGTCAACGGAATGCAGATGGGACCGACCCACTCAACCGCGATGATCCGAATCCTTCAGGATGTAGGGCAGTTTGGTGCCAAACAGGGCGTTTGCCAATTGAGTCAATAGCCAAAACACTCCAATCGGAAGTAGAACCACCTGAACGGCAAAAATGGCGACATACAGGTAGGAGAGCTTCAGGAGATTGGAAACCATGGTTCCCATGTTCCGCAGCATCGCCTCCAGCGCCTCCTTCAAATCCGAACTTTTCTTGCCAACGAAGGCAAAGCCGTTCTTGACGGTGCCGACGACTCCGTCGATGGCCGGCATCTGCATATCCTTAAGTCGCTCCATTTCGGGGGAACTCATCTTGAGCTGATCGCTGGCTTCGGTGATCTGCGGGGCGAAATAGTTCTCGTGCAAAAAGGAGTTGATGATCGATGACCCCGGCAGGCACAGGCGGGCAACGGCCATAAGCAGGATGGACTTGAGCACGATGGCCCTGAGGGCGGTTGCCCGGTCTCCCTGGACCAGCGAGGTGGCCAGCAGCGCCAGCAGCGCCATTCCGATGACCGGCGGGGCGTAGGCCACACAGATCTCGTAGGCGATTTTCTGGATGCCCAGCGAGACGATGGACGTGACCAGTATGTCCGAGGCTCTTTCGGTCATGTCGTCGAGGGGGTCCAGAATCTGACCAGCGGCTAGGGATACGCCCAGGCCGGCCGGTTCAATCTGGATCTGGGATTCCTTGACGACCGAAACGGAGGCATTGACCATGCGGCAGACTCCGTAGGCGACACCGGCCTTGGTCATCGATTCGGTGAAGTAGGTGTCCGTATTCGCGTCGAGATAGGGCAGCTTCAGCCCGGGCAGCATGAGCAGGCCAAGCGCCCCGATCAGGAGGGCCAACGACTTGGCCGTGGCGGATTGGATTTTCATTTTTCTCTCTGCCTAGCGTCGCCGTCAACGGTTGGGGAGGGGGTCGGCATCCCATCCCGTGCGACTGGCATGGTGCAACCGGGAATGGGTGCCGGACCGCATGAGGCGAGTGTCCTGAGGAGCGACCCCGCCGGTGGGGTACCATGCACCATCGGCCGGCCGAAGGCAAGGGGCCGTCATTCCGGGATCGTCAGGCCCTTCCAGTATTTTTCGCCGTAGGACTTGATGGCATAGGCGAAGAAAATGCCCGACATGACGTCGATGCTGTAATGGGCGCGGGACAGAAACAGCGAGGCGATAATCACCAGCAGGCAGGTCATCAGCACCGTGCGGTAGCCTTTGTTGGCGGCCATGACAAAATACATGTAGCTGATCCCGGTGTGCCCGGACGGGTAGACGCCCAGCTCATACCGGCAAAACCCGTTGAACAGTCCGTCGGTGCCGTTGAACATGGGCGGGTTGCCAAACGGGGTCAGGACAATGAAGACCGCACGGACCAGATGGAAGACCCCGCATAGCAGCAGGAAAACCGGAACCTGGTGATATTTGCTCTTGTGGATTACATAGCCGATAAAGATCAGCGACGAGGTCAGGACGGCCAGGTCGCAGACATAGTCGATATCCCACAGGGGGATGTTGTCCAGGATCATATCGGAGAGCACCGGCATGGTCTTGCCGTCGCTGATGTAGGCGTGCAGATAGGACTGGGACACAAAATTGAGCCAGATGCCGACCAGGAGCGTAGCCAGCCCCGCATAGAAACGCCAGCTGCTCAGAAGCAGCCGTGCCCCCTGCTGCATACCGGCGGCCTGCCTGTGCCACCAGTTTTCCGGGCAGACTTGCATCGGCATGTTTATCGATTCATAACGTTCCATAGTCGTAGCGCACCGCCTTCGTTTTCAGGTAGTGGTCATCCTTGCGGATGCCAACGGTTTGGTCGAACCCGCCGAGCTGCTGATGCACCGAGAAGGACGAATCCAGGCAGGCCCCGCGGGATGACGAGCAGACGGGCCGGATCGGAGCGGCCGATTCGCCGTGGGGACTCGGTTTCTGCCGGACGCGGGTCTGCTCCATTGCCCCACTCCGGCTGGCCGCCCGGGAAAAACTTGCGGTACTTTACCCAGCAGTCGGGGGTTTTCGAGTGGTTTCGGGATCCGCTTCGCCAAAAAACGCAACGTTGGGGGCGGCAGGCAGGATTCGCAAGCATGACATGGGCGGTTCCGCGAATCTTTCCGGCAAAACTTGTTGCGTTTTGTACATTTATGTCCTATTTTGTCGTCAGAAAGTGCATCGTTCAACCAGAAATCGGGAAATCGAGATCATGCCATCGCCAACTCCTGACCGCTCCCTGGCCACTATTCTGCCCCCCGAACGGGTGGTTATTCTCACCAGCCATGCCAAAGAGGATGTCCTGGAGGAGCTCATCCTCTTTCTTGGCAAGAGCGCCGAGGTGACGGATGTGGACGATCTGCGCCGTGGGATATTCCACCGGGAGGAGATGATGAGTACTGGAATCGGCTTGGGCATCGGGGTGCCGCATCTGCGCTGCGGCACGGTTCGGGATTTGGTCATGGCGGTTGGGATCAGTCAGCAGGCGGTTGCCGGCTACGAAAGTCTGGATGGGGAGCCGGTGCATTTGGTCTGCATGATTGCCGCCGGGGCCGACCAGCACAGCCAATACATCCAGACGTTGTCCCTGGTCAGCAAGAAACTGCGGGACCGGGAGCTGTTCAAGTCGGTGATTTCGGCCACGGACCCGGCAGCGGCCCACGCTTTGCTAACGTCCAACTAGAAGGGGGGCGATCATGCATCATGCGCCGCTATCGGTTCTGTTGATTCTGGGTATCGGGGCTTTCGGCGGTCTGCTGGGGGCCTGGTTGTTTCAGCGGTTGCGGATTCCGCAGGTTGTCGGCTACATCGCCATCGGCCTGCTGATCGGGCGCAGCGGCTTGAATCTGGTTAGCCCCGCCCATGTCGAGTCCCTCAAGTCCTTCAACCTGTTCGCCCTTGGGATTATCGGCTTCCTGGTGGGGGGGGAGTTGAAGAGCCAGATTTTCCGGCAATACGGCAAGCAGTTTACCGGCATTCTGCTGGGCGAGGGTCTCTTGGCGTTTGGGCTGGTGGCCGTGCCGTCGACCCTCATCATTTATCTGGTCTCAGGCAACCTTCCGGTCTCTCTGGCCGCCGGCATCGTCTTTGGCGCCATCGCTTCGGCAACCGATCCGGCCAGCACCATGGATGTGATTTGGGAGTATCGCTCCCTCGGCAAACTGACCACCGCCATCATCGCCACCGTGGCCCTGGACGACGCCCTGGCCATGACGCTTTACGGGCTTGGCAAGAGCGCGGCCGAACTGCTGGTGGTGGGCGATGCCAATATCCTGGGCGAGATGCTCAAGATCGCCCGGGAGCTCGGCGGGGCCGTGGTGGTCGGCGCGGCACTGGGTTTTCTGCTGACCTACCTGCTGCGCTACACTCACCAGCGAGAAAAGAGCCTGGCCATATCCATCGGCACGGTCCTGCTGGCCATCGGCCTAGCCGTAACCTTCGACCTGGATCTGATTCTGACCACCATGACCCTCGGCGTCGTTCTGACCAACTATTCGCCCCGTCGCGCCCATGAATTGTTCGATCTGGTCCGCACCGTCTCCATTCCCGTCTACGTACTCTTTTTCGTGCTCGTCGGGGCGCGCCTGCACGTAGGGAATCTGCCCGGCTGGCTGTGGCTTGTGGTGATCGTGTACGTCGTCGGCCGCAATCTGGGCAAGGTGGTCGGCACCTACCTCGGGGCCCGAGCCACCGGGGCCGCCCCCGTCGTGCAGAAGTACTGCGGCATGGCCATCTTTGCCCAGGGGGGGGTGGCCGTGGGCTTGTCCATCATGGCCAGTCAGAGTCTGGAGCACATCCAGGTGGCCGAAGGGCTTTCGATGGGAGAGGCCATCGTGTTCGCCGTCACCGCCACCACCCTCATTGCTCAGATCATCGGCCCGCCCATGGTCAAATGGGCCATCCACTTGGCTGGGGAGGCCGGCCGGAACCTGACCGAGGAGGATGTGGCTACCACCATGACCGTGGCCGACGTGGCTATCCCCGTCACCCCCATCCGCGAGGCCACCCCCGTGGCCGCCGCCGTCGAAACCATGTCCGGCAGTGCCGCCTTCATGCAGCCGGTCACCGACGCGGCCGGCAAACTGGTGGGCATGCTCTCCTTTGAGAACCTCCGTGAAATCCTCCCCGAGCGCGACACCTGGGCCTGGCTGCTGGTGGCCGACGTCATGGGCCCCTGCACCGAGTCCGTGGTCCCGGATATGCGCCTGGCCGCCGCGGTCCGTCTGATGGGCGACACCGGCGTGGACGAACTGCTGGTGGTGGACAGCGCCGCCTCCGCACCGGTGGGAGTCATCGACCGCCGCGCTGTCAACCGCGCCATCCGCCAAAAACTTCTGCACGCCCGCAAGGATGGGTGACCAGGGGGCGCTGCTTTCCCCACGATCTTTGATCAAAAACGCGCTATTGCTGAACCATGGCCCGGTGGGGGCCGGCCACGCAGATGCTTTCCAGGTGGATTTGCTGGGGATCGGTGTCCGACAGCAGCGGGGTGATGGTTAGGGTGTGCTCCCTATCCGGGTCGAGCCCCATGGCGATTGGCGCGTTCAGATAGGCAGACGGCGCAAACCGGCTGCCGAAAGCGGCCGCGTCGATCTCGGTCGTGACCTCGCCGTCGATGCTCACCTGGAAACGCCCCGAAAAGACGGTGGACTCGCCGAATAGCAAGACCGTGCTGCCGTGGAATTTTACCGTGAGCGCTTCGGGGACAACCCCGCTGAGGTCGAACTTGTCGGAGCCCTGGCGGACGCAGTTCTCGGCGATGGCGACATTGTCGAGCCAGCGGGAGCACAGGAAGTCGAAGGTTCCGGCCCGGGTCTCGGGGTAGCCGATGCGCCAGCCTTGGGGAAGCGCTTTCAAGTCGGAGATCTTGACCCGGGCGGTGTGGCGGTAGGTGTCCTGGTTCAGCCAAGCTTTCGGCAGGACGGGCGTCTTGCCGGCCGCGACTCCCTGCCGATAGGCCTGCCAGACCAGGTCGGCGTAGACGGCGTAGCCGTGGTCGTGCGGGTGGCACGTGTCGAAAAGCTCGGGGGGCCAGGCCGCATCCAGATCGAGCTTATTTTGCTGGTGCAGCTCGCGCATGCCCTTGATGACGTCCGCGGCCTGCAGCCCGTAGTGTTCCGCGAGGGCCAGATGGTTGGTCCGCCGCTTCATGTCCGCCAGATCGTCGTGCAGGATGAACTCTCTGGCCGCCAGCAGCACGGGCACCACCGGACAGTTCCCCTCTCCGATAATGCCGCGGACAATCGCCTCGTAGGAGGACAAGGTCTCGGCCGTGTCCGCGTAGATGCCGTCGTTGAGGGAGAAGTCCAGAAACACGAGATCGGGCTTGTGGGCCAGCACATCGCGCTGCAGGCGGAACACCCCCAGCTGCGAGCCGGTTCCGCCGATGGCCGCGTCCACAAAGCGCCATCGTGCCGCAGGATACGTCTCCCGCAGCCGTTCGCAGACGAGTGCCCGGTAGCTGGTCCGGTTCGGGTCGGAGGCGTTGGCCCCCCAGGTCAGGGAGCCGCCCAGGAAGGCCACCGTCAGGGCGAAGGCGGCGATGCGCTCGCCGGTGGCGAGCTCGGGGAGCCAGCGCTCCCTCTGCTCGTCGGTGCCGAAGAGGAGCAGCGCCTTCATGCCG
>JBFJXC010000078.1:0-11522 GCA_041623325.1 Lentisphaeria bacterium | reverse complement strand
GACCGCTTCGTCTTAGCCACCGGCTACAATGGCTCTCTGCCGGGGGCCGAGCATTGCGACGATGTGGGCTGTCTGATCGTCGACAACCATTGCGTCCGGACCAATCACGCCGAAATCAATGCTCTTTGCCAGGCGGCCCGGCACGGAGTCAACCTAATCGGGGCGAGTGCTTATGTGACCAATATGCCCTGCACGGCCTGCGCCAAGGCCCTCATTGCCGCCGGTATCACCAGGGTCGTCGTCTTCTCCGACTATCACTCCACCCTGGCGGAACGCTTTTTCCAGGAAAGCCGCGTAACGCTGGAACGCTTGCCGATGCCGGCACGGCAAATCAACTACAATCTGCATGCCTATTCCTCGGCCAAGATCATCAACTGATCAACGGAAGGGTCGCGCCCGGTTGCGGGAAGTGCAACGGGCAAAAAAAAGGCCCTGGCAAGTTGGGGAAGAGGGGGAGGGAGGGATAACTTGCCAGGGCGGTAAATTTTATTCAGTTGTTAGATTCTCACGTCGTTCGTGACAACGGCACTACTATACGCCCGGATAGGGTCTTGTACAGCGCCTTTTCACGAAAAAACGCTAATTTTCCGGATTTTTTCTAGGGTTTTCCCCGATGAAGCGGTTTTCCCCCCAGGATGTGCCGGCCTCGCCCGGCGTTTACGTCTTCCGCAACGACAGCGGCACGGTGATCTATGTCGGCAAAGCCAAGAATTTGCGTCGCCGCCTGGCCAGCTATTTCCAGCCGAGCCGCCGTCAGACGGCGGAGCCAAAGGTGCGGGCGTTGATCAAGAGTATCGCCCAATACGACATCATCACCGTGCGTTCCGATGCGGAGGCTCTGCTGTTGGAATCACGCTTGATCAAAGAATACTCGCCACGCTACAACGTGGTGCTGCGGGACGACAAGCGCTATCCGCTGATCGCCATCGACCTGACGGAGCCGTTTCCGCGCCTGCTGACAACCCGTCTGCGCCGTGACGATGGCCGCATCTATTACGGGCCGTTTCCTTACACGAGCGCGATGAAAGCCACCATTCGATACCTGTCCAAGCATTTCGGCCTTAGGACCTGCAAGGCACGCCACCCCGGCCCCGACACTCGGCAGCACTGTTTGGAGCGCACCGTGCGAACCTGCAGCTGCCCCTGCCTCAATCGGATCACCCAAGAGGCCTATTTGGAAAAGCTTGACCAGGCAAGGCAAGTCTTGGAGGGGCACACGGCCGAGATCCTGAAACAGTTGCGCCACGATATGCAGAGCGCGGCGTCCAGCCAGCGCTTCGAGGAAGCCGCCCAGCTGCGGGATATCATCGCCAACATTTCCTCGGTTTGCACGCCTCAGACCCGGCGGTTCTCACGCGCCTCCTTGGCCCCGAATCCGGATGGACTCGAAGCGGTCAAGGCTCTTCAGGAGGCCCTGGGGCTGACACGGCCGCCGGTGGTCGTTGAATGTTTCGACATATCAAACATCAGCGGCACCCTGGCCGTGGGCTCTCTGACGTGCTTCCGGGAGGGGGTGCCCTCCAGGAAGGATTACCGTAGATTCAGGATTCGCACGGTCGAGGGAGCCGACGATTTCGCGATGATGGCGGAGGTCATACGGCGGCGCTATGGGAAAGCGGTGCGGGAGGGGAGGGCAGAACTGCCGGATCTGATTGTGGTGGACGGGGGAGTGGGGCAATTGAATGCCGCACTTGGCGCGCTTCTGTCCGAAGGGGTGCCGCCACTGCCAATCCTGGGTTTGGCCAAAAAGCAAGAGGCCATTTTTCTGCCCGGCTGCCCGGAGCCGGTGATCCTGCCGCGCCATCATGCCGGTTTGAGAATGCTGCAGGCCATTCGCGACGAGGCCCACCGCTTTGCCGTGGCCTACCACCGTGAGTTGCGTCGCCGCCGAATCGCTGATTCCGTTCTCGATGAAATCGAGGGAGTTGGCGAAGAAAGGCGGGAGGCCATCCTGCGAGCCTTCAAATCCGTGGCCCAACTGCGCAAGGCCACTGCCGAGGAGATTGCCTGTCGGGTCCCCGGCATTGGACCGGAGTTGGCCGGGCGCATCCACGATTATCTGAGCGCCCATTGATCAGATTGCAGATTCGCACCCAAGAATTATATTTTGAACGCGACTAAGGCGTGAGGAAAGAAGTGTAACCGCAGCAAGAAAGGGGGATATAGATGACTCAAAAGAGAACATCCCAAGAAAATGCCCGGGGAAAGTACTACGACCTGTTGCTGGACATGCGCGACCAACTGGTCGACCAGATCAAGGATCTGTCCTCCAGCTCGCTGATCTCCACACGTGCGGCCGGGGAGGAGCTGGCAGATGTGGGAAGCGACAACTTCATGCGGGATATGGAGTTGACTTTGGTGGGAGAGGAGCAAAAAACTTTTCAGCTCATCCAGGAAGCCATTTCCCGGGTTGAAGACGGCACCTATGGCAAATGCATTGATTGCGGCAAGCTGATTCCGGAAGGCAGGCTGAAGGCCATTCCGTATGCCAAACTCTGCATCAGCTGCAAGGAAGTGCGCGAGGCCAACGATGGCATGCCGCCGGAGGAACGGGCAGCCGAGGTGGCGGAGGAGCTCGTTGAATAGTTCCGCGCCCCGACAGCCGGCGAATCCATCGCCGTTTTTTACGTTTTGGAAGGTACCGCTTTGGCTGGCTGCAGCCATAGCGGTATTGGACCAGCTGAGCAAGGCCTACGTTCTGCGGAATTGGCCATTGGGAAGCCGCTACGCTGTCATCGAGGGCTTCTTCAACCTTGTACACTACCGCAACCCCGGGGCCGCATGGGGCATTCTCGGCGGTTACACATGGTTGCTAACCCTGCTGTCTTTCGCTGCCATGCTTGGCGTTGTCGTCTTCTTCAAGAATCTTGCCGCCGGCTCGAAAACCCTTTCCATGGCGCTGGGGCTTCTATTAGGCGGGATTGTCGGCAACCTTGTCGACCGGCTAGTCCACGGCGAAGTCGTAGACTTTCTGGACTTTTACTGGGGAGCCCATCACTGGCCCGCCTTCAACATCGCGGACAGCGCCATTACGGTCGGGGTGATTGCCTATATTCTTGCGTCCGCCTTGATTCCGGAGCCGAAAGAGCATGCCCAATAGCCGCGAACCATGGCAGACCTTGCTGGTTCTCGGCCCCACATGCAGCGGCAAGAGCGCCGTTGCCCTGATCCTGGCCCAGTCCTTGGGCACGGATCTCATTTCCTGCGATTCCATGCAAGTTTACCGGGGGATGGACATCGGCACAGCCAAACCTTCCACCAGTGAATTGGCTTTGGTACAGCATCATCTGGTCGATAACCTAAGTTTGGATCAACGTTACGACGCCAATCAGTTCGTTCAGCTCAGCAGCGCCATTATCGAGGAGCAGGCGCGGGCAGGGCGCAAATCGCTGGTTGCCGGAGGTACTGGACTCTACGCCCGAGCGCTGGTCTACGGCTACCAGCTGCTACCTGCCGATCGGAATGTGGCCGCCGAGATTCTTGACCATTACCATGCACCGGGTGGCCCTGAATCTCTGCGGCAAGAAATAGCCATGGTGGCACCTGAGAGTGCCGATCGACTAGCCCTCAACCCCCGCCATTTGATGAGGGCAGTGGAGGTGTTGCGACTGACTGGCGGCATTCCCGACCAGCTGCGCATTCCCACCGGGCAACTGCCTCCAAGGCCAGGCTTCCGGCAGTTTATCCTGATGCCGGAACCCCAATGGCACCGCGAACGGATCCGGGAACGCACACGGGAAATGCTCGCCAGCGGCTGGATCCAGGAAACACGTCACTTGCTGCTGCAAGGACTCTTGCAGAGTCCCACGGCGCGGCAAGCCCTTGGCTATCGGGAAATTGCCGCCTGGCTTGAATCCGGCGAAGCCAACCCCGGCAAGCTGCTCGAAACTCTGTTCCACAAAACTGTCCAGTATGCTCGCCGTCAGCGCACCTGGTTCCGCCACCAGCACCCGGGGGCCATCATCCTGCCTGTCGGGCCGGGTGATACCCCTCGTGGCCTCGCCGAAGCCATTCTCGACCATCTCGCCTGACCCCTTTCTTACACAAGTTATCAACAGGCACCATTGCCTAGATTCTTAACATTCTGCCATTGAACGTTTTGCGACTTAAAACCAAGACATTTCCACCTCCCGCCGATTCGACATAAGATATATTATGCGACCTTGGCGCCCCCTTGGCGAAACTCCCCCGGTGTGGTAGGTTTTTCCGTGCCGGGATAGCCTGCCCGTTGCAACTCGGACAAGCGATCAGACCAGAAAGGAATGCGGCCCTGTGAGTTTGAATGTCAATCCAGGCCAGGTGTTTCACTGCCCCCATTGCGACCACGAATCGGTCGTCCGCACCAAGGTTCGCTTCGACGGCTGGGTGCGTAACGGCCAGGACCTGATTTGCGGCCTTTGCCAGGCGACGGTAGTTCAAGATTACGGCCAGGCCCCCTCGTTAAGCGATCGCGACCAGGCGGACACCGCCAGAAAATCGGCGGCGGCCAGCTTTCTTGGGCTATCTTCCCCCGTCGGCCAGGCTTGTCAGCCCGCCTCATTGTTGGGAGAAGCCGAAGAGGCGTGTTTTTGTCGGGACTGCCGGCATTTCACGCGCCACCCCTTCCAGTGCCGCTGCGGCCTTTGGAACAAGGTGGTCGAACCCATGAACGACTGCGAGCGTTTCGAACGCCTAACCCGTAAGGATCATGAATCATGACGTTCGTGACGACCCGTTTCAGCGCCTACAGGCCGATCAAGGTCGTGGCAATGGCGACGTATGCCGCATGGATGGTTTTTCTGCCGGGTTGCGTTGGTCCGAGTGCCCGCCGCCCGCAGTTTTCCGATTCGGAGAGTTATCGGCCCAGGACGGGAATCCTCTATTACCCCGTGGGCCGCTGCCAGGATCGGACCATTTCACGCCCCATGCCCGATTACCGTGGCTGGACAAATGAACGCATGGCCCGTGACCTGCGGCGGATCCACGCTGCCGAGATTGATTTCGTGGTCACGGTCATCGAATTGGACCAGCTAAATGACTTTTATTTGCAACGTCTGGCCGAATTTGTCGATATTGGGCACCACCTGGGGCCGGAGGCGCCTAAAATCGCTTTTTGCCTGCTATCGTTCCAGCAAAAATATGATCAACGCAAAATGCTCATGTTCCTGGAATGGATGATCGATTCCGGCCAAGTTGAGCAGGATGGTTATTTTCGCCTGGGTGGAAAACCTCTGGTTATCCTTGGCCCCGGGATGGAGCCTTATAACGAACGCCATCCGGCCTTCTCCTTTCGGCGGGCCTTTTCAGCGACTTCGGAATGGGCTTGGGGTGGCAACGGGGAATTCCCCTGGAGCGCGGTTACGGGCCGCAGTCCCGAGCAGGCGTTTGTCAGGGCCGGTCGGGCCTTAGTCCGCGGCAACCGCCCTGGCTACCACTGGGATATCCCTAGGCACCGCGGCCGCACCCTCCGCAACGGACTGTGGGACGCAGCTGGCAAACGTGCCGCCATCATCCTGATTTCAAGTTGGAACGACTTTTCCAGCGGGGACTTTGTTGAACCCAACGACCTTGACCAAGAGCGCCTTTACCGCGTCCTTCAGCGGGAGATTCCCCGCCTGCCATCCCCACAGTAGATCCCCCTGATTTCGTTCGCGGCCTGCACAGGACTAAGGCATGCAGCCGTGGGCTGAAGCGTGGCTGAACTTTCAAGGCAGCTCGACCGGGATCCGCGCCCTTCCCTCCAAGCGGAAGGTATTGGTATAGCCCACGTCCCGAAGCAGAGCGGCTGCTCTGGCAAAATGCCGCCCCAGGTCCTGGGTGCAATGGGAATCGTCTGATATGATGATGGGAATCTGTCGACGGCGGCAATCCATCAGAATGTCCCGGTCCGGGTAGGGGCTGCCGCATGGCTTATCCCAGCCAGCCGTGTTAAGCTCGACCGCGACATCCGCTTTGCTGACGGCATCCAACGCCAACGCCACTTCCCTGCTCACATCACCGACAGGCCGGTATCCAAACTTCTTGGGAAGATCGAGGTGACCGATAATGTCAAATATCCCGGAGGCCGCCGATTCCGCCACCAGGGCCCAATACCGACGGTAGATGCGGTCGATTTGGTCCTGGCTGAGGGGCTTCCAAAGATCGGGGCTCAAGTCCAAAGGAAAACCGTCCACGAAGTGCACGGACCCGATCAGATAGTCGAATGAAACTCCGGCAAGCAACTCATCGAACACGGATGGCGTGTCCGGAAAAAAGTCAATCTCCGCGGCCAGTCGTACCGGAATGGCCGCGGTCTGCCGGACCCGGAGGACTTCGTCAATGTACCCGGCAAGAGCGCTCATCGGCATGGCAAAGTCCAGATCGCAACCCTGCGCCTGCCGGGTGATGACCAGATGGTCGGAGATGCCGATTTCTGGAAAACCGGCCGCTTCGGCCGCCCGGACAAGCTCAGAGATGCTACAACCACCGTCACTCCAACGCGAATGCAGGTGATAGGATGGCAATTTGGCGTTGAGACCTGTCATGGCATGCAGATTCCTTCCTAACGATGACGGATGGCGGTAGATTCAATACAATCTAGCTCGATTAAAGACAAGCTCCACATAGAAAGGCAATAGATCCCCCTCGCGCTATATTGTCGGTTTGAATCCGGTGGCCGCGCGGATGCCCCCGGGCTGAGTTCCGAGTGGTCTTCTGAATTAAAGCACCCGAGCAACAGACAACGAGGGAATTTACAAGCACATGCGAGCGCTCATTCAACGCGTCAGACAAGCTTGTGTGGAGGTTGACGGTCAGACCGTTGGACAGATTGGCCCCGGCCTTCTGGTCCTGCTTGGAATCCGGAATGGGGACACCCAGGCGGAGGCGAAGTATCTAGTCGACAAATTGGTCAATCTGCGCATCTTCGAAGATGCCGCCGGCAAGTTTAACCATTCCGCTCTGGAAATCGGCGCCCAGGTTCTGGTGGTTTCGCAATTCACCCTGTACGGTGACAGCCGCAAAGGGCGCCGCCCCAGTTTTACCGAGGCCGCGCCCCCGAAGATCTCCGAGCCGCTGTACGAGTTCTTTGCCGAGACGATTCGCCGCTTGGGGCTGAAAACCGAGACTGGCATCTTTGGTGCCAACATGCACGTAAATTTGGTCAACGAGGGTCCTGTCACCCTTATGCTGGAAAAAGAGGTGGAAGCATGAAATCCGAACGATCGCATTTTCGGGAATGTCCGCAGGTCATGGCCCGTACGGGATTTAAACTCTGGAGCGCTGAGAAAGCCGCTGAAATCACCCATGCCATTTGCGCCACCTACGAAGACAGGCGCGGCATCAACCATATCGACGAGAGCAACATGCCCCAGAGCGAGGAGATCATTTGCATATTGGAGATGATCCTGGAGGTGCTGTTTCCGGGATACACGGGCCGTCGCCATTTCTACAGTGCGGGGCTGGACTTTGCCATCGGGGACCATATCAACGAAATATTCAGACGACTGTGCATTCAAACGGAACTGGCCTTCGCCTATCGCTGCACACAGGATTCCTGCGAGGGTTGCAACACATTGAATCTGGCTGAAAAGGCCGTCATCGGTCTGCTTGACAAGATCCCCACGATCCGAAGCATCCTCAAACGGGACGTATCGGCTGCGCTCGATGGCGATCCAGCCGCCCAGACCTCGGACGAAGTGGTCATTGCCTATCCCGGCATCCGGGCCATCGCCATTCAGCGCATTGCACACGAGCTGTACAATTCCGGCGTGCCCCTGATCCCGCGCGTCATGTCCGAATACGCCCATACGATGACGGGCATCGATATTCACCCCGGGGCTACGATCGGCCCCTACTTTTTTATCGACCATGGTACCGGAGTGGTCATTGGCGAAACCGCGGTTTTGGGCAAGAACATCAAGATCTATCAAGGAGTCACCCTGGGGGCTCTGAGCTTTCCCAAGGACGACCGGGGTCATCTGATCAAGGGGGCCAAGCGCCATCCGAACATCGAGGACAACGTCACCATCTATGCCGGTGCCACCATTCTGGGGGACATCACCATCGGGGACGGTTCGGTGATCGGCGGCAATGTCTGGCTGACCGAGTCGGTCCCCCCAGGCACCAAAGTCACCATTGCTCAGCCGGACCTGACCATCCGCACCCGCAAGGCCTGATTCACGCCCGGCCCTCCGATCGAATCCTGGTTCAAAATCCTGGCTGTTCGATCCCCGCGAAACAAAAAAGCCGGGGCCTTTTGCGGCCCCGGCTATTGATTTCTCATCCCGTAGTCGTTGAACGGGTTTGAAAACACTTCGACAGCCGGCTAATCCAGCTCGCAGCCGTCAACCATGGCATTGTAGAAGGCAACCAAGTCGTTCTTCCTGGGTGATCCCATCCATTTCATCGCACTGCGGGGATGCTCATTCATGCTGCCGGTGATCAGGTAGGGCATGTGATAGCCCCACTCGATCTTCTGTTGTAGAGGAATCAAGTGGGTCTGGATAGCCTTCAAAACCGGACGCAGGTCGAACTTGGGGTTCTTCAGGAACGAGAGAAGCAGCTCCAGCGGGCAGTTTCCAGCGCCGCGGCCGATGCCGAGGATGGAGGCGTCCACTATGTTGCAGTTATGGATGATCGCCTCGATGGTGTTGCCGAAGGCCAGCTGCATATTGTTGTGAGCATGGAATCCGATCACCTTGCCGGGCAAAGCGGCCGTGTATTTCTTAACCAGCGTCTCCACCTGTTCGCAATACATGCTGCCGAAGCTGTCCACCAGATAGACGATCGGCACGCGGCTCTTGGCCACGTCGACCAGCGCCTCGTCCAGATCCCGTTCCATGGCCGTGGACACGGCCATGATGTTCAGAGTCACTTCATACCCTTTGTCCATGCAGTGTTCGGCCAGCGCGATTCCCTTGTCGGTCTGGTTCACGTAGCAGGCCACCCGCATCATGTCCAGCAGGCTTTCCGAAGCCGGCGGAATGTCATCGTGGGAAATCCGGCCGATGTCGGCCATGGCGGACAGCTTAAGGTCGGTGTCGTTATCGCCGACGATGCGGCGCAAATCCTTGTCGTCACAGAATTTCCAGGGGCCGTTTTCCTCACGGGAATAGGCTCCTTCACTGCTGCGGTAGCCGATCTCCATGTAGTCCACGCCCGAGTCCACGCACGCGCGGTAGACCGTGCGCACGAAATCGTCGTCGAACTGCCAATTGTTCATCAGGCCACCATCGCGGATGGTGCAATCCAGCACTTTCAATTCTTTGCGGTACATCGTGTATCCATTTCTACCCTTGCCGGGCGCTACGGTGCATTTGTCGAAAACAAAGGGCCTGAACTATAGTGCCCCGCCTGCGATCCGCCACTAGGCGGAACGCAACGCTGACCTTGTCAGAGTCTGGCACGATGTTAAATTACCCGATGAGTTTCTTGCCGTGGGGCTGCCCTCCCCGCCGACAGGCAACCGTCGCTGAAACCATGGCATGGGCGGCCATATGGACGATACGAGCACCAAACAGTCAACCAGACAGCATGGTCACCGCCCCTCTTCAACAGCATTACCCCACCGCCAGGCGCCCTGTATGCTCCTGGTGCGGTGTGGGACTGGGAATGAGCGAGTCCCCAGCCTGGCAAGATGGCTTCGAGGTTACCCATGGCATTTGCCAGCCATGCACGGCAAGGGTGATGCAGGAGCTGAAAGAGCCCCTGCTGGATTATCTTGACAGCTTGGGGATGCCGGTGATGGTGATTCAATCCGATCCGGCTGTATTTACCGCCAATAAGTATGCGTGCACCCTGTTAGGAAAGGAACGCCAGGAAATCGAAGGAAGCCCAGGCGGAGATGTTT
Organism: Lentisphaeria bacterium; assembly: GCA_041623325.1. Classification (GTDB taxonomy): domain Bacteria; phylum Verrucomicrobiota; class Lentisphaeria; order Oligosphaerales; family JBFJXC01; genus JBFJXC01. Next base: position 1,714 of record JBFJXC010000078.1, on the reverse strand, counting down.
TGGAATGCATTCACGGTTTTGAACCGGGTGGCTGTGGCAATACGGTTCACTGCAAGACCTGCACCATCCGAAACACTATTTTGAATACATTTACCACCGGCAGAAGCTGCACAGCCGTGCCCGCCTATCCGGACATTCAGTTTTTCGACAAGGTCAAGACCATGTCCATTGCCATATCGACCGAAAGGGTGGGCCAAGTCGTCTTCCTGCGCATCGACGAGTTTTCCGACACGCCTGGCAATCACGGCCAATGATCTCACCCAAAAAGAACTGCTCCGAACCGGATGTATTCCGCTATGCCCTGCCCGGGGGCTGGGAAATCCTGGCCGGGCGGACCGACCGGGACAACGACATTCTTTCCCTGCGGACCGCTTCCCCCCGGGACTGGTGGTTCCATGTGAAGGGCATGCCCGGCAGCCACGTCATCCTGCGTTGTCCCGAAGACCAAACTCCCGACCGCGCCATACTTGAAACCGCCGCCGCCGTCGCGGCCTACCACAGCAAAGCCAGAAAGGCGGGGAAAGTGGCCGTGATCATGGCCCGGACTGCCGACGTATCCAAACCCCGCGGGGCCAAAGCCGGCTCCGTCCTGGTCAAGAGGGACAAGACCCTCAACGTCCGCCCTGCCCTGCCCTCGCCCGAACCTGGAAACGGGGCGGCATTCTGCGCGTAAGCAAGGTTGGAGAGGTCAGCGACAACCGTTTTCCGGGCGGATCACTGGCACATTCCGGTAGAGGCAGGATATTACATCCCCTTCTGCGGCGAGACTGGAAGTCTGCCGGTTCCCTTCAATGCTTCCTCCCCCTGCATATTTCAGTGGCGGCACGAGCACTGTTCCATTATTCAAACAAGGTCCCGAAAAGCAATCGATGAGTGATATCCGAAAAACCAACACCTTCTTCCACCTCAACTTCAACAAACCCCGCAACTTCAAAAATGATGTCCTCTCCGGCTTGACCGTTGCTCTGGCCCTGATCCCCGAAGCCATCGCCTTCTCCTTCGTGGCCCACGTGGACCCCCGCGTAGGCTTGTATGCCGCCTTTATCATGGGGCTGATCACCGCCGTTTTCGGGGGGCGGCCGGGTATGATCTCCGGAGCCACCGGGGCGGTGGCGGTGATTTTTGCTCCGCTGGTGATCAAGGTCGCCAACGCTCCCGTGGCCGAAGGCGGCGGCAGCCAAGCCGCCTTGGGCTATTTGTTCGCGGCGGTGCTGCTGATGGGGCTGATCCAGATTTCGGCCGGACTGCTGAAACTAGGCAAATTTGCCCGCATGATCCCGCATCCGGTCATGCTGGGCTTTGTCAACGGCTTGGCGATCGTAATCTTCAAAGCGCAGTTCAGCCAGTTCTACGTTGGTAGCGGGGAACACATGCAGCTTCTGCCCCGGGCAGATCTTGTAGTGATGGGCGGCCTGATTGCCCTGACCATGGGCATCAGCCATTTCCTGCCCAAGCTGACCAAGGCCGTTCCAGCCACTCTGACCGCCATCGTGGTCGTGACCCTGTTGGCCCTCGGCTTGGAGAGCTTCGGTATCCATTCGCGCACGGTTCTGGACTTTGTGCAGGGCAATGATCCCAGCAAAACCACCATCGCCGCCGCCCTGCCTTCGTTTTCCCTGCCCAGCGTGCCCGTGACCCTGGCTACCCTGAAACTGATTTTTCCCTATGCGGTGCTGGCGTCCCTCGTCGGCCTGATCGAGTCGTTGCTGACCCT